>VBGG01000490.1 GCA_005883405.1 Chloroflexota bacterium | reverse complement strand
GTCATCGTCGGGCTGATGCAGTGGGGCGATCGGTACCTGGCCGATCCGCCAGGCGGACCGGTGCAGCTCGAACATCGAGGCTGCGGCCAACTCTCCCACCTGGTGCCAGTGTGCGAGCGATGCGGAGCCAGCGTAACGGCTCGCGACGTTCGCGCCCGAGCTCGCACTTAAAAACGGTCATGCCGGCTGCACCGGCATCCAGCCGAGGGCGAGCCCCCGGCTGGATGAACCAACTTGACTTCTCGCTAGCCGGCGAGAGCCGGACGGCCGCGCCCGCTCAGCAAGACCCAGCCTCCGAGCACTACCGCCAGCAAGCCAGCGATCCAGGCGCTCCAGGCGATGGGCGTCAGGCTCGTGAAGCCAATCACCCACGGCGCGATGAACACCAACGCACCGACAACAACCGCCGCCCATTCAGCTGCCTGATTGGACGGACTGGACAGGCTCCACACGGCCGCGATCACCAGCAACACACCGCCGATGTAGGCTGTCAAAGCAGCTGGCGTGCCCGCGCCCGCTCCGAAAATGAACGGCGCAACGAACAACAGCACACCCACAACGACAGTCAGCCAATCCTGCCAACGCTTCCACGTCCCAGACATGGTTCGACAGATCCTTCTGGAGTACGCCCAAACTTCGCACGCGGCCGGCGGTAGACGCGCTCCGGCGGGACCCGCCAGCCACCCCAACATCCGTCATTGCCTTGCGGTGTGTTGGGATCCACCGCAAGCGCTTACACAATTCCAAACGGCGGTCCTGCCGCATAAATTCCCGCTCCCAGCGTTCCGCAACGTGAAGGCGGCGAGGCGCGCGGGCGCGATGATGTCCGAGATCGCCACGACGTCGCCATGTCGCAATCCGCGCAGCGGCTCCGACTGAATGGTGTGGGCGTCCGCAGAGGCAGCCCAATGAATGGAGTGCACAGACGCATGGACCAACTACTCGGGGGCAAGACTGCCATCATCTATGGTGGGGGCGGCCGCATCGGCCGTGGCGTGGCGCGAACGTTCGCGCGGGAGGGCGCAACCATCTTCCTGGTCGGTCGCACCGAGGCGACGCTGCGCACGGTGGCGGACGAGGTCGCATCAGCCGGTGGGCTGGCGCACGTGGCGGTCGTCGATTGCCTGGACGAGCGGGCGGTCGAAGCACACGCCGCGTCGGTGGTTGATCAGGCGGGACGCATCGACGTGTCGTTCAACCTGACCTCGCGCGGTGACGTCCAGGGTACGCGCCTGCTGGAGCTCGACGTCGACGATTTCCTGCGCCCGACGACCGGCGGACTTCGGTCGAACTTCATCACCGCTCGAGCGACGGCCCGCTACATGGTCCAGCAGGGATCGGGCGTTATTCTCATGGTGACCAGTGGCTCCGGCGAGGCGACCACTCCGCCGGAGGTGTGGGCGATGGGCGGCACCGGGCCCGCCGATGCGGCGACGGAATCTTTCATGCGCTACCTGGCGGCGGAGGTGGGGCCTCGCGGCGTGCGGGTCGCGTGCCTGTGGACCGCGGGCGTTGTGCTGGAAAACGATCCACTCGACGCGGCCAAGGACATGCTCGTCTCGATCTCGATGCTGCGCAAACGGCCGACCATCCAGGAGTTCGCCGACACCGCGGCGTTTGTCGCCTCAGAGCGCGGCGGCGGTATCACTGCGTCGGTCATCAACGTGAACAGCGGGATCAGCGCCCGCTGATCGGCGGGTGGGGGCCACGACGGCCGCTTCGAAAACCGGCAGACACGGACGGATCAGCCGGCGAGGCGATCGCGAGGCCGAGCGGCGTCGGCCGAGCTGCCTTCGAGCGCCCGGCTCAGGAGACGGTGGAGCAGCGCGCGCTCGTCGAGGGTCAGCGCACCGAGCACGTCATCCTCGATGCTTTCGAGGGCGCGATCGGCACGCTCGATGGCGCGCTGGCCCTCGGGCGTGAGCTCCACGATGTGGCGTCGCCGGTCAGCAGAGTCGCGACGGCGAACGGCCAGCTTGCCGGCTTCGAGCACGTTGAGCAGCAGCACGCAGTTGTTGGGATCCAGATGCAGGAGGTCACCGAGCGCCTGCTGGGTCATGAGCTTTTGCTCGCGCAAATGATTGAGCGCCATGTACTCCTTCAAGCTCATGCCGATGACGTCCTCGGTGGCGCGGCGGTAGACGACGCGCGAGAGCCGAGTCAGCAGCACCATCGATCCGGGCGTCGGCGCGGACTGCATCGACCCATCAATCGTAACATCACCTCTCGATTGTATGTCATTCATTGAGCGTCATTGCTCCGTAAATCGTCATTGATACGTGGATTATATCTGCTATAGTGACCGACCATGTCGGAATTCGCTTCGCGGGCGCTCCACGAGCCCAACCGCCGCCGCTGGCTGGCGCTCATCGTCGTCTGTCTCGCTCAGCTGATGAACACGCTCGACGTCACCATCGTCAACGTGGCCCTGCCCACCATCCAGGCCGACCTGCATTTCGACCAGGCCAATCTCACCTGGGTGGTGAATGCCTACCTGATCAGCTTCGGCAGCTTCCTGCTACTGGCCGGCCGTCTGGGTGACCTGATCGGCCGCAAGCGCGTTTTCCTGGCCGGTGTGGCCATCTTCACGTTCGCCTCCGCCGTGTGCGGTCTTGCCCAGGACCAGGTGGTGCTGGTGGCCGCCCGCTTCGTGCAGGGCATCGGCGGTGCGGTGTCCTCGTCGGTGATCGTCGCGATCATCGTGACCGAGTTCACGGAGCCGCTCGCACGCGCGCGGGCGATGAGCACCTACGTCTTCGTGGCCGTCGGTGGCGGCTCGATCGGGCTGGTGCTGGGCGGCGCGTTGACGCAGTCGGTCGACTGGCACTGGATCTTCTTCATTAACCTGCCCATCGGGCTGGTTGCCGCGTTGCTTGGCCGCGCGCTGATTCGGGACAACGAGGGCATCGGGCTCGCTCAGGGTGTGGACGTATTGGGCTCCGTGCTGGTCACGCTGGCTCTGATGCTGGGCATCTACGCCATCGTCGAGGCGCCGGCGTACGGCTGGAACTCGGCTCAGACGCTCGGCTTCGGCGGAACGGCAGTGTTACTGCTGGCCATCTTCGGCATCCTCCAGGCACGCCTGGCCAACCCGATCCTGCCGCCGCGTATCTTGCAGCTGGGCAGCTTGACCGGTTCGAGCGTCCTGCGCGGGCTTGCAGCCACGGGCATGTTCGGGTCCTTCTTCTTCAGCGCGCTGTATCTCGAGCACGTGCTGGGCTTCGGGCCAATGCGCACTGGCCTCGCGTTTCTGCCCCAGACGCTGGTAGTCGGCGGGCTGTCACTGGGGATCACCGCCCGCCTGGTACAACGGTTTGGGCCGCGGCCGACGCTCAATCTTGGGCTGCTGTCGATGATCGCTGGTCTCGGGCTGCTGGCGGGCGCCGACGACCAGTCCAGCTATTTCCCAAGGCTGTTCTTCGCGTTCGCACTGATGGGCGTGGGCGCCGGCATGAGCTTCATGCCGCTGCTGACAATCGCACTGGCGGACGTGCCCACCCAGGACGCCGGGCTGGCGTCTGGAATCGTCAACGTTTCGATGCAGCTCGCGGCAGCGCTCGGGCTGGCTGTCCTCGGAAGTCTGGCCTCAGACCGAACCGCCGCGCTCGTCGCCCAGGGTAACGCCCTGAAGGACGCGCTCACCGACGGCTACCACTTCGCCTATATGCTCGCGGCGGTGTGCGTCGGCGTCGGGTTGCTGGCGGCCCAGGTGGTGTTGCGGTCGGCGCCTGGCGCTGAAGAGGCAGAAGCGCCGGCGCTTGATCCGCTCGAGTTTGGTCGCGGCGACGAATGGCGGTCGCGCGAAGTTGCGTGATCGTCAGCCCGACGGCGCGGGCGTGAGCGAACGATTCTAAGGCTGGATCTCGTCGATGCGGACCGGCCGATGGCTTTCGACCGAGCGGATGGCGGCCAGCGCCACGACGAGGGCGGCGCGGCCGTCCTCGCCGGTGCTCTCGAGCGGGGCCTGGCCGCGGACGCAGGCGACAAAATGGGCCAGCTCGGTAGTGTATGCCTCGCCAAACACGTCGAGAAACCAGTTTGGTCGTGTGCGAGTGGAACCCGCGCGGCTGTGGTGGATCAGGTCGATCGAATTCGATTCGCCGACGCTGGCCATGCCCTCGGAGCCGAACACCTCGGCGCGGACGTCGTAGCCGTACACGGCCTGGAAACTGGCGTCGGCGGTGGCCATCGCGCCCGAGTCGTAGCGCAGCGTCATGACCGCCGTATCCAGCATGCCGCGCGCTTTCCAGTCCGGCAGGATGAGCGCATCGGCCGTGGCGTACACCTCGACGGGCTCGGCGCCGCCGGCGAGAAACCGCAGCACGTCGATGTCGTGGATCAGGGTTTCGCGGAAGATCGACCAGGGCGAAACGCGCTCGGGCCGATCGAGGCTCGGATCGCGGGTGACCGATCGGAGGAGTTGGATCTGGCCGAGCTTGCTGGTATCGACGAGCCTCCGTGCGCGGACGAAAGCACGATCGAAGCGGCGCTGGAAACCGATCTGGAGAATGACGCCGGCGTCGCGTGCCGCGCGGATGGCTCGATTGGCGTCGGCCAATTCATTGGCGATCGGTTTTTCGCAGAAGACTGCCTTGCCGGCCTGGGCGGCGGCGACGATCGCATCGGCGTGGTTCGCGGCGGGTGTGGCGATCACCACCGCTTCGACGGCGGGATTTCTCAGCAGCTCCTGGTAGTCAGAGGTCCAGAAGGCACAGCCGAGGGCCGTCGCGCGACGTTCAGCCACTCCGGGCATGGCGTCGGCCAGTCCGACGAGTCGGACGCCAAGGAGGCGTTGGGCGAGGCTGGTCGCGTGGTACGAGCCGATCAAGCCGACGCCGATGACGCCTGTACCAACCGGTTTTTCAATCACATCAGTCACGAACGCGTTTGATCCAGGTACACCCGGGGCTGCGGGACGGTCAACGCTCGATGCGCTCGCTGGTCGTGAACATTGCCTGGTCAGCGAGAACGTACCGACGTATGAAGCGGCGCGTCAATCGGCTACGCTGGGACCGCGCATGCTCAAGAT
>VBGG01000092.1:1823-2634 GCA_005883405.1 Chloroflexota bacterium | reverse complement strand
GCCTTTCGGTCGCCAAGCCGCTTGCCGTCATTGCGATCTTTGTCGCGGTGGCTATTGCCGGGCTGCTGGCGTACTCGGCACTGCCGATCAATCTGTTGCCGAGCGTCAACATTCCCGTGGTCACGATTATCACCCCCTACCCGGGCGCAGGCCCAACCGAGGTTGAGCGCCTGGTCACACAGGTCATCGAAGACTCCGTAGCCAGCATCAGCAACCTGGACGTCATGACCAGCACGTCGTCCGAGGGCGCTTCGACCATCGCGTTGACCTTCACCGACAAGTCCAACCCGGACCTCATCGCTACGACCGTCGAGCGCCAGGTCAACGCCGTCGTTCAGAGCCTGCCACCGGAAGCTCAGCGCCCCACGGTCACCAAGATCGACCTCTCGGCGCTGCCAGTGATGCAGTTGGCGCTCATCAGCGACACGCTCCCTGGCACGGATCTGTTCAACATCGCGGATCAGACGGTGTTGCCCGAATTTCAGAAAGTCAATGGTGTTTCGCAGGTCTCGCTCATCGGGGGTCAAAAGCGAGAAATCCAGGTCGCCATCGACCCGTACCGGCTCGCGGGCTACGGAATCTCGCTAGCGCAGTTACAGACAGGTCTTGGCGGCGACAACCTGTCCGCCCCAGCGGGCACCCTCGACAGTGGCGCGCGCGACTACAACCTGCGCGTCAACGCGCTGGTCCGTCGTCCAGAAGATCTGTCCGATGTTGTGATCGGCGGAACGGCAGATTCGCCCATTCATGTTCGGGACGTAGCTAGCGTGACGGTCACTGGGCAGGTACCTACAGGCGTGACGCGAGTCAA
>VBGG01000092.1:0-1756 GCA_005883405.1 Chloroflexota bacterium | reverse complement strand
CGCGCACAGCTCCCTGCCGGCGCACAGTTGCTCGTCGTCTCGGATACGAGCACCTCCATACGCACGGCCATCGCCGGCGTGCAGGAAGAGCTCATCACTGCCGTAGTCCTCACCGCGGTCATCCTGCTGCTGTTCCTGCACTTGCTGCGGGTCTCGTTCATCGTTCTCCTGTCGATCCCGACCACCCTCCTGGCCGCATTCGTCATCATGGGCTTGCTCGGTTTCAGCCTGAACGAGCTGAGCACGCTTGGCCTGGTCCTCAGCATCGGCATCCTCGTGGATGACTCGATCGTCATCCTCGAGAACATCCTGCGGCACGTCGCACAAGGGGAAACCCCACCACAGGCGGCCATCATCGGACGCGCGGAAATCGGTCTGGCCGCGCTCGCCATCACGCTGGTCGATGTAGTGATCTTTGCCCCAGTCGGCCTGGTGAGTGGAACGATTGGTTCGTTCTTCAAGGAGTTCGGGTTCACAGTTGCCGCTACCACGCTGATGTCGCTGGTGGTGTCGTTCACGCTGACGCCGATGCTGGCCTCGAAGCTCCTGCGATCCGGCACCGATCTCGAGCGAAGGGGAGGGCCACTGGCGGCGTTTGCAAGATGGTGGGACCGCGGCTTTTTGAGCCTGGAGGAACGCTACGGTCGGCTCCTGGTCTGGAGCCTGGTGTGGCATCAACTTCTTCCCAAATACCGATCAGGGCACGTTCACGATATCCACCACGATGCCGCCCGGAACGTCACTGGGCGCGCACGACGCGGTCATGCGCGAAATCGAGGGACAGTTGCTGCAGGTGCCCGAGATTCAGCATGGCATCCTCAGTGCGTCCATCGGCGGCGCCTCGAGCGGGCCGTTCGCCGGGGGCACGGCGGGGGCGACCAACGGCAGCGTTTCAGTCGATGTCGGCGATAAGAGTTTGCGCAAACGCGGCATCACCGCGATCGCTGAAGAGGTCCGCCAGCGGCTGGCCGGAGTGCCTGGTGCCAAGATCCAGGTGAACGTCTCCGGCGCAGAGGGTGCCGGCCAACCGGTCTCGGAGATCATTCAAGGGCCGGACAGCACCGTGCTGAATTCGTTGGCCGGGCAGTTGGAGGAAAGTTTCCAGGGCATCGCCGGTCTGCGTGACATCACCAATAGCTCCGCCGCGGCGCTGCCGGAGCTCGACATCAACGTGGACCGCACCAGGGCAGCTCAGGCGGGAGTGTCGGCGCAGTCGATCGGCAGCGCGGTTCGTCTGGCGTATTCCGGCGTAGTGGCCACGAAGTATCGCCAGCCGGATGGTCAGGACCTGGACGTACGGATTCTGCTCGCGCAGAACGCGTCCGCTCCGCCTATCGCAGATCGCGACCATCACCGACGTCACCACGCCGTCGCAGATCAATCGTCGCGACCGTCACCGCCAGGTGACCGTCGCGGCAAACCTGGGTGACGGTGTTGTTCAGAGCCAGGTGACGCCCGCCGTGCAGCAAGCCGTGAATCGGCTGGCGTTACCACCCGGGTACACCACCCTGCAGGGCGGGAGCGTGCAGCAGCAAGCGCAGAGCTTTGGCCAGCTGGGCACGGCGCTGGTTATCTCCATCCTGCTTGCGTATCTGCTGATGGCCATTCTGTACAACTCGCTGGTTCACCCCCTCGTCATTCTGTTTGGCCTGCCGCTCGCCTTCAGCGGAGCGGTTGTCGCCACCTTCCTGTTTCGCTACACGCTGAACGTGTTCTCGATGATTGGCATGATTCTGCTGGTGGGATTGGCGATCAA
>VBGG01000079.1:24608-25705 GCA_005883405.1 Chloroflexota bacterium | reverse complement strand
TGGCCCGGTGGCATCGCCGCGCGCACCGTGGGCGTGCTCACCAACCGCGTCCCCACCGACCCGTATCGTGGGGCCGGTCGGCCCGAAGCGACGCACCTGGTCGAGCGCATGCTCGACAAGCTGGCGCAGGAGATCGGGATGGACCCGGTGGCCGTGCGACAGAAGAACTTCGTGCGCCCCGAGGAATTTCCGTTCACCAACAACTTCGGTCTGGTGTACGACTCGGGCAACTACAACGGCGCGCTGGAGCGTGCCCTGCAGCTCTCGGGTTACAACGACTTTCGCCGGCGCCAGGAGCAGGCGCGCAGGGACGGTCGCTATCTGGGCATTGGCCTCTCGACCTGGATCGAGATCTGCGGGTTTGGCCCCAGCGCCGCGACGGCGCCCGCGACGGGCGGTCTGGCGCTGGTCGAATCGGCGCAGGTCCGCGTTCACCCGACTGGCTCGGCGCAAGTGTTCGTCGGCACCCACGCGCATGGGCAGGGTCACGACACCACGTTTGCGCAGATCGCCGCTGACACCCTCGGGCTGCCGTACGAACCGATAGAGATGCGGCACGGCGACACCGCCGAGGGCCCGGCATTCGGCTACGGCACGTATGGCAGTCGCAGCCTGGCGGTCGGGGGCATGGCGGTCCGGACGGCCGGCAAGCAAATCGTCGCCAAAGCGCAGAAGATCGCCGCCAACATGCTGGAGGCGTCCGCGGACGACGTGGTCTTCGACCAGGGCCGCTTCCACGTCAGGGGCAACCCTGGCAGTGCCAAGACCATGGCCGAAGTCGCCTTCGCGGCGTACGGCGCCGGCCTGCCAGCCGGCACCGACCATGGGCTGGAGGCCACCAGCTACTTCGATCCGCCCAATTTCGTGTGGCCGTTCGGCAGCCACGTCTGCGAGGTGGAGGTCGATCCCGCGACCGGCGATGTCAAGCTGCTGAAGTACACCGCCGTCGACGACTGCGGCAACATCATCAATCCGCTCATCGTCGAGGGTCAGCTCCACGGCGGCATCGCTCAGGGCATCGCCCAGGCGCTGTTCGAGGAGGTCTCCTACGATCCGCAGACGGGTCAACTGCTGACCGGCACGCTCGCGGACTATCT
>VBGG01000079.1:0-24446 GCA_005883405.1 Chloroflexota bacterium | reverse complement strand
AAGCAGATCCGCCAGGCGCAGGAGGGAGTGCGCGCATGATTCCTGCCGCGTTTCGCTACCAACGCGCCTCGTCCGTGGACGAGGCCTCGCGCCTGCTCGGCCAGGGTGAGGACGTCAAGGTGCTGGCTGGCGGCCACAGCCTGATCCCACTGATGCGCCTGCGGCTCGCCCAACCCACCATGCTCGTCGACATCAATCCGCTCGAGGGTGAGCTGGGCTACATCCGGCGCGACAACGGCACGCTGCGCGTCGGCGCCCTCACGCGCCACTACCAGATCGAGCAGTCGGCTGACGTGCAGCGGGCGCTGCCACTGCTGGCGGAGGTCGCCGGGGAGGTTGGCGACCTGCAGGTCCGCAGCATGGGCACGATCGGCGGCGTCCTGGCGCACGCCGATCCGGCTGGCGATTACGGGACGCTGGCGCTGATGCTGGACGCCACGATCAGCACGAACCGGCGCTCGATTCCGGCGAGTCAGTTCTTCCTCGGCCTGTTCACCACCCCTCTGGCGGCGGATGAGCTCATCACCGAAGTGAGCTTCCCTGTGGCCAGCGGGCCGCACAGGTACATCAAGTTCCGACGGCGGCTGTCGGACTGGGCCATCGTCGGCGCGGGCGCTCAGCGCATGGACGACGGCCAGTGGCGGGTTGGCATCACGAATGCAGCGGCCACGCCCGTACGCGCCAGTGGCGTCGAGCAAGCGCTTGCGTCCGGGGCCTCCCCGGCCGAGGCAGCACGTCAGGCCAACCAGGGACTGGATCCGGCCAGCGACGTGCGCGGCAGCGCGGAGTACAAGACGCACCTGGCGCAAGTGCTCACACAACGAGCGATCGAAGGAGCGACTTAAAACACCATGGCGGCGACACCCGTTGGGTTCACGAGACGAACGTTGCTGGCCCGCGCCGCGGTGGGCCTGACGGGTGGCGTGTTTGCTTCCTTGCTCGGCGCCTGCTCGTCGGCGGCGCCGACGATCAGCGCGCCAACTGCCGGCGCACCCGCGCCGGCGGCGCCGACGACAGCTCCGGCGGCCGGCGCGACGAGCAAGCCGGCCGCCGCGGCCGCGCCTGCAGGGGCTCGCGGAAGCGGCGGCGCGTTGCGCATCCTGATGTGGCAGGGCCCGACCATCCTCAATCCGCACCTGTCGCAGGGCACCAAGGACTCCATCGCCGGGCGCTTCTGTTGCGAGCCGCTCATGACGGTCAGCGGCGACGGCAAGTTCACGCCCGTCCTGGCTGCCGAGGTCCCCAGCAAGGACAGCGGCGGACTGAGCGCCGACGGCAAGACCGCCACGTACAAGCTCAAGCCGGGCATCAAGTGGGCTGACGGCGAGCCATTCACCGCGGACGATATTGTCTTCACCCACCAGTACGTCACCAACACGCAGACCGCGGCAACTACCCTGGGGCTGTACGTCGACCTCGACAAAGTTGAGGCAGTCGACCCCACCACCGTACGTCTGACCTTCAAGCAGCCGACCGGCGGTTGGTACGTGCCATTCGTCGGGGCGGGTGGCCAGATCCTGCCGAAGCACACGCTCCAGCAGTACGTTGGCACGGCATCGCGTGAAGCTCCCTTCAATCTCAAGTCGTTCGGGACCGGACCCTACATGGTCCAGGAGTTCAAGCCGGGCGACACGCTCACGCTGGTGCCCAACCCGAACTACCGCGAGCCAAACAAGCCGTCGTTCAGCGAGATCAACATTAAAGGCGGCGGCGACGCCGTCTCGGCGGCTCGGGCTGTGCTCCAAACGGGCGAGTACGACTACGCCTGGAACCTGCAGGTCGAGGCTCAGGTACTGAACGGGCTACTGCAGGGCGGCAAAGGCGACCTGGTGATTGGCGCTGGCGGTGGCGTGGAGCAGCTCCACCTCAACCAGGCTGACCCGAATACCGATCTCAACGGTGAGCGGTCCAGCCCCGCCAGCAAACACCCGTTCCTGACCGATCAGCGCGTGCGGCAGGCGATGGCGCTCGCGATCGACCGCGAGACCATGGCCAAACAGCTCTACGGACAGTCGGGCAATGCATCGCCGAATGTGCTGACGACGCCCACCAACCTGTCGTCCAAGAACACGACGCTCGAGTTCAATATTGATAAGGCGAATCAGATCCTGGATCAGGCTGGCTACAAACGTGGCGGTGATGGCGTGCGAATGACGCCCGATGGGGCGCGCATGCACGTCGTCTATCAGACGACGATCAACTCGCTCAGGCAGAAGGAGCAGGACCTGGTCAAATCGGGTTGGCAGCAGATCGGGATCGAAACTGAGTTGAAGTCGGTCGATGCAGGCGTGTTCTTCTCTGCCGATCCAGGTAATCCCGACACCAACAGCCACTTCTACACCGACGTCGAGATGTACACATCGACCTTCGGCTCACCGTTTCCGCTCAACTACATGAAAGCGTGGTATAGCGGCAATCCCGAGATCGACATCGCGCAGAAGGCGAACCAATGGTCGGCGCGCAACTATCTGCGCTGGGTCAATGCGGATTACAACAAGCTCTTCGACCAGGTCAAATCCGAGACAGACGTCCAGAAGGCGACGCAGCTGTGGATGCAGATGAACGACATGGTCGTCAGCTCGAACGTCACCATCCCGCTCATCGACCGCAACTCGGTCGACGCCAAAATCAAGTCGCTGAACGGTCCGAATCTGAGTCCGTTCGACGAGTGGTCTTCCAATATCGCCGACTGGACGAAGGCGTAGGGCGTTCCGCGTTCCGGGTTCCGCGTTCCGGGTTCCGCTTCGGCGGACGGGTTCTAGGTCTAGGCGCTCGGCGCCGGGATACAGAACAGGCGCGCCGAAACGCAGCAATCCTCGGCGAAGCCGCTAACTCGGAACTCGGAACTCGGAACTCGGAACTCGGAACTCGGAACTCGGAACTCGGAACTCATCTCATCGCCTGGACCGCCTTGATAGCCTCCTCCACATCCGGCGCGACCAGAGGGTCGTCTGTTATCCACGCGTAGCGAACGATCCCGTCCCGATCCAGCACGAACACCGAGCGACGGCTCATTCCCCACCAGCCGCCGAAGGGCTCGTCTTCGGTGTAATCAATGCCGAACTGCCGCACGATCTGGCGATTGAAGTCGCTGACGAGCGGAAACTGCACATCCAGCGCGGCAGCAAAGGCAGTATGTGCGCGATCGCTCTCGACGCACATGCCGAGCACGCTCGCCCCCAGCGTCTGGAATCGTTCGTAGTTCTCACGGAACCCTTCCAGCTCCGCGCGTCAAACACGTCCGAAGTCGAAGAGATACCAGGCCAGGACGACCGGCCCGCGGCTGAGGTTCTCGCTCAGGTTAACCGGCTGACCCGTCGATGAAGGCAGGTTGAACAACGGCGCTCGATCGCCGACCTTGAGACTGCGACTACTCGGCATACGCTGAATCAGGCTACCTCCGTCGGTCAGCCGCGTCGCGCCTTCCCCACCAGTTGGGCCCCTTCCGGGGAAATCAGCTGAATGTGTCCAGCCCGGTTCACTGCTCGCAGCAGGGCGCGGCCGGAATATTGAGCCTGAAGCGCGCTCACCGCCTCGGGGGTGCCCGCCAGAGCGAACAGGACGTCGCAGTCCGGCAGCCGCGGACAGTTCAGTGGCGCGAGCGAGGTGTTGAACAACCACCAGTCGTCAGTCACCACCAGCGACGGGGTCGGCAGGTTTGTGAGCTGAGGCCCGAGCAGCGATGGTTGCACGAAGTCCAGGCTGATCTTGACGCCGCCGGATTGACCACTGAGGTCCAGGCGCCGCTGGAGCTCGAGAGGCACGTAGAAGAGCAGCGTGTTCAGCGCCAGCAGGCCGAGGACGATGGCAGCCGCGGCGCGGCTCCGCGCCATCTGCGCGAGTAGCTGTGCACCGCGCGCGGCGAGCAGCAGCAGCCATGGCATGGCTTCGAAGTAGTAGCGTGGCCCGAGCGCGATACCGTGATAGAAGTACGCCGCGTAGGCGGTCACGAACGCCAGGAAGCCAGCCGCGGCCAGCACGTCCCACGTCCGCGGGCGGCCGACCAGGAACGGCGCGCTGAGCAGGCCGAGTGTGAACAGTGGCGGCCAGCCGAAGAGATCGAACTGCAAGATCGTCAGCAGTTCGTCAGTATTGGCCAGGCCTGCCGCGAGCGTGTGACGCGTGTGAAAGCCGATGCCGTCGCCGAAGCCGAAGTGGTCGGTGGCGTTGAACAGGGTGCGCGGCAGCAACCACGGGCTGCCCGTCAGGTGCTGGTTATACACGAGGTACGTCAGAACGAATGGCACGCCGAAGAGGCAGATCCGCAGCAGCGGGCGCCAGCGACGGGTGGCGAGCAGACGCGCGCCGAGGGGCAAGGCGAACAGCACGCTCGCTGCTTCGCGCGTGAGAAACGCGGCGCCAAGCAGGGCGCCGGAGAGCGCATACCAGCGCAGTTCCCCGTCGCGCTCACCGGCCACAAAGGCGGCGAGTGCGCCGGCCAGGAGCCCGGCTGCGATCGGGTGGCTCAGGAACGAGCCGGCCTGGAACAGCACGAACGGCGACAGCACGCCCAGGCCGAGCGCTGCCAGGCCGCAGCCCGGTCCAAACAGCACACCCGCGGTCCACGAGGTGGCGCCGATCAGCGCCAGGCAGGCGAGCGGTCCGATCAGCCACCCGAGGCCAACCACCTGGCCCAGGGCGTAAGCGGCCGGCGCGCCGGGCGGATACTGCGAGAACAGTCGCCCCTGCCACAGGACTTCAAACGGTCCCCTGAAGTCGTCCACCAATGGCGGCGCGGACAATGCGAGCTTGCCCGCGGCGAACAGCCCGGCCTGGAAGGTGTAGGACACCGCGTCGAGCACGTGCGGCAGCTGGTGGTACGCCCGTGTCGTCACCACCGCCGCGGCCACCAGCCAGGCGGCGAGCAGCACATCCGCCACGATTCGAGCGCTCAGGGCCTTCTCGAGATCTACCGTCGGGATGCGGCGCACCGCACGAATCACGTGCGCCAGCACCCACGTCGCAAGTACGAGCGCGAAGCCCGCCGCCGCGCTGCGGCCGATGAGGTTCAGGAGCCCGGCAGCGAAGGGCGCCGGCTGCTCGGGGAAGAACCAGCGGGGCAGGGCGTCGGTCCCGCCGCCGCGCTCGATCAGCCAGCGCGCGTTACGCCGGTCACGGTCCAGCTCGAGGCCCTCGCGACGATCAGGAGTCGCGCTGTTCAGCCACAGATGCGCCGGCGCTTCGGGCCGCCGCACGGCGGCTTCGATCCGAAAGTCGGTCGGTAGCGGCCTGGCATCCGAAGGAACGGTCAGGCCAGTGGAGAGGTCGATGACCCGGGTACGCTCCCAGCGGCTGTAGCTCGACTCATCCCGCAGCCACGCGTCGAAGCGATACAGCGGTGAGTCGACCAATCCTCCGCCGAACAACAGGGACGGCCGATCGTTGGTCGCCGTGGTATCGCTACCATCGATCTGGTATTCGCGTTGCAGCGGACCGGGTTGCGCGAACGTGACGTCGCGCCAGCCGCCGCCCAGTACGGACGACAGTTCGTGCGTCTGCCCGTCGACGCTGACCCGAAGCGCGGCGCCGTGCCCTTCAATGCTGACCAGGACCGGGAATGCGGCCGGCGCCGCCTCGCCCAGTCCGAGCAGCGCCAGGGCTACCAGGCCGGCGACGGTGAGCGGTCGGAGTTCCTCACTCCTCGTTCTCAGCCTTGGCGCCCACCTCGACGAACTTGACGCGCGACGCGCCGCAGCGCGGGCATTTCCTGGGCAGCATCTTGTCGACCACCTCGTAGTTGCAGGTCAAGCAGCGCCAGGTGGTCGGCGTCTCCGCCGCACGGGTGCGAATCGCGCCCGTCTTATCGGTCATTCGGCTACGAGTCTACAGCCGTTCAGCCTCTTCGCACTGGAGGGGGCGCGAAGAACACGTCCTCGACGCGCGTCTCAACGGTCTGCACGTCGGTCGCTCCCAGCGTGCGCAGTCGCTCCACCAGCCCCTGGACCAGGTGTTCGGGCGTGGACGCGCCTGCACTTACACCAACGCGGTTAGCCCCCGCCAGCCAGTCTGCCTGCAATTCATCCGCCCTGCCGAGCAGGTACGCCCGCGCACCCGCGCTCTCGGCCACCTCGCGTAGCCGATTCGAGTTGGACGAGTTGGGCGAGCCCAGCACGAGCACAACCTCGGCGCCGTGCTGCGACACCAACGCGAGCACCGCCTCCTGGCGATTCTGGGTCGCGTAGCAGACGTCGCCCGATTCGGGTCCCACCATCGAGGGAAAGCGGGCGCGCAACGTATCGACGATGGCCGCGACGTCGTCCAGGCTCAGCGTGGTCTGCGTCGCGTACGCAACCCTGCCCTCATCAGGCACTTCAACCCGAGAAGCATCAGCAATGGTCTGGATCAGCCGAACCTGGTCGGGCGCCTCGCCCATGACCCCCTCTACTTCGGGGTGGCCGGCGTGGCCCACAAACAGAATGGTGTAGCCGCGCGCGGCGTAGCGCAGGACGGCGGCGTGAACTCGGGAGACCAGCGGGCAGGTCGCGTCGAGGGTCATGAGCCCGCGCGCGGCGGCTTCCTTGCGCACCGTCGGCGAGATGCCGTGCGCAGAGAACACGGCGGTGGCGCCCGCCGGGATCTCGCGGGTGTCTTCGACAAAGACGGCTCCGCGTGCCCGCAGGTCGTCGACAACGACCTTGTTGTGCACGATCTCGTGGCGCACGTAGACGGGTCGCGCATCGCCTGGCGCGCGGTTGTCGAGCGCCAGCTCGACCGTTCGAATCGCCCGTTCCACACCAGCACAAAAGCCGCGCGGTGCGGCCAGCAAGACCGTGAATGCCATTCGAGCTGATTATCGGCTTCCCAACGCGCCGGCAGTAGGTTTCTCCGCAGCCAGCACGCCAGCAGCCTTTGCGTCCTTCAGGTCCGTCAACGCCTAGCGGAAAGCCACCTGCTTTACGTAGGTCTGGTAGGGCACCCCAGCGATTTCGGCGGCTTGGCGCACCACATCGAGTGAAGCTCGCCGCCAACGGATGCCGACGCGCTCATCAGCCAACTCGTGATCGGCAGCCGCAGTCAGGTGCTCAAGGCGTTCCGCGGTGGCCTCGTCGAGTTCGTAGGGCTCTGGCCCTGAGATCTTGCGCTTGGGCATTAGACCTCCTCCCACGGAAGCACGAGATCACCATTACCACGCGATCACGTTCGATCCCAGAACCAGTACAGGCCGTGCGTTGGAGACAAACTTTCGAGGCGTTCCTGTGATGCATTCCAGCGCGCCCGTCCACTAAAGAACGTCTCTATCGCGTCGTCAGGCGTGGTGAGGTGCCGCGCATAGATATGGAGATATGGAGCATGTCGGGTTCGGCGTCGTCAGTTTTGAACACGAAACGGATGCCTGACTCATCGTCGATATAACTCTGGTACCGCGGTGCCCCCGACACCGAAAAACTCTAGCCGTGTCGGAGGCATATGTCAATGCATTCGCCGCAGAAAGGGGGCCGTCTACCTGTATACGGCAGGGGCGCTGTTCCCCCCCGCCGACGTCGACGAGTTCCAGGCAGTAGGCGCCAAGCCGGCGCTCGTCCTCGGGATCCGCGAAGAGCGCCTCTTCGACGTCCTCAGGGTAAATATTGGCGCCCATGTAGGAGAGCGTGCTGTCGCTGCGACCGAACAGGTACAGGAACGGCAGCCGGAAGATGGGCTGGCCGGGGCGATGGCAGGCGGCGACCGGGTCCAGCCCGAAGTCGCGGAGCACGGCCAGCACGCTGTCGAAAGGGATCACGCCGCCGCTGTCGTGGATGTTCTAGCGAATGCGCGGGGAGAGCACGCTGAGCCGGTTAATGGTGAAGATCAGCTCCCCCTGCGCGTTGGTTTCCACGTAGTGGTCGAGCGGGTTGTATTGGAACAGCATCGGCAAGCGCGGGTCGTCGCCGAAAAGCGCCACATGCAGGCGGCGATCGGCCGCCGCGTGCTTGCGCAACCAGACCGTGACCGGGAACTCGGCGGCGATGCCGATGTCCAGGTCGGAGGCGCCGTAACCGGAGTAGACCGCGTCGAACGAGCGCTCGAGGTACGCACGCAAGCCCTCGGTCATGCCCTCGCCGCCCACCATGCCGGTGACCCGATGGGCCCGCCAGTCGAAGCCCCGTGCCTTGCCCTCGTCAACCAGGTGCTTGAGGAAGGGCGGATAGCTAGTGATGACGTAGGAGTAGCGCGGCCCGAAGAACTCCAGGGTGTGGAGGATCTTGTCGACGTCTGGCCCAGTGGACTTCACCATCCTGTTGAGGCGCATCGCCTCCCCGACGTTCACGCCGGTCGCCCAGGCGCCCATCGAGAACCCGTTGATACTAATGACCCCAGTGCCGCAGTAATACCGGGTGAACTGGTGCATCAGCCGGTGCACGTCCCGCAGCTCGGCCGCGCTGCGCGCCCAGTTGTACGGGGTGCCCGATGCGCCCGAGGACTCGTCGATCTGGGTGCCGACCGGGGGGGATCCGGCCGTCCAGGCAGCGGTCCTCCGTGCTGAACGCCCTGACGTAGGTCGCCTTGTCGGTGACCGGCAGCCGGCGCAGCCGCTCGGCGGGCGCCAGTCGGGGATCATCGCGCCAGCCGGTGCGTTCGAGGAGCATCCGGTAGGCGGGGACGCGACGGCGAGCGTGCTCAGCGGCGCGCCAGGCGGCATGCGGGCTCAGATCGTCCACCAGGCCAAGGCCGGCTTCCGCGGACCGCAAGAACAACCGGTAATTCCGGAGCCTGATCTGCTGGCCGAGATCCGCAATTCTCAGCGACAGCTCTGCGGTCCGGCCGCGCAGCAGCGCCTGGTGGAGGGGCGATCGCGCGCGGTCCGCGCGGGCGGGCGGAGGCTCGGACGACCTCCTGCTCATCGGACTCCTGCTCATCGGACCCTCTCGATTCCCGAGAGGCGCGCAGCGTCGCGGTACCCGGTCTGTCGAGCTGTTGGATGGCTGTGCACGATTGCGGACCTCCGTCTACCCCCACCACGGCCCACCGTAGCGAGAGGCACCTGTCAGCCAGCCGCGAAAAGCTGCCAGAAGCTGCCAGTGCTCCACGCGCCATGCGTGGTCGCTAGAGGAACGTCAAACCGTGCAGGCTCGGCGTGCCCTGGTGGACTTTGAAGCAGCCTCTTGGGCCGGACTGAGATGAACTTCATGTGGGCAGTCGAACGCGGCGCAAACTCCGCCGTCGTGCGCAGCGGCAGCGGATGGAAGAGCACTCGTCGCCAATAACAATGCGCCGACCAAAACCAAGCGTTGCATGGCAAACTCCCAACCGCGCACGCTACGCTCGGTCCGAAGGTGCAACCCGCGTAGAATTGCGCGAATTCTGAGCGGTGCCGGCAGCCGCCGGTGCTCGAGTTGGAGTCGAAGCACGAGCCTCCCAGCGCCTCCTTCAGCCACTCAACCATGTAGACCCCATCTTGGCTCTGGTTTAGTGGTGCTCGATGAGGCTCCCGATCAAGTCGAACATCGGCGGAAACGTCCCGAGCAGGCCGAGAACGAGGAGGATGCCGGTGGCCGTCGCGGCGCGCGGGAAGTTCACGTCCCGGCTCCGCCACGCCAGGTGGAGCACCCCCCAGGCCACCAGCCAGAGGGCCACCATGAGGGTGGTCTTGCCGCTCAGTGGCCCCACGGGATTGACAATGTTGAGCGCGCGGGAGAAGTCGGCGAAGGCCCCCTCGGCGGTGACGATGATCCCGAGGCAGGCTGAGCCGATGCCGGCCGCGACGATCGCAGCCACGGCCGGGCCGTTCCTGACGCTCGCCGTGGTGGGTTCGGAGACTGGGGGCGCCTCGTCCACGACGCGGTGGTCGGGCGCGGTGGCCAGCGGGCGCTGGTCCACCACGAGGCTCTCTCGCGCCGCTGGCGGGGCGAGGGCCTGCTCCCGTTCAGGAGCCAGAACGCTCGCCGCGGCGACGCCGTAGCCGAAGGTCCGGTCTACTGTGATCCGTCGATCCATTTTGTTCCTCCCGTAAGGGCTACTGGAACGCGAACGCATTGGGCGCCACCTTGTTGAGCGCCGCGCCGAGGGCGCCGGCCACGAGACCAGTCGCAAATGCAAGCGTGAGGAAGACACGCACCGTCCGACGGACGCCCACCCACTCCTCGAGCTGCGATCTATAGCGCACCGCTAGGTAAGCCGCGGCGGTGGCCAAGATCGGCGAGAGCCAGGCGACGTGCTCCTTCCACTCCATCCCGAACTTGTGCCAGCGCTCGAGGCTGGGGTCAGCCAGGAGGAAGCGTTGCGGGAAGGCCGACAGGTCCGCGCCGGCCGGCGCCACCGCTCTGTACCAGGGGTAGATGAGATACGTGCCGGTGAGCACGCTGGCCCAGGCGGCGAAGGCCAGCACCATGGCCCCAATGACGGCGAAGCGCACGAGACGTGCGTGTTGTGAGAGGCCGGCTAAGCCGCTACCAAAGCCGTGCAAATACAGGGCACCTAACCCGAGATGGAGAAGTAACAGAAACTGTCGGTCCGTGACCGCCATGTCTCCCCTCCATTTATGGTGTTATTGGAGAGCCACGTCGCCTACGAGCAGTGGTATTCCCTCACTCCACTGCGGGGTATCAGCGGGCTCAACGATTCCACGATAGACGGGTGAGCTCCGCCGCTACACCACCGAAAACCGTAGTTTTGGGCGCTCCGGCCGGCAGGCGCAATCAGGAGCGGGCGCGGCTCCGGATTCGCTCGCCGTGCGGAAGCGACAGCAGCACCCAGAGCAGGGTGAGCTCGGTCGCCTTAGAGACGACGTCGACGGTATCCACCCCCTCGGGCCGGCCCGGGTGCGGCCCGAAGGGCAGCCCGGTCGTGCGCGAGACGAGGTACAGCAGCACCACCAGCAGCGTGCCGATGATCGTCGCCTGGACGGGCGCGCGGGTGGGTTCCTCCAGGAAGGCCACGCCGACCACCATCTGGGCCGCGCCGACGACGAGCATGAAAACGCCGAACGCCAGCCCCTCCTCCACGAAGTGGGCCGGCGCGACATACAGGTGGATCAGTCCGGCCACCACGGCCAGCCCCCCGGCGACGCGGTACAACTCGGTGGACTCCGTCCTCCGTCGGTGCGCGCTCCGCGCCCTGGGCAACACCTTGAACGCCCCCATCGTTCTCCGGTCCTCCTGGCCGGTGGCATGTCGGTACGACCCACCCTCCGCGTCTGACCGCTCGGCGTGCAGCGACGGATTGAGGGACACCTCCGTACTGGTCATACGGGGAATCAGCCGCCTGTTCCTGTCGAAGGCGGGCAGTTATCTGTCGGGGTTGGTGGTGGTCGGTCTCCTTGGTGCTCCACCACCGAGAACTGCGACATCATCATGTGGTCTTCGTGCTCCATGACATGGCAGTGGAAGACGTATGTGCCGCGGAATTCTGGGAACTTCGGATCACGCTCCGTCTCAAAATGGGCAAGGACTCGCACGGTGTCCTGGCGCAGGAAGAACGTCTCCTTCCAGCCAACTTCCCACGGAGCAGGCGGCTGCCCGTTCCGGTCGAGGACCTGCCACTCGTTGTCGTGGATGTGGACCGGGTGGTACCAGCCGCCCGACGAGTTGCTCACTTCCCAGATCTCGTCGGTGCCCTCGACGACGATCGCGTCGAAGCGTTCGGGCTCACCATGAAGTTGACACGGCCCGGCGAAGTGTTGCCCATTGATGGAAAACTCTCCACCTCCACGGTCGAATTCGAAGGCCCGTGTGACGGGTTTCGGCCTCGAACTCAGGCCGACCCGTAGGTCGAGGAAATCTCTTCCTGTTCCTGAGGGATTGAAGTAATCCCTTACAGTTCGCAAGGGATCCGGGATGGTGATGCGCGGCGGCGCCGGCCTGTCCACGACGTCGAACCGCATGATCTGCGCCGTCCTCCCCCCGTCCGCCTGCTCGTCCCCGTGGTTTTCGAGGATCACGCTCTGCATACTGGCGACCCCGGAGAAGTCGACGACCACCTCGACTCGCTCCGCCGGGGCAAGCTCGATCGAGTCGCGGACGACCGGCTTGGGCAAAAGCCCGCCATCGGTGCCGATCTGTGTGAACGTCAAGCGCGTATTACGCGCTTGAGGATTACTCAGCGTGAGCAGGTACACCCGCACGTTGGACCCGTTGAGGATGCGGAAGCGGTACTGCCCCCGGTCGACCTGGAAGAAGGGCTGAACGACGCCATTGACGAGGATGGTGTCGCCGAAGACTCCGCTCTGGTCGAATACCGCGTCGTAGTTCAATTGCCCGTTCGCATCGAACCGCCGGTCCTGGATCACCAGCGGGATATCGTGCCAGGCAGTCGGCGCGCGGGTGGAGTCGCCCGCCAGCCCGGTGGGCAACTTCCCCTCGAGCTGGTACCGCGCATCGAGCTCGTCCTCGAGGACGTAGAACCCCGCCAGCCCCATGTACACGTTGCGCCCGGTGAAGTCCTCCGTGTGGTCGTGGTACCAGAGCTGCGCGCCCTGCCCGCTGTTCGGCTCGTTCTGGAACTCGAAGAGCCGGAAATTCACCTGCGGGGGGGCGACCACAGACCTGAGCGGGAGGATCAGGTCGTCGGGGTGGCCGTCGTCGTCAGGGCCCTGATGCCCGCCGTGCAGATCGTCGGGCGACCGTACGGTTGCCCCTTGGCATTGATGGGTGGGTCGTTCCGCCCGGGGGAGATGCCCTGCAGAAAGGAGGTGATGGCCTGCGACTTGATGGTGGGTCCGAGGAGCGACTCGGGCGGATGACCATCGGCTGTGTAGGCCCAGACCGCGGTCGTCCCCGGGCTGCCGGGGGGATAAACCAGGCCCGGGATTGGAATCCGCTTGTTCACCATCCTGATCACGTAGTAGTCGGTCCCCTGCTCCCTGGCTTGACGAACGCGGAAGGGGCTTGGGTAAGGGGAATTCTCTCCTTCAATGACGTTCGGGGGCACATCGGTGCGTGGGAGCACCCGTGGAACACCAAGGGGAAAGGCAAACGGCATGATCGCCGGGCTTGCACCGCCGAGGTCGGAAAAAGCGCGCCACGCGCTGTCGATCCCCATGGCGTGCCCGGGCATGCCCACGCTCATGTCTCCCAGGCGAAGTGATAGGGCGGCGCTACCCAAGAGCCCGAGTCGCAGCGCCTGACGTCTGCTCAGCATGCGCTCCTCCTCATATATCACTTGAGCGGATGCGGTGCTTCACACACGTGCCAGCGGCGGAGCAGGAACGACGCATACTCCTCCGAGGCCCGGGAGTGCGGGGCCGCGTCCACGCGAAACGACGCCAGTATGAACCGACGCTCTTACCTGGAACTTACCTGGCGCAATTCACGCTGACGGGCCGGGTGGTATATACGTATACGTATCCTTGGGCGTTGGCCCATTGGCGCCGTGCGTGCGGAGCGCGACGAGTCCTCGCTCCACCGCCCAGGCGGCGACCTGGGCGCGAGACGCCATGCCCAGCTTCCGCAGGATGTTGCAAAGGTGCGTATCCGCCGTTCGCCCCGTGATCACCAACGTATCGGCGATCTGGCGGTTGGTCAGCCCGCACGCGAGCAGCGCGGCGATCTCGCACTCGCGGGACGTCAGCGGACCGTGCCGGCTGCTCGGCGAGGCGACCGGAGAACCGTTGGGCATGGGGCTGCCAGCACGAACCGCGCGAGAGGTGGGGACCCGCTTGGCCGGGAACCGCCCGTCCAGGATGTCCTGGTGCAGACGCCCGGTCGCCTCGGCGGGCTCGGTGCCCAGCTCGTGCCGCAGGGCGCGCCGCAGCCGCTGGTACTGGCGGAGCGCCTCGTGCCGCCGCCCGGCGAAGGCGTAGAGGCGCATCAACCCCAGGTGGGCCTCCTCGTGGGTGGGCTCCGTTGCCACCAGGCGCTCGAGGGTCCGGCTTGCCAACCCATCCTCCCCGTGCGCCTCGTACAGCTGCGCCAGCTCCAGCAGCAGGGCCAAATACAGCCCGCGGAGCTCCTCCCGCCGGCTTATGACCCAGTATTCATAGCGGTTCTCCGGGAGCAGGTCGCCCGTGTACAGCTCCACCGCTGCTCGATACGCCGCCCGGTCCTGGGCATCGCGAGCGATAGCACCGGCCGCCTCGAATGCCTCGACGTCCACCCAGAGTGCACCATCGGCGGTCAGGGCCAGGCAGTCGCCGTGCAGGTGCAGGTACGCCGATGGACAACCCGGTGCGAGGTGAGGCTCGAGGACGTGGCGTGTGGCGTGGAGGGTGCGGTGCAGGTTGTTGGTGGCCGAATCAGACGCAAACCCGGGCCACAGCCGCTCCAACACCTGCTCGCGGTGCAGCCGGTGGCCCGGCGCAAGCGCCAGCAACTCGATCAGCCGTGCCGTCTTGACCCGCCAGGCGCTGTCGGGGATTAGCCACGAGCCGATCTGGACATGGAAGGCCCCGAGGACCTGGATGCCTAGCTCCTGCGGACTCCGGCTACCGTACCGGCGAGCGGACGGTAACGAGGGTGGATCGCTCCACATCCATGCGGCCATCAACGCAACGAGATACCAGTATCGGGTGGCACTCGATGCACCGAAGCCGCCGCCTAGCTCACCCGGTGCAGTGGCCTGGCCCCGTCAAGCCACCTTCAGCATACCCCGTTCGGTGTTGAGGTCAAGGCCCCGCTCGAGCGGCTGTGGCCCCGTCCACCCGCGCGGGCTCCGTCTCGCGCGGCAACCTGAAGCTGAAGATCGCTCCGTGACCGGCGCCTGCGCTCTCGGCCCTGATCGTGCCGCGGTGCGCCAGCACCAGGTGCTTGCAGATTGCAAGCCCCAGGCCGGTGCCGGCGCTCGTCCGCGAAGGATCGGTCTTGTAGAAGCGCTCGAACACCCGCCCTAGCTGGTCAGGGTGGATGCCGACCCCGGTGTCGGCGACCCAGAACTCCACCGACCCGTCGACCGCCCGCGTGCCGACCTCAATGTGTCCCTGGCGGCGTGAACTTGACCGCGTTGGCCAGCAGATTGGCCAGCACCTGGCCGATGCGCCGCGCGTCGGCGCGGACGACCATCCCCGCGTCGTTCTGGACCACCTCTACGTCGAGCCCCATCTGCTCGGCGTATGGACGCATGCGCTCCACCGACGTTTGCAGGAGATTGTCAGAGAGGCACGGCTCGATCTCCAGCTCCAGGCGGCCAGCCTCGGCGCGCGCGAGCTCGAGCAGCTCGTTGACCAGGTTTGCCAGCCCATCGACTTCAATGTGCGTGCGCTGCAGGAAGTCGCGCGCGACTTCGGGATCGTCCTCCAGCGCGCGGCCCTCGAGCGTTTCGACCAGCGCCTTGCGAGCCGCCACCGGCGTGCGCAGCTCGTGCGAGACATTCGCCACGAACTCCCGGCGCGCCGCCTCCGTGCGGCGCAGCTCGGTGACGTCCTGCAGCACCACCAGTCGGCGCTCGCCGTCGGGTAATCGGGTCGCGATGACCTGAAGCCAGCTGCGGCCCGGCGGGCCGCTCGGCATGTCAATCAGATGGAGGAGATTCGCCAGGCGGCGCTGCGCGGACGACCTCGACGAGCTCGACATCGCGTACGGCTTCGGCCAGCGTATGGCCGCCGGCGAGCGGCTGTCCGAGGAGCCGTCTGGCCGCCGGGTTGCTCAGCACGATCCGGTCGTCGGGGTCGAGCACGAGCACGCCGTCGGCCAGGTGCTCGAAGAGCGCGGCCATCTGCCCTCGATCCCGCTCGAGCTGCTCCAGAGCACCACGCAGACCCGCTTGAACGCGCTGCAGCGAGTACAGCAGCGGCGCGACCTCGGTCGGCGCCTGTTGGGCGAACTCGCCGAGCGTCGCGTGCCCAACCGCGCCGGCGTCGATGCTGCGCACCATTCGCCTGAGGGGCTGGGCAAGCAGGCGGCCCATGACTTCGACCGCGGTCGCAGCCAGCAACACCAGTGCAGCGCCGCCCAGGACAGCTGCTGGCACGAAGGCCTCCCAATCGGAAACCGGCAGGAACGCCAGCCCGATCAGAAGCATCGTCACGGCCGTGCCCGCGACCAGGCACACCGTCAGCCACCCAAAGCGACCCGTCATGGCGCCTGCTCAGCCACCCGTCGGGCCGGCCACAGGCGCGCGGGAGTCACCCCGCGAACATGTATCCCACGCCACGCGATGTCTGGATACGGCTCGGCGTCGTGGGGTTGTCCTCGATCTTGCCGAGGAGCCAGCGGACATGGACGTCTACCGTACGTGTATCGGCTGAGGAGAAGTCATAGCCCCAGACGTTGCGTAACAGGCGCTCGCGAGTCAACACCTCGCTCGGGTGGGCGCAGGAAGTACACCGACAGATCGAACTCGCGCGGCTTGAGCCTCAGCTCATTGCCGCCCGGTCTGGTGAGCCTCGCGGCCGTTTTGGCGTCTCTCTTCTCCGTTGTCACCGTGGTCCTGGCGCGCGCGATCCTGCACGAGCGCCTATCGCGCACGCAACAAACGGGCGTCGCATGTGCCCTGGCCGGCGTGGCGCTCATCGCAGGCGGCTAACGCCGGTCGACCCGGCCACGAGTATGCGCAGTGTGCCACCTGAGACGGGTCTCCGGGCCGATCGGGTCTCGGTAAGCGGCCCCAACGCTTCGTCAGAACTCCTCGGGGAAGAAGAACCGATCGACGGCGTGCGCGAAGCCGGGCAAGAGCGGCGACTGGAGCTGGTCGGCGTCGGTGAGTGAAGCTCCGAGGCGGAAGGCGGGCCCATCCCGTCGATAGAGCTCGACGCGCCGCCGCTGCCAGTCGACAAGCCAGTACTCGTCCACCCCTCGGCGCGCATAGAGCTTGAGCTTGGCGTCGCGATCCCGGCGCTCATTGGCCGCTCCCGGCGAGAGCACCTCCACGACCAGTTCGGGCGGCTCGTGCAGCTTCCGGTCGGCGCCAAGGGCCGCGCGCAGGCGCTGGCGGCTGATCCACACGACGTCGGGAGCCACGTTGTCGTCCTCGGCGAAGATGATCCCGGGGGCGAACAGGGCCAGTCCAAAACTGGTCTGCTCGCTCCACGCCCGGAGCGCGGCGTACAGCTCGCCGCACGCGTACTGGTGCTCCAGACTCGGCTGCTTCGCCACGTACAGCTCGCCGTCGATGATCTCGTAGCGCGTGTCGTCGAGCGGGTCGGGCAGCGCCTCGAGGTCGGCCGTCGTCCAGCGCACAGAGAATGTCAATGGCGCACCTCTCTTCTCCGCCCAAATCTCAGGACGAGACTCTAGCACGATCGGAACGGGAGTTGGCTGCCGGGCATGCAGTCCGCTCGGCAAAGTAGCGGGACGCATGTGCGCACCCCACACGTGACGTCCGGTCACCACACCGCTACGATTGAGTTGGTCAACCAACTAACTGGGCGGGAGCAGATGCTGGTCGCTGAACAGGGCGTGGGTCTCGTCTTGGTGCAACTCTGCCGCGCCCACCGAAGCCTGGTCGCCAGCGCGCTCGCAGGACTTCACGTGCACGTCGGCCAGGAGCACGTCGTCTACCGCTGGCGATCGAGCAGGGGATCACGCAGTCGCAGCTCACCGAGGCGCTCTGCGTCGACGCCGTCATCGAGCGGCAACCCCGACCCGGCGGATACGCGCCTCCAGCGCGTCTACCTCACGCCCGGCGGCACCAAGCTGGTGCGGTCGGTTATCGACATCTGGACCCAGCTGAGGCCCGGCTCCAGGCCGCGATGACCGAGGCCGAGCAGGCGCTCCTGCGCCGTCTGCTGCTGCAGATGCTGAGCACGTCGCCTCGGAGGGGACGGGACGGACTCGATGACGGCTACGATTCCGCCAAGTAGTTGGGCAACCAACGAGATCTGGCGGCGCCGATCGCGGGCGTGCGGACCGCCGGCTGAGCCCCGGCTATGGGACGCGAATGGAGTGGCGATTCTGGTTCCGACTCGACTTCGGTTTGGAGGTGAGCACTTGACGTCCGCCAGGAACGTGGTCGTCTGGATCGGGACTGAGCCGGCGCGAATTCATCAGCCAGTCGCTTGCGATCCTGGCTCACCCCCCGTCCGGTTCTCCTGAAGCCACCTGCTCTACTGGAGCGGCGAGTACTCGGTCGGCCGCCAGAACTGATTGCGGACGCGCATGACCAGGGGACCGTCGCGTTCGGTCTCGGCGCGGTCGCGCTGCCAGTCGGGATCGGACTGGAACGCATTCCAGGCTTGCTCGCGGTGTGCCAGGTCGCTGTACCGCAGGATGTAGTGGAGCTCGTTCGTCGTGCCGGACACGATGTCCCAGAAGCCGACCACGCCAATGCCGTGCTTCGCGAAATAGCCCAGTGTCATCGCCTGGAAGCGACGGTGCAGGGCCGGCAGCTTGCCCGGTGTAGCTTCGTAGACGCGGTACTCAAAAAGTGCCATAGACGTATTGTTGCAATACCGATTGGGCCATGTTGCGGCCCGTCAGGATCGGTGCCAGCGGACTGTCGGGCGTCGCAGTGCGACGCAATCCGGCAGGCGGCGATCCAGCTGGAGCTCGGGGATCTCCTCCACCGTCACCACGCGCTCGTCGAGTCCCACAATCGAAGCGCCGAGCGCATTCAGCAGGGTGGTCTTGCCCGACCCGGTCTGCCCGCTCACCAGGACGTTGACGCCGGCCTGGACCGGTGGCGCGCTCCAACTCCCCTGAAGGAGCCGACCGAGCGCAAGTATTTCAGAGAGTCCCGTTGGCCCACAGATCGCCGACCGTGTAGCCCTCCGGAAACGGGTCCTCGGCGTCGAGCACGTACTGGCTGATGCCCGTGATCCAGGCGCTGCCGGTGAGCGTCGGCACGATGGCGGGGTAGTCGCCAACGCGTGTCTCTTCGATCAGGCTACCGATGAACGTGGTCCCCAGGATGCCTTCGTGGCGAAACGGCTGGCCAAGCCCGAGCTGCCCGCGGGCGTGCAGGACGGCCATTCTGGCGCAGGTCCCGGTACCACACGCGGAGCGATCGAGCACGCCTGTCCAGCTATCGGGGCGCTCCCAATCGAACACACCGGTCGAGATCACCACCGCGTTCCGCATGTCCGCCCCGTCCCCGTGCGGCGGCCCCGACAATTGCGCCACGCTGTAGCCGATGACGCCAGGCTGCAGCGGGTGGCTGACCGGCAGCTGCTCGCGCGCCGCGGCCTTGATCATCTCGCCCATACGCACGATCTCGCGCCCTTCGTCGGGGGTCAGCCGCAGGCCGAGCGCCGTCGCGTCGGCGATCACGTAGAACATCCCGCCATACGCGACGTCGACCTTGAGCGTTCCTAACTGACGCACCTCCAGGTCAGCATCGAGCCGCACACAGAAGGCTGGCACGTTCCGAAACGTGACCGACCTCACCTTGGCGTTGGCCACTTCGGCCCGAACGTGGATGAGCCCCGCCGGCGCCTCGAGCACCAGGTCCGTGACCGGCTCGCGCATCGGCACCATGCCCGTCTCGAGCAGCACGGTGGTGACGCAAATCGTGTTCGACCCCGACATTGGCGGATAGTCGGTCTGCTCCATGATGACGAAGCCGGCGTCCGCCTCCGGCCGCGTCGGTGGCAGGATCAGGTTGCAGCACAAGCCCGGGTAGCCGCGCGGCTCCCGCAGCATCCGCTTCCGCAGGCCATCCGCGTGCGCCTCCAGGTACAGCCGCTTGTCGTGCATGCTGCTGCCCGGCACATCCAGCACGCCGCCCACGATGACTCGCCCCGGCTCGCCACCCGCATGCGCGTCAACGGCCGTGATCATGCCGCTCAGCCGCATCCGGCCGATCGTACAGGAACCCTTCGGCGCGCTCTACTCGAAGGGCGTTGATCGTCGCCGGAGGACGTAGCCGGCGCCGATCAGCACAAGGCCCACGGCGAGGGGTAACACCATCGAGCTCCTCGACCGCTCCGCGGCTACCGCCGGAGCCGCCGCGGGCGTCGGCGCCGCGACAGTCGGCGCCGTCAGCGTCGGAGCACTGGCAGCCGAAGCTGGCGGGGAGGCCGGGCCACTCCACGTCCAGGTGTCGTCCAACAACACCAGCTCGCTTCGCTCGTTGAAGCCCTCACCGCCGAACAGGACGATGCGGCCGCGCGCCAGGTCGGTGGCCATGCCCGCGCCCTGCCGCCCCGGTGGCCGGCCAGCCTGCACGAGCGAGGTCCACGTGCTGCCGTTCCAGTTCCAGAAGTCGTTGTTCAGGGTTCGCAGCCCGAGACCGCCGAACAGCACCAGGGACTGGTTGGCCGGGTCGACGGCCAGGCTTGCGCGCTCCCGGCCGGCCAGGAAGACCGGCGGCGTGCGGTCATCCCATCTCGCTCCGTCCCAGGTCCACGTGTCGTTGAGAAACACGCCGCGTGCATCGATGCCGCCGAAGAGCAGCACCGTTCCCCGCGCGTCATCGCCCGCCATGCTCGCCGCCTTCCGCGCCGGAGGCGCGGCCGCGACAGACTGCTCCTCCCACGTGGCGCCGTTCCATGTCCAGGTGTCGTTGAGCAAGGTCCCACGGCTGTCAACACCTCCGAACAGCAGCATTCGGCCGGTTGCGTTATCGAAGGCCAGAACCGGGTCGCTGCGCGCAGCTGGTCGGACTGACGGGTGCTGCTCGGTCCAGTTGGCGCCCTCCCAGATCCACGTGTCGTCGACGGCGCCGTGGGCGCCGGATCCGCCGAACAAGAGCACGGTACGGGTAGCAGAGTCACGCGCCATGGCTCCGCCGGCGCGCGCCGGCGGAGCGTGGCTCGGGCGCCGCTGCGCCCAGAAGGTGCCGTCGAGGATCCACGTGTCGTCGAGCAGGCCAGCATTCCCCTCGCCTCCAAACAGGACCACTGCCTGACCGCCACTATCCGTGGCCATGCCCGCTCGCTCACGTGCCGGCGGCCAGACCGGAGGACGAAGTTGTGTCCACGCTCCGCCCGCGGCCCCGGCAGTCGTGATCGGCTGTAGGGCCTCGAAACCGATACCCAGCAGCAGGATCAATATGCCGAGGCCCCCTCGCACCGCCATCTTGCGCATCCGCGGCGACGAGTCGGACAGAGCTACTCCGCCACGACGGTGATCGTCCCCACCATGGCTGGATGCATCTCGCAGAAGTACGCGTAGATGCCGGGCGTATCGAAGGTGTAGCTGAACGACTCTCCTCGGGTCATGACCTGGCCCCACTGATGATTCAGGGCACCGGTGCTGGTATGCGGCACCCCGTCGGTGTTGACCCAGGTGACTGCCTCGCCGGCATTGACCGTCATCGTGGCCGGCTCGAACGTGAACGCCGAAATGGAAACGCCGCGCCCCTCGTCGGGCTGGAGTGCGGTGTCGGCCATGCTCGGACCAGGCAGGACAAGCGACGCGAGGGCTGCGCTAAGCAACAATGCGCACGAGATCGAAAGACGACGCCGAAAGCCGACCTTCTGAACCATGACGCTCTCCTTCGTGAAGCGGATCGAGGCTACGAACTTATGTGTAAGTCAGCCAGCGGCGATCATTCGCCCTCGGCGCTCGCGCCCTCCGAGGTGACGTTCATGTACCCGAACGTGCCGAAGAAGCGCACCGGCCCGCGTGGATCGAAGAACGAGTAGGCGCCAGGAGCGCTCGGCGTGGAGAACGCGATGTACGCGTCTTTGCCTGCGCCCACACCGGTCTTCATCCCAGTGAGTCCGGAGGGGAGATTGAACATGATGCTGTAGCCGGTGAAGTCGGTGTCCACCAGGTGTACGGCGATCTGCTCGCCGGGCGCGGCGCTGAACTCCGACGGGAAGTAGTGGAAGTCGTGGACCTGGATGTCGACGACACGCGCGCCAGGTGGCGGGCTGGTCAATTCGGCGACGTAAGCAGACGCCGGGAAGTCGGCCTCGACCTGCTTTACGTTGGCAGTTACGACTCGCGGCGACGACGCCTGGCCGTTCTGGGGCAGCGCAAATGCAATCAAGGCATCGCCGTTCGGCGAATAGCCGGCGGTAGCTCGCAGGCGGACATTGCCGCCAAATCCGAACACGACGTACTCGCGGCCGTTGACGACGTAGACGCTCGGCGAGCCGTTCGCGCCGCCGATCTTCTGGTCCGGGTCGGTGGCGAAGGTCCACATGATCTTGCCCGTCTTGGCATCGGCTGCTCGCAGGCCGCCGGAGTCGCCGAAGAAGACGAGGTCGCCGGCCACGGCCACGCCTGAGCGCACGAGCGACTTGTCGTCTCTGATCGTCCAGGCGATCTTGCCCGTGGAGGTATCAAGCGCGCGGGTCAGCCCGTACTGTGTGTTACCGGGTATCACCGGCTCTGGCGTTCCGCCAAGGGAGCTGTAAAGCTCCTTCGTGACACGGGTCAACCACGGCTGGTAACCGCCGGTGGATACGTAGACGTAGTTTGTCCGCGGACTGTACGCAGCCGGCGGCCACTCCATGCCCGACTCGTACCCGGGCTGGATCAGGGTCGGATCGCCTTCGTCCGGAACAGTCCAGAGTGGACCCTCCTTGACACCTGGGATGTGTACTTCGATGTTCGACGGAATCAGGTCGTCGATGGCCGGGATGGGCTGTGTCGCCGCGGGGCACTGCCAGGCCGGATTGGTGGGCACCGGCGTCTCCGTCACCGGGAAGATCGGCTGCCCGTTACGCCTGTCAAGGATGTAGTAGTAGCCGGACTTGTTCCCGTGGCCGATCGCCGGAATCGCCTGGCCGTTCGCGTGCGCCGTGAACAGCAGCGTCGGCTCGGGACCGTCATAGTCCCAGACGTCGTGGTGGACCTCCTGGAAGTGCCACTGGCGCTGGCCCGTGTTCGCGTCGAGCGCGACGATGGAGTTGGCGAACAGATTGTCGCCACAACGCAGTGAGCCGTTCGCGTCCGGAGCGGTGTTACCCGTCGCGAAATAGACCAGGCCGAGGTCGTTGTCGTACGTCGGCGTGCCCCAGACACTGCCTCCGCCGCCCTTCCACGAGTCTCCGCTCCAGGTGTCGTTGCCGAACTCTCCTGGCCCTGGGATGGTGTAAAAGCGCCAGAGCTGCGTGCCATCAGCGGCGGAATACGCAGTTACGTGGCCGCGGCAGAAGAACTCGGCGCACGAAAGTCCGACGATGACCTTGCCGTTGGCGTACAGGGGGGCCAGCGTCTCGGTCTTGCTGTTTTCCCACAGGTCGATGGCAATCTTCCACAACACGTTGCCGTTTGCAGCGTCAAGTGCGACAAGCGTCGAGTCGAGTTGGGCGATGAAGATCTTGCCCTCCCCGAAGGCCACTCCGCGATTTGTCTGGCCGCAACAAATACCCAGGTTTTCGAGCGGAGGCAGATCGGGGTTGTACGTCCACTTGATCTCACCCGTCGCCGCCTCGAGCGCGAAGACGTGGTCGTGCGGCGAGCTGACATACATAACACCGTCGACCACCAGCGGCTGCGACTCGAACGAGGAGCTGCCGCTCATCACGCCCGTGTGCAGTATCCAGGCGGGTTGGAGCTGCGCGACGTTCGATAGATTGATCTGCTCGACGTTGGCATAGTGCATGGCGCCAACGTCATTGCCGTACGACGGCCAATTCATCTGCTGTGGATTGGCCTGCGCAAAGGTTGCGCCTGGCACCGATCCCTGGGCGACGATCGCCACGAGCAGGACGGTTAGCAGGCCGTAGCGCGTCGAACGCGCCTGTCCACGCATGCGAGAGCAGTTCGGCAGCATGTCGGTCTCCTCCCGCCCGGCGGGGCAAGACAACTGCCTCTGCGGTACGTGCGAGGTACCGAGACTCCCCGCGGCAGCGTGCCCCGGGCACGACACCCTGCCTTAACCCAGCATACGGCCCCTCCGCACGACGGTCAACGGTAGCCGGCGCTTACGAACAGGTGCCGGTCAGCTTCCTACGAAACCGCTGATCGACGCGCGTCTCACGGACCGACGGGCGCAGGGATGATGCGCGCACCGGCGTCCAGCAGAATCCGCTGTAGCTGCTCGGACGAAACCCGCGCGGGATCGTACGTGACGGAGAAGAGCTGCCAACCCTCACTCGCGCTCTCGAGCTTGAACTCAACGGGCAGTTGTGCGTCCTCGAGACCTGCGGCGACACGCGCCAGCGGCTCGAGGTGTCAAGCACACTGCTTGGGTACCTCGCCCCAAACCGACGTGGTGGCCGCGACCGTCGCCAGCGTTTCCGACGTAGGACTGACGCCGGCCGCCGACGGTTGGCAGCCCACCACTGCCAGCAACAGCACGCCAATCGCTGCAAATTTGCACCGCATCAGCGTACGAATACCTCGTCCATTGCGCCCACGCTGGTCGACTGGGCGGTCTCATGCAGGTAGCAGGCGACAACTCGATGTTCGTCGGTCTGAAAGAACGGTGGATGCAGCTCATGGCACCGCGGCATTGCATATGGGCAACGCGCGACAAACCGGCAACTGCCGTTGGTGGCTGCAAGCGCGCCTGCGTCGGTCGGGCTGCGCCTGGCAGTCCAGCGGTGTCGCGGGTTGGGTGACGGAATAGATCCGATCAAAAGCTGAGTGTATGGGTGCTTCGGTTGTTGGACGACGAGCTCGACGTCTCCGGCTTCGGCTACCGATCCGCCGTACAGGACGATGATGTTCTGATTGATCTGATAGGCCGTGGTCAGATCATGCGTAATGTACAGGAGTGAGATGCCGAGCTCCCGGTTCAGCTTGCGCAGGCTACCGAGG
>VBGG01000487.1 GCA_005883405.1 Chloroflexota bacterium | reverse complement strand
CCAGATGCTGATGCGGTTGGCACTGGTGGATGCGCTGCTGGCGATCGCGCCACTGGCGCTGCTGTGCTGGGCGCTGCCGCAGACGTACAGCTGGGCGCGGCTGTGGTTCAGCACGTTCTTCGGCGCCGTGTTCGTGCAGTCCATCCAGGTACTGGTGCTGCGGCTGGGTACGGACCTGATCGACCGCCTGCCGTCCATGCTGCCGTCAGTCGCCGCCGACCCGCTGGGACACACCCGCGTCTGGCTGGCGACGCTGCTGCTGGGCATCGCCGTGCTGCAGCTGGCGCGGCGGATCCCACGCTTGATTCCCGGTTTGCCGGTCGGGGGCTTCCCCAGCTTGCCGCGCGCACGGCTGGATGGCGCGCGCGACGTCGCCTCGCTGGCCCGCATGGCCGGTCCACTGAAGGGCAAACGGTGACGCACGTGCAGCAACTGGTTATCGGCATGCTCCTGGACGATGCCGCGGCTGGCATCGCACGGTGGATGGCGGCGCTGGTGAGCCTGGTGGTGCTGGCGCTGTTTGTGGCGGTGATCATCCCTATCGCCGTCATCGCTGCGCCGAAAGTGGCACCGGTGCGGGCGACTACTCAGCAGGGCGGCGTCGATCGACCTCCGCCACCCGCGGCGATCGAGCCACAACCGCCGCCGAGCTCCAGCCGGCCGGTCGACGTCGCCCTCCGTTTTCTCGGGGTACGTTACGTCTTCGGCGGCACCGATCCAGCCAGTGGTCTGGACTGCTCAGGGCTGGTGCAGCTGGTCTTTCGCCAGCTCGGCGTCGCGCTCCCCCGCACGGCTCAGATGCAGTACGACGCAACGGCTCGTCTGAAACAGGACGAGCTCCAGCCGGGGGACCTGGTGTTCTTCGCCCGCACGTACGCCGACCCACGCGACTGGATCACCCACGTCGGCATTTATATCGGCGGCGGGCAGCAGATCAACGCGCCGACAGAGGGGCAGGTTGTCTCGATCCAGCCGGTCTTCAGCGGATTCTGGGGTGCGCACTTCGCCGCGGGTGGTCGGGTGCCGCATCCATGAGCGCCACGCGTCTGAATCTAGCCCGATGGGAGGGACGATGACCGATCCGCAACCGATCAAAATCCTGTTCGACCACCTGCTCAGCATTGCCACCCAGGTCGGCCTGGGGGCGTCAGCGGTGTTTCTTGCCTGGGCCGGCTTTCTGTACATGACCGCCAGCGGCAGTCCGCGGCGGATGGAGAGCGCCAAAGACGCCGCCTTCGCTGCGATCGGGGGCCTGGCCATCGTGCTGCTGGCGCACACCATCGCCACGCTGGTGCAGAACGCGATTCCGTCTATTCCCAAGCCGTGATGCCGAGCATGTACCAACACCACGAGGTTCCGACCCATCTGAACGTCGAAGATAAGGTGCTGCTCGGACTCAGCGTGCGCCAGTTCCTGTACGTGCTGGTGGGCAGCTCGGTGTGCTATTCGCTGTGGGAACAGTCGGCGGGGCTGGGTGATGTGCTGCGCGTTCCAATGGTCCTGGTTGGCGTGGGCACCTCGCTGGCGTTTGCGCTGCTACGGCCGGCCGACCGAGCCCTCGAGGAGTGGCTGGCGGCCGCGCTGGTGTTCGCCGCTACGCAGAAGCAGGCCACCTGGGTCCCGATTGAGCCTGATCCGGTCGACTGGCGTCTGGCAGGAGCGAGCTGGCAGGAGCTCGCACCAAGCCTCGTCTGGGGGGATGGAGAAGTAGAAGAGGAGGAGGCTGGCCAGGCATGAGGCGCGCCTCGGTACAGGGCACGCGACTCGGGATCGAGGCGATCCAGGATGGCGTGGTCGAGCTGGCCGGCGGCGAGTACCGCGCCGTGCTCGAGGTGAGCGGTACCGCTCGACCGTTCGAGGACGATGCGCGGCTCGAAGGTTTACTGGCCGGCTTCGCGGCGTTCCTCAACGGGCTCAGCTACCCGGTCCAGATCCTGGTGCGCGCCAGTCCGGTTGACCTGACGCGCTACATCGCGGCACTCGAAGAGCGCGGTCGTCACCTGCCGGACGGTCAGCTCGCCGACCTGGCCCACGATCACGCGCTGTTTGTTCAGGGCCTGGCTCGGCAGCGCACGCTGCTGGAGCGCCGCTTCTACGTGATCGTGCCGACCGAGAGCACGCCGCGCACGAGCTGGCTCGCGCGCTTTCAACCCGTGCATGCAGCGGCCACCGAAGAGCCACGCCGCGACGCGGCGCGGCGCCAGCTCACCTTCCGCTGCGACGATGTGGCGCGCCAGCTCGGCCGCTGCGGGCTGGCGGTGCGGCGGCTGGCGGATCTCGAGCTGGCGCAGCTGTACCTGGCCTGCTGGTCGCCCGAACGCGCCCGCGCCCAGCGCTTCCGCCAGCAGCTCGACGACTACACGACGCTTGCGGTCCGCGCCGCGCGCGCGTCAGAGCCGGCAGGTTAGCGCGGTGCTGCGCATCCGGCGGCGCCAGCAAGCGTCGGGCGGAGTCCAGACACTGTCGGTGGAGGAGCGCAGGTTTGCGCTCGGCACCCGCTCGCTCGCCGACCTCCTGGCGCCGGCAGCGGTGGAGGTGGCGCGCGATCACGTGCGTCTGGAGTACCAGTACGCCCGCGTGCTGGCGGTGGTCGGCTATCCGCGCACCGTGTCACCCGGCTGGCTGGTGCCCATCCTGGAGTTCGAGCATCCGATCGAGGTGAGCTTCCACATCCACCCGCTGGAGTCCGCCAGCATCGTCAAGCTGCTCGGCCACAAACTGGTCCAGCTGCAGTCCTCGCGACTGGTGGATCTGCGCAGCGGCCGGCTCGCCGACCCCGAGCGGGAGGTCGCCTTCGAAGACGCCGAGCGGCTGCGCGACGCACTCCAGCGGGGGGAGCAGCGTGTGTTTTCGGTGAGTCTGTACGTGCTGCTGCGGGCGGGCTCGCAGCGTGTGCTCGACGACCTGACGCGCCGCGTCGAGACCACGCTCGACGGGATGCTGGCGCACTCGCGGGTCGCCATTCTCGAGCAGGAGCGTGCCTTCCGTGCGTGCATGCCCACCGCTCGCGACGATCTGCTGGTGTACCGCAACCTGGACACCAGCTCGCTCGTCACGACGTTTCCGTTCACCTCGAGCTCGCTGTCGATGGAGCGCGGGGTGGTCTATGGCGTCGCCACGCGCTCACAATCGCCGGTCATTGTCGATCCGTTCGACGCCAGCCTGGAGAACGCCAATCTGGCGGTCTTTGCGATGGCCGGCGCCGGCAAGAGCTACTTCGTCAAGCTCATGGCCTTACGCAACCTGCTGGCCGGCGTCGACTTCCTGATCGTCGATCCGGAGAACGAGTACGGCGGCGTGTGCAGCGCCGCTGACGGTCAGTTCATACGACTGGCCAGCACATCGGCGCACCACCTGAATCCGTTCGACCTTCCACCGCCAGGTGCGGCGGCCACCGACGCCCTCGACCCGGTGGCCGAGCAGGTCACCGCCATGCTGGGTCTGCTGAACTTGATGCTCGCGGAACGCGGCGGCAGCCTCGATCCGTACGAGCGCTCGGTGCTCGACCGCTCCATTTACGACGCCTACGCCGCCGTCGGTATCACCGCCGATCCCGCGACGCACACCCGCCCGGTGCCGGTGCTGGCGGACTTGCAGACTTCGCTCGAGGCATCTCGCGACGATGCCGCCGCCGGACTGGCGGCGCGACTCCGCCGCTATACGCGCGGCTCACTCGCTGGCGGACTGTTTGCCGGGCAGACCAACGTCGCCCTGAATCGTCGCCTGGTGGTCTTCAATATCCAGACGCTCGAGGAAGAGCTGCGTCCAGTGGCGATGCACCTGATCGCCAACTTCGTCTGGAATCGCGTCCGACGCGAGCGACGGCCGCGCCTGCTGGTCATCGACGAAGCCTGGTCGCTGCTGCGCTACGCCGAGGGTGGCGAATTCGTGTCGGGCGTGGCACGTCGGGCTCGCAAGCACTATCTGGGTCTGGTCACCATCACCCAGGACGCGGCCGACTTCCTCCGCTCCGATCACGGACGGGCGGTGCTGGTGAACGCGGCCATGAAGCTGTTGTTGAAGCAGGACGCTACCACCGTGGATGCGGTCGCCGAAGCGTTCCAGCTGACCACCGACGAACGTCAGTACGTGCTCGCCGCCAACAAAGGCGAGGGCCTGCTGTTCGCGCGGGGCGCGCGCATGGCGCTGAGCATCGAGGCCAGTCCGGCTGAACACCGCCTGGCTACGACCGCGCCGCGCGAGCTGGCGGAATTGGCGGAGCAGGCCAGGGCGAACGGGGTTGCGCATGCGCGTAGCCATTAGCTGGCGGCGGCGCTCGGCTCCGGCTGCAGCCGCGCACGTGGCTGAGATTGTCATGCCGCGCACCAACGCGGCCGCGCTGAGCTCCGCCGAGCACCTGTTCGCGTCGATTGCGCTGCACGAGCCGTGCTCGCTCGAGATCGCGGCTGACCAGCAGCGACGCCAGTTTCTGATGCGCGCCTCGAGCGTGCGCATGCGCCAACAGTTGCTGAGTCAGCTCGGTGCGGCGTATCCGCAGGCGGAGCTCCGCCCGCTACCGCCAGAGAACGATCCGGCGCTGTGTAGACCCGACGAGCAGTTCCAGGCGCGAACGTTCCGGCTGCGAGCGCCGGCCTATTTGCCATTGCGAAGCTTCTCGGACCTGGACGTGGATGCCGAGCGCGCAGCTCAGGCCGACCCGGTGCTCGGGATCCTGAGCGCGCTTGGTGACCTTCCGCGGGGCTGGCGAGGCTTGAGCCAGCTCGTGCTGGAGCCAGCGCCGGAGGATTGGTGTCGGCAATACCAGCG
>VBGG01000486.1 GCA_005883405.1 Chloroflexota bacterium | reverse complement strand
ACTTTCATGTTGGGGAAGCGCTGCATCACGGTGTAGCCGATCAGTGTCGAGGCAACGAACAAGTGATTGTCCAGCCAGTACGACAGGATCGGCGCCATCGGATGGCCCAGCGGGGTAGCGGCGGTGAAAAATGACGTGCCCGCCGCGCCATTGCCGCCGCCGCTGAACGGGCCGCCGCCGCCCGCCATGATCGCCGGCTGCGCCAGCCTGTTCTTGACCTTCTCGAAGAACTGACCGTGCGAGGTCCATTCCGGATTCCACAAGCCCGGGGTGGGATGCACGGCGGCGACAAGCCCGGAACGTTCCAGCTCCGCCCACAGGGGGTCGTAGCTCGGATGGGTGAAATAGCGGCCCTCGATGAACATCGGCCGCAGGAAAGCGCCGCGGAAGCATGACGCTTTCGCCACCCGTTGCAGTTCCTCGACCGCGAAGTCCATGTTCTGCAGCGGCACCATGGCGGTGGCGAATAGCCGGCCTGGCGCGGCGGCGCAAAAATCTGCGATCCAGTTGTTGTAGGCACGCGCCAGGGCATACGCGACGTCGGGATCGTGCACGAGGTGGAACCCCTCGGCAAACCAGGTCGGATAGAGCAGCGTCTGGTCGATTCCCATCGCGTCCATATCGGCGAGACGGGCCATCGGGTCCGACGCGCCCTCGGTCAGCGGATGCCGCATCTTCGGGTCCAGCTCGCCGATCGCGTCCCAGGTCATCCCTGGCCGCCACAACGCATGCCGCGGCAGGTTGGGATTCATCGTATCTCGGAACGTTTCACCGTTGATCTTGAGGTAGGAGGTGGTGGCGCCCTCCTGCCGCCACAGCGCATGGCGGCCGAGGGTACGATATTCCGATTCCAGGTATTTTCCCCAAAGTGCAGGCGGTTCCACCACGTGGGAGTCGCCGTCGAACACCGCGAAGCGTTTGCTCATGATGGCTATCTCCGCGTGAGCGAGGCCTCGGCGGCGAGCGCGGTCTGGATTTCCGCCTCTGTCGGCCACCAATCCGGACGTTCGATCTGAGTGACCCGCTCGCGGATGAACTGCTGAGGCGTCGGGATCTTATACAACCGCCGCGCGTTGGCGCCCAGGAACTTGGCCTGATCGCAGACCGGAAGGTTGTATTTCTCCATCGTCTGCATGGCCCGCCAGGCATCGTCGCCGTCATGGTGATAGACGTCCGACGACCAGATCAGGATGTCGCCATAGAATTCCGGGAACCGCGGCGGCGGCGCCTCGTCCCCTTCGAACCCCGTCATGCAATGCTGGAAGAAGGTTTCCGACGGCAACTGCTGGAGCGGCGGCAGCTGGCGTTCGTTTTTGTACAGACGCGCCGCCTTGTCGCATTCATCCAGCAAAAAGCTCAGCCACGTCGAGGAGGCCTCGAACACCGCGGCGTTGATCCTCGGATGCCGCTCGAAGAAGCCAGACATCAGGACCGAGGTCACCCACAACGCCGCCTCGGCCTGGAAGTTCTGCACGTTGGACAGGAAGGAGTGCGGCACGCCCGATGAGGCGACGGTCCGCCGTACCAACTCGGCGCCGGAATGTTGTTCCGTGTAACCGGGCGGCTTCAATGCACCGCCGGCGGGGAACGGGTGCATGCCATAAATCAGTCCAGTTTCCTCCAGCGCGTTCCAGTCAGGTTCGTACTTCGGCTGCAACGGATAATTGCCCATCGCGTCGTTCGGACGGATCAGCGCCACGCGGCAGCCCAGTTTGGCGACTCGGTAAACTTCCTCGGCGGCGTACGCCGGGTTTTGCATGGGCAGCAACGCGGCGAAAAACAGGCGGTCCGGATTGGCTTTGGTGTAGCCGTACGCCCATTCATTGTAGGCCCGGCAGAAGGCCTTGGCGCCAATGGCGTTCGGTAGCCACGGATAGGTATCGATATCGGTGGGAATGATCATGACCTGATCGATGCCCTGGACGTCCATGTCTTTCAGGCGCGGCTGCGGCTCGTACGACCCCGCGAAGTCTAGGTACGAGACCTGCGCCTGCGTCAGCGCGGTCTTGGGATCCAGGTTGCGCACGTTCAGCGCGCGCTGAATGTCGTGTTTCACACCAGGACCGGCATTCGAAATCACCCGCATCGTTCCAGGTATGCCGCCGCGCCTGGGTGAGCCGATGCCGACGCCAGCCTTGCCGTCGACGATCAATTGCTGGGTGTCGTTGTCCCACCAGATCGTGGCCCGCAGCGCCTCCATCTCGTCGCGGGTCAGGAATTCGCCGGCGCGTTCCCAAATGAGCGGTGGCTCAGTGACATGAGCATCACAATCGAAAGTCGCGAAATCCTTGGTCATCGGCTCGAAGGTCTGGATCGTCATGGGAATCTCCCCGGTCAGGCCGCGGCGACTGGCTGGTCGTCTTCCAGCCAGCCATGCGGTTCCGTGACGGCGTTGTGACGCGCGAAGACGGCGTCGATCTCGGCCATCGCGCTCGGCGATAGTTGCCAGCCCAGAGCTCCGAGATTTTCCTCGACTTCCTCCGGGTGGCGGAAGCCGACGAGCCCGGTGGCGATCACGGGATTGGAGGTTGTCCAGCGCACCGCTAGTTGCGGCAAGGTTTTGCCATAGCGCGCGGCGATGGTCTTCAGCTCCTCCACCGCCGCCAGGTTGCGGGGGAAATGATCGGGGCCGAACATGGTTCGGAACAGGTTCAAACTACCCAAGGTGCCGCGCTTGGCGCGCCAGTCGTTCTCGTCGAAAGTCATCTCCGCGTGGAATGTTCCCGACAACAGGCCGTAGGCGAGCGAGCCATACGCCATCACCCCGACATTATTGGTTTGACACCAGGGGAAAATCTCCCTCCGCATGCGGCGGTCGAACATGTTCCAGCCGTACTGCACGACGTCGAGGCGCCGCAGCTTCATGCAGGCTTCCAGTTGGGACAGTCGGAAGTTCGACACGCCGATGTAGCGTGTCTTGCCCTGGCGAACCACGTCGTCGAGAGTACGCATGGCAGATACACATCGACGTGATCGGTACCGAGATTACGAAGGCTGTTGTCGAGGGCGGTCGTCAGTCGCTGGCGCGTACTGTCGCGGCGGTTGGGGGCGTCCGGATAGCCGACGCCGCCTTTGGTGACGACCGTGACATCCTTCCGAAGCGCGCCAAGCGCCTTGGCCAGAGCGCGTTCCGAGATGCCCATGCCGTAGGCTTCGGCGGTGTCGAAACAATTGATGCCGCTGTCGATCGCACGATGGACCGCGCGGAGGAAGTGAGTTTTGTCGATCTGGCCATAGGTGCCGCCGATTTCCCAGCAGCCGAACCCGATGGCGGATACCCGCAGATCGCTCCGGCCGAATTGCCGGTATTCCATTCGCGTCCCTTCCCGGTGTCGTGTGCGGGACCCACCGTGGCCGGACACATTGTTCGCTGCGACCGCGATCCGTACACTAACTGCCCGGAAGTATGAGTGCCGCCTCCCCGGCTTGTCAATCGCGGGAGCGTAGGAGACATATTCTCAGCAGTCGCCGCTCCCCTACGTTGTCCCGCGTACCTAGGCCTGCAGCCTGCAGGGCTGGTGGCCGTGCCCGTGAACTTCCGGCTCGTCGGTGACGAGGCATCGAGAATTGCGGCCGTCAGAGAGTACGCGACGCCGACCGCCCTTCGAGGAGCTGAACACGTTCCGGTGAAATGGTGTGATTCGGTCTCCTCGGTATCAAGGCGTCGTGCCGGCCTAACTGTGGACGAGACCGAGAAAATCCGCGACAGACCAGACGCAATCGAGAACGCCCCAAACGAATCCCCGCTTCGGCACCAACCAGCTGTAGCCAGATAAGTACTTCGCTACGGCGTGCGAGATCACGCGGCTTCTACTGGCGGGCTCGCTTCCACGAGCTGCGATTCGCTTGCGCCGACGCGTCCACCATCGTGTCGTTTCCGTAGCCCGTTCTAAACCCCGCGGTGCAGCTCCGGGCATATGGGTTATTCCTTCGATTCTCGCCCCTACGGACCATGCTTCATTCCATGCTTCATACCATCTTTCACACCACCTTAATTCCGTCATTTATGAAGGCCAGGCAGGAAGGATGTCTGAGACGCTCACGGTCCTCCAGCCGGTCTTCGCTCGTCTCGGGGGCCAGGGACAGGTCTGTAGCTAGGAGGGAGCTGAAACGCGACTTTAAATCCCGGGAACCGCTCCAGAACGCAACTTCCGGTGCTCTTTTTTACTCGGCGCGCGGGCTTGCGCCAGCAGCCGCCCCAGTTAGGTCTTCAGTGACCTCCGATCTTGTCTAAGCCGCGTCATGTCCGCGTGTTGGCAGGCGGCGAGAGGCTTGCCCCGGCCCCAGATCTCAGACGCGGCCGGAGCGGGCCGGACAGTCGGCAGGCAGCTAAAGGCGCTGCGGAGCTTGGCGTGGGAGCACGCGCCGGGCTAGGCTGCTGCTGCTGACGTCCAGGCGCCTAGCCCCTCGGCGGGGAGGCGCGCATAACGGAAGCGCGATGGAGTAGAGTCCGACATGATCCGTCCCCAAGTCGATGATCCCAGGATCGTTGAGCCGCCTGGCGCTGTGTCGATTTTGGCGATAGCCGCACACCCGGACGACATCGAGCGTTGGTGCGCTGGCACCCTTGCCCGCTCGATGGAAGCCGGTGCCACGGTACGCCTGCTGCTCGTGACCTCGGGTGACAGCGGGTCGAGCGACCCCCACGCTACGAGAGAAACCGTCCGCACGCACCGCGAGCGCGAAGCCCGCATCGCCGCCGATCGGCTCGGTATCAGTGAGGTGACGTTTCTGCGGGAACCTGACGGCGCGGTGGAGAATACTGCCTCGCTGCGGGGGGCGCTGGTCAAGTGGATCCGCTGCTGGCGACCGGATGTGCTCTTTACGCACGATCCGGAATATCCCGATCCGCCGTATCTTAGCCACCGCGACCATCGCGTCGTCGGACGAGCGGCGCTGGACGCGGTGTACCCGCTGGCTCGGGACCGGCTGGCCATCCCACAATTGGAGATCGTGGGCCT
>VBGG01000013.1 GCA_005883405.1 Chloroflexota bacterium | reverse complement strand
GGTGAGGGGTGCGTACGGCATCAAAACGTTCCCGAAGATACGCACCCCTCACCCGCGCTACGCGCGGCCTCTCCCAGAGGGAGAGGCGGATCTCTCCGCTGCCAGGCCGCCCAGAAAGATGGCGGTGACTTGCTTGCCGTACTCGTCGGCGGGCGGGAAGCCGGCGCCGACGACTGGGAAGATCTCGCGGCCCAGGGCGTAGACGATCAGCATGCCCATGAACGCGCGCGCCGCCGCGCGTGGATCGTGCGGTCGCAGGCGACCCAGCTCGACCTGCCGCGAGAGGTAGCGCTCGAGGGAGCTCAGGATCACCAGCGGTCCGCGTTCGGCGAAGAAGGTTGCCACCGCCGGATGGCGCGCCACTTCGGAGAGCACGATGCGTACGAGTCGACGGTTGGCCGGCACCTGCACGGTGAGCAAAAAACTCTCGACGATGCGCGGCAGCACGACCTCGGGTGGCTCGTCGAGTGACGCCTCGGCTTCGGCGACCACGTTGAGAAACGGCGACATGCGCCGCAGCATGGCTTCGAAGACGGCGTACTTGTCCTTGAAGTACCAGTAGATCAGCGCGGGCGATTTGATGCTGGCGCCGCGGAAGCCGTGCTCGGCCATGACGTGCAGCGCGGCGTCGAGGATCTGGGCGCGGCGACCGGAATCGGCGATGGCCGGACTTCCCACTGCCCCTTGATTGGTCATTCAATTGAGTGTACGATGACACCCGTCACGCGGCAACTCGATGGGACTGCCCACTCCGCCTCCGTCCGCGCCGCCCCACCAACCGGCAGAGGCGATGCCCACCCCGCACGCCTCGCCGGACGGCCACGCGCCCGTGCCGCGAACACCTCGGCCGCGATTGCATCGGCCGCGATTGCATCGGCCGCCACGCCGTGCGCTTGTACCCCTCGCGCTGGCGGTCATCATCGGCGCCGCGTGGTGGTTCCGCCCGCAGCCGCCGGGTGGTCCGCTGGTCGCCTCCGGCACCATCGAGTTCGACGAGGTCACCCTGGCCGCCGAGTCCGCCGGCCGCGTCGCCGACCTGGCGGTCGACGAAGGCAGTCGGGTCATCGAGGGCCAGGTCGTCGGACACCTGGCCGACCCGGTGCTCTCGGTCCAGGCCAAGCAGTCGGTCACCGACGCGGCTCAGCAGCAGATCAGCCAGGCGCAGATGGCGCGACTCGAGCTGCGCGCGCCGCTGAGCGGAGTTGTCCAGAAGCAAATTGCCCACCCCGGCGAATACGTCGGCCCGGGCACGCCAATCCTCACCGTTGCCGACCCTACCGATCTCAAGCTGACGTTGTTCGTCCTGGAGGGCGACCTTGGGCGTGTCGCTGTCGGCCAGCGCGTCAGCATCCACGCCGACGCCTTTGCCGATCGGACCTTTTCTGGTCACGTGACGACGATCGCGTCGCGCGCCGAATTCACGCCACGCAACGTCCAGACGCAGCGAGACCGACAGAATCTGGTCTTTGCCGTGACGGTGCGCGTGCCGAACGCCGACTCTGCGCTCAAAGCCGGCTTGCCGGTGGACGCGACATTCGACAGCTCCGACGTGCCGCCGTCGCCATGATCGCACGCGTCTGGTCGATCGTCCTCAAGGAGTTCATCCAGATCCGGCGCGACCGGCGCACGCTGGCCATCGTGCTCCTCTTGCCCGTGATGCAGCTCACCTTGTTCGGCTACGCCATCAACACCACCGTGGACCACATCGCCACGGTGGTGCTCGACCAGGCGCGCGACGCACAGAGCCGAGGCTTCCTGTCCACGTTCTTCAACACCGGCTACTTCGATCTGGTCGGCCAGGTCGGCAGCATCGAGCAGGTGCGTCAGGCGATCGACGCAGGTACCGCTCGGGTGGGCATCGTCTTGCCGCCGGAGTTTTCGCGCGACCTGGTGGCCGGGCGCGCGCCAAGGGCGCAGATGGTCGTGGATGGCTCCGACCCCAACACCGCCCAAACCGCGCTCCTGGTGGCCGGCACGCTTTCACAGCGCAGCGCCGCGCGCCAGGCGATCGATCTCCGCCCGATCGTGCTCTACAACCCGAGCATGCAGAGCATCAACTTCATGATTCCTGGCCTGCTGGGGCTCATCATGCAGTTCCAGACGCTCTTGCTGACGGCGTTCGCTGTAGTCCGCGAGCGCGAGCGGGGCACGCTGGAGCAGCTGGTCGTCACGCCGGTCAAACCCTGGGAGCTGATGCTGGGCAAGATCCTGCCGTATGTGACCGTCGCGTTCGCCAACGTGCTGTTTGCCAGCGCCATCGGGCACTTCTGGTTCGGCGTTGAGTTCGCCGGCTCCTTTCCGCTGCTGCTGGTACTGGCCGCGGTCTTCGTACTCAGCTCACTCGGCCTGGGACTGCTGGTGTCGACCGTGTCGCAGACCCAGACGCAGGCCATGCAGCTGGCGCTGTTCGTGATGTTGCCGTCGATCATCCTGTCGGGATTCGTGTTCGCCCGTGAAAGCATGCCGCATCCGATTCGCGAGCTGGGGCTGCTGATCCCGTTGACATATTTCCTGCAGATCCTGCGCGGCATCATCCTCAAGGGCGTCGGCGTCGAGGTGCTGTGGCCTGAAGTGCTCGCGCTTGCCGCGTTCGGCGTGATCGTCTTCGGACTGAGCGCCAACCGGTTCCGTAAGACGCTGGACTGATGGCAGCGGTCGAAGTCCGCGAGCTGACCAGGACGTTTGGCGAGCTGGTCGCCGTCGACCACCTGACGCTGGACGTTAGGCAGGGCGAAATCTTCGCCTTTCTGGGACCCAACGGATCGGGCAAGACGACCACGATCCGCATGCTGTGCGGCATCATCACCCCTACAAGTGGCCAGGGCCGCGTGCTCGGGTTCGATGTCGCCACCCAGAGCGAGTTCATCAAGGCGCGCATCGGCTACATGTCGCAACGCTTCGCGTTGTATGAGGACCTGACGGTGCGCGAGAACCTGAACTTCTACGCCGGCCTCTACCAGGTAGCGGGCGGTCGACGCGCCCAGCGGGTGCGGGAGCTGATCGCCATGGCCGGTCTCACCGGTCACGAGCGCCAGCTGGCGGGGCATCTGTCCGGTGGCTAGAAGCAGCGTCTGGCACTCGGCTGCGCGATCGTTCACCAGCCTCCGCTCCTGTTTCTGGATGAGCCCACGGCTGGGGTAGACCCCGTTTCTCGCCGCAGCTTCTGGACGCTCATCTACGGTCTGGCCCGCGGCGGGGTCACGATCTTTCTGACCACCCATTACATCGACGAAGCCGAGCATGCTGACCGCGTCGCCCTCATGCTCAACGGCCGCATGGTGGCGCTGGCGCCACCGCGCGAGCTACGCGAAACGGGGCTCTCGGGCACGCTGCTCGAGGTGGAGTGCGAGCCGGCGGTCGACGCGCTGGAGTTTCTGCCCACGGTCGCGGGTGTACGCGAGGTGACGCTCTACGGCACGCTGCTCCACGTCCTCGTCGAGGATCACTTCTCAGCCGATGCGCTCGCCGCCGCGCTCCGCGCGAAGGGAATCGCGGTGACGAGTGTGCGCGAGATCAAGCCGTCGCTGGAGGACGTGTTCGTCTCGCGCATACGGTCCTCCATCTGAGCAGTGCGTGTACAACAGAGACGCCCGTGCATAGACCAACACTCCTCATCGGTGGGATGGGCTTCATCGGGCTCCACACGGCGCGGAGCTTTCTGGATGGCGGGCAGGATGTTGTCCTGACCTACCATCGCAATCGCCGCGAGCCAGATTTCCTCGAGGCTGACCTGGGCAAACGCGCTCGAGTCGAGCCGCTCGACGTGCTCGATGCCCCGCGGGTCAAAGACGTCATCAAGACGCATGACGTGGAAGGCGTGGTGTACCTGGCGGTGCCGGCGCTGAGTGGTGTGTCGCCAGCGGAGGAATTCCAGACCAACACCGCGGGATACCTGAACGTGCTGGAAGCGAGCCGCGCGGCCGGCCTGCGGCGCGTGACTGTCACCAGCTCGCTCGCTGTCTACAGCAACGTGGCGGAGCGGCCCTGGCGCGAGGACGTGCACGTTCCGATCACCTCCGCCAACCCCACCGAGGCCTACAAGAAGGCCCTCGAGATCCTCGGCCTGTTCTTCGGCCAGCGCACCGGACTCGAGGTGGTCATGCTGCGCGTGGCTGGCATCTTCGGTCCGCTGTACCATTCGATGGCCAACCTGCCCAGCCGCCTGTGCCATGCCGCGGCACGTCGCAGTCAGCCGGACTTCAGTGGCATGCGCTACGGTCCGCCGAACGCCCGCGACGGCGGCGATGTGTGCTACGTGAAAGATGTCGCCGCCGGCATCCAGCTTCTCCACTCCGCTCCGAGGCTGGAGCAGCGCATCTACAACCTGGGCAACGGGCGCGTCACCCGCAACATGGACCTGGTCGACGCCATCCGCAGACTGGTGCCGGAGTTCCAGGTGGACCTTCCCGCCGGCGGTGATGCCGACAGCCGCTACATGGACCTGACGCGGGTGTCGTCAGAAGTCGGCTACCAGCCGCGAATCGGTGTGGAGAATGGGCTCGCCGAGTACGTCGAGTGGCTCAAAACTCACCCGTACTAGCGATGCGCTCCAGGCACACGCGGAGGTTATCGTGGCCGACTCTGCTGAGCGCTTCCGACAGCGACATCCAGGCGAGCTGCGCTTTGGCGGACTCCGGTCGCACGCTCTCGGGCGTGCCGGTCGACAACGCGTATCGGATGTCCGCGTGCTCGTGCGCCGGCTCACGCTTGCCGGCCGGCACCGGAACCACCGCCACCTGAACGAGTCGGGGGAGCAAAGGGTCTGGCCATGGCGTCAGGTCGTCCAGGCCGGTCTCTTCGTGCGCTTCGCGCAGCGCGATGAGAAACGGATCGGTTTCACCCGGGTCGGCGTGACCACCGACCTGCAGCCAGCCCTGCATGCGCTCGTGCCAGCGCAGCAAGACGCGCCGAGTCGGAGGGTGAACGACGACCGCCGAGCCGGTCACGTGCAGCGGTAATCGCCGACTCCACGGGTCGCCAGCGTCGGCCAACGCGCGAATCCGTTCGACGTCTCGCGCCTCCTCCTCCGAGCGCGGTACGTACGCCGCAAGAAGATCGAGGAGCAAACGGCTTACTGCCGCGGAGCAGGATGCGGCAGACGCGCCGCCAGCTCACCCAGACGTCCACCCAGTGTGGCGGGCCGGTGCGCCAGCAGTGGCAAGCTGACCGTCACCTGCGTGCCGACTCCGAGCGTGCTGGCCACCTGTAGCTGACCGCCGTGAGCCTCCACCAGCATCTTGGCGATAGCCAGTCCGAGTCCCGTACCACCCTTCGCTCGCGCTCGCGCCTTGTCGGCGCGGTAGAACCGATCGAAGATGCGCGGCAGGTCCTCGCTAGCGATGCCGCTGCCGGTGTCGGCCACTTCCACCTCCGCGCTCGGCCCATGCCGGCGGACTCGCACCTGGACCTTGCCGCCACGCGGCGTGTGCTTGATGGCGTTGTCGATCAGAATCAGCAACACCTGCTGCATCCGGTCGGGATCGACTTCCACGGCTGCCGGCTGCCCGTCCGAATGCAACGCCAGCTGGATCTCCGCGCTGCTGGCAAGCGGCGTGGTGCGACGCACCACTTCGCCGGCCACGTCGACCATCTCGACCGGAGCCGTCATCAACTCCACTCCACCCGCATCGGATCGAGCCAGCGTGAGCAGGTCTTGCGCCAAGCGCTCCATACGCGCGATCTCGGCCCGCACGTCGTCGAAGAGCTCGCCGTTACGCTCGAGTGGCTGTTCGCGATGCACGTTCATCAGGTCAGTTGCCGAGCGCAGCACGGTCAGCGGCGTGCGCAGCTCGTGCGACGCATCGGCCACGAACTCCTGCTGGCGCTGGAACGCGTTCTGGATCGGAATAAGCGCGCGACCCGAAAGGAACCAGGCCGCCGCAAGTGATAACAGCAGCCCAATGCCGCCGCCGCCGACCAGGACCAGTAGAAGCGAATGCAACGCGGTCTGCTCCGGGCTCAGGCTCTGGCCAGTGACCAGCAGCCCACCATCGGGCATGCGCCGCAGAACCACCCGCGCCTGGTCGCCATCGCCGAGCTGAATGGTGGTGAACACCGGCTGCGACGTCTGCGGCCATTTCAGTTCTGGCAGTGTGACGTTCTGCGGATTGCTCAACACCGTTCCGTCAGGTTTGAGGCCCACGTAGAACGTGCCGCCGCTGTAGCCTTCGATACCGCGCCGTGGCAGACCAGGGCCCACGTCGTCAGGCCGGCGCGGGAAGAACAGGAACGGGATCGCCTGCTCGCTGCGGCTGACCAGGTTGCGGTCGACCTCGTCCATGAGACTGCGCGACAACGCCACGTACACACTCGCGCCGAGCAGCACCAGGATCAAGCCGAGAATGAGGATGTTCCAGCCGACCAGGCGCCAGCGGATGCGCGCGAAGAGTGCCTGCACGAGCCTCAGTCCTTGATGGTGTAGCCGACCCCGCGCACCGTTCGGATCAACGGCCGAGCAAAGCCGCGGTCGATCTTGTCGCGCAGGTAATGAATGTAGATCTCAACCACGTTCGAGGTGGCCTGGCTATCGTAGCCCCAGACGTGTTCGGTGATCTGGTCTTTGCTCAGGACACGCCCCGTGTGACGCATCAAGTACGCCAGCAGGTCGAACTCTTTGGCGGTGAGCTCGATGGAATGTTCGGCTCGACGGGCTTCGTGGCGCGCCAGGTCGAGCACCAGGTCGGCGACCGTCAACTGGTCGTCGTTGCCGTCGCTGGCGCGACGGCCGAGGGCGCGCACGCGCGCCAGCAGCTCCTCGAGGGCGAAGGGCTTGGTCAGGTAGTCGTCGGCGCCGGCGTCCAGACCGCGCACGCGATCCGGTACGGCGTCGCGCGCCGTGAGCATCAGGATTGGCGTGCGCAGCCGCTGTCGCCGCAGCTCGCGGGCAACCTCGATGCCATCCATCTCGGGCAGCATCACGTCGAGCACCACCAGGTCATGCGTGCCGCGTTCGGCGCTGGTCAGCCCCTCGAGGCCGTCGTGCGCCACTTCAACGCGGTGCCCGACATCGGTGAGCGCCCGCTCGACCACGCGCGCAATGCGCGGATCATCCTCCACCACCAGAACGTCCATATTGTTCGCTGCCACCATAAGTATGACGTGATTCTGTGCCGTGAACCTTGGAATAGGCTTGACAGCCCGGTGCATGCCGCTGACAGGCGACGAGCCGAGCCCTCCGGGGAATTCTTTGCCATGGCCGCTGGCATGCGAGGAGCCGAGCACACAGGGGAATTCTTTGCCATGGCCGCTGGCGCGCGAGGAGCCGAGCACACAGGTCCCCTCCGGGGTTAGCTCGGCCCGACGAGTATCACCCAGTGGGACCCCTCCGGGGATGCTTTTCTGGCTCTCGGCCCAGAAGCGGCGCGCCAGCGGGCGATCTGCCAATGGGGACCCCTCCGGGGATGCTCTTCTGGCTCTCGGCCCAGAAGCGGCGCGCCAGCGGGCGATCTGCCAATGGGGACCCCTCCGGGGATGCTCTTCTGGCTCTCGGCCGCG
>VBGG01000481.1 GCA_005883405.1 Chloroflexota bacterium | reverse complement strand
GGCCTGGGCGCATGCCGGAAAGTGGATGTGCGAAAACTTGGTCACGGCGTGGCGGATGCTTTCGTCGATCGTGCCGGACACCTCCCCGCCCATGGTGTGCGCCAGTGGGATGTTCATGTACGCCGCTGCCAGCGCCGTCGCCATGGTCTCGAACCGGTCCCCCACCGTGAGGACAAGATCGGGCCGCAGCTGCTCAAAAACGGTGGGGAGCTCTACCAGGCCCAGGCCGGTCGACTTGGCCATCGTAGCCGGCGTCTCCCCCTCAATGAGCATGTAGACTCGCGCGGCCGGCGTGAAGCCGTCCTGTTCCACGAGCTGGCCGACGTGGCCGTACCGCTCCAGCAGGGCCGACGCGGCAACTACCGTCTGGAGCTCGAGATCGGGATGCCGTGTGATCGCGCACATCGCCGACTTGATACTGCTGTAATTCGCTCGCGACCCCACCACGACGCAGACCTTACGCATCGAGGTCCTCCTCGCGGAGCAGCGTGTCTTTCACGACATCCCGACGGACGCGTCGGCCGATGACGTCCCGGAGCTTCCGGGCAGGGATCCCCGTGCCCGGCTTCTTCATGCCCACCATGTCCGCGGTGATGACCGCTCCAGCGGGGATATCCGTGAGCGACGCCACGCTCTTTTCGAAGATGCCCTTCATGTCGCGCAAGCGCTCGGCCATCGCATTCTTGTCAACAGGATGGGCGAGCATCGTCTCGATGGCCCGGATTCCCTTCACGCGAGCGGTGAACTCATCGGGTTCCATCGAGTGGGCGGCATCACTTCCGTACATCAACCGGCTGAACGTGAGGTGCTTCTCGACGACCGCTGCCCCTAGAGCGACCGCGCCGAGGGATGCGAACGGTTCCAAGGTGTGGTCGGACAGCCCGACCGGCAGGCCGTATCGATCGCGCATCGCCAGCATGACGTTCAAGCCCACATCTTCCGGACAACAGGGATAGGCGGACGTGCACTGCAACACGGCGAGGCTCCCATGGTAAGTAAGGATCGTGTTGACCGCCTCGTCCAGCTCGGCCCAAGAGCTCATCCCCGACGAAAGCAATACCGGCTTGCGCGTCTGCGCGATCAGTTCCAGCAGAGGCAGATTGGTGGTTTCGCCCGAGGCGATTTTGTAGCGACGGACGCCGACCCGCTCGAGGAGCTCGACGGCTTCTTCACAGAAGGGCGAGGAAACAAACTCAATGCCGTGCTCGTCGCAGTAGCCCTTGAGTTCGCACCACTGCTCCGCCGTAAAGGCTGTCCGCTCGAAATACTCATACCGCGGCTCTCCCGCGAAATATGGCGGCGTCGGAGCGTTCGGCAGCGTCTCGGCTGAGGCGATGTGAGTCTGAAACTTGATCGCATTCGCACCGCACTGCGCGGCGACGCGGACGAGCTGTCTCGCATTGCCGTAGCTGCCGTCGTGCACCGACCCAACCTCGGCCGCGACGAAGCAACTGGCCGTGGTCAGAGGTGCAGCCATTTTCCCACCGCGGTCGCTCCAGTCGCCACCGCCCCGAGCAGGGCCCGTTCGTACTTTGGAAGCTGCGCCTCGAACGAGAACGCTGCCTCGTACAAAGCGCGGGACGCTGCGCCGAGCCGGCGCCTCAGTCCGCGATCGTTGGCGTATTCGTGCAACATTGCCACCAGCTCGGCGGGCGTGGTGGCAACCAGACAGTCCATCCCGGGCGTGAACTCGGGTGCGCAGCGGAACGCCGTGTCATAGCCGATGTTGACGAGGCCGTGCGCGGCGGCGGTCACAAACTTGGTGCGAAAGCCCGTGTCTTCCGTATACGGTACGAGACACGCGTCACCGATCCGAAAGACACCGCCCAAGTCGTCGACAAATCCGTGGCACACGAACCGCTGCTCCACCCAGCGCCAATCTGCAGACTCCTGCGGCTCTGGGGTGCCGACTTGATGCCATTCCACTGGCGGCTCCCGCTTGCCGAAGGTAGGCCATACCACCTCGCGGAAATGGCGTGCGCCCGATCGCATCGCCGTGGAGGCCCAAGTCCCAAAGAAAAACACGCGCGGCCCGTTCGCAGTCGGGGCGGAGCTACCGGCGATCGTAGGACCCACGATGGGGATGTATGTGCACCGCCGCCCAATCGTCGCCAGTTGAGCCCTTTCCGAATCAGAGACGCAGACGACGTGGTCGGCGGCCGCACACAGGGCCAGTTCCGCCCGGCGTAGCCAGCGTGTACGCCATCGGTCCCGCCAGTGGTCGCGGCGCAGTTGGGTCGCCGCGCGCACCGTTAACACCTTGTAAAGGAAATCTTGGTGCGCGTACACGGTCGGGAGACCAGCCGGCAGCAGCGCCATCGTTGCGAGCCAGTTAGCCCAGACCATGTCCGGCTGCAGGCGCCGAACAATGTCGGCCACCAAGGGACGTAGTTGTCCGGGATAGCGCAGGTGCAGCCGTAGGCTCGCCTCGCCCGGCAACAACGCTCGCCATGCGTCGAGACGGGTCATCGCCTTGTCGGGCGCGCGGACATACGTGATTGTCGCCGGAAGTCGCTCCACATCGGGCTCGAGCGCCTCGGTGCCGCTGATGGCCTGGCAGACGACCAAGTGCACTTCGTGCCCCAGTGCAACGAGAGAGGCGAGGTCCTGCCAGTAGCGCAGCTCACCACCGTTGCGCGCAGTCTTCCGCGGCGTCCAGCCGTAACACACCTGCACGATGCGCATTAGGCTTCGTAGCACCCGACGTCTAGCTGCATGTACCCGACCTGACGTAGATGACCATCCGCGTCCCGCGTAACTGATAGATCGGAACGCGCCGGGCTAGCTCGTTGACTGCTCGCACGACTTCAGGACAGTTGACAGCCACTGGCCGATGGCAGCCCGGCCGCACAAAGGGCCACTCGCAAGCTCTGTACCGACCTAACAACCTCGGCTGCTATGACTTGAGGCAAGTCCCCCAGCGGCAGGAACTCGGACTGTGGCACTTCGCTGACAGCCCACGCAACCTTGACGGAGGATCGTGCGCCGCTAGCTCTGTCCCTTCACGTGCACATCGCTGACGATCGGGGAGAGCGTGCGCTCGCGGGGCAGACGAATTTCGGTCCGATGGGCTCCCGTCCGGGCCCGACCTCCGAGGAACTCGCGCCCTATGCTGGGCATGGATCCTGCGAGACGGCTCTGGCTTTGAGAGCGACCCCGTGACCATCAAGCGTGCGCTAATTCGCGCCTTGGACCGCCCTGGCGGGCGAGGACTGCTTGCGGCTCTTGCCACGAGGTGGGCAAGGCAGCTTACCGGCGAGAATGTAAGCATACTCTACGACGATGTCTGGATCCACGGCGTGAGCTCACTCGGCTACCTCCCTGATTCATCCACGTTTGAATACACGAGAGATCGGATACTCAGTTTTCGATCCGCGTTCGAGAGGTCCATACGATGCGCCAAGGACTTCTGGTTCTACGCGTACCAGCCACAACCCGGTGACGTGATCGTGGACGTTGGAGCGGGCATCGGCATGGACGTCTTAGCCTTTTCCCCATCCGTCGGTGCCGCCGGACGCGTGCTGGCGATTGAGGCTCATCCAACCACTTGCCGACTTCTCCGGAAACTGTGCTACTGGAACCGCCTAGCCAACACGCTGTGTCTTCAGTACGCCGTCGCGGACGGGTCCCGTGCCGTCTATATCGACGACCGGGAGGACCACGAGGCGAACTGCATCAGCCTCGCCCAGGGAGAAGGGTGCATGCGGGAGCAGGTGCCGGCCCATTCGCTTGACGAGATCTGCAAGATTCACGGCCTGGAGCACATTTCCTTCCTGAAGATCAACATTGAAGGCGCCGAGCGGCTCGCGATCGGCGGCATGAAGTACATGATCCGTAGGACGAATCAGGTATGCATCGCGTGCCACGACTTCAGGGCGGCCAGCGGCGACGGCGACGAATTCCGCACCAGAGACGCAGTCATTGGGTTCCTACGGGAGAGCGGTTTTACCATTCTCACTAGGGACGGCGACCCACGTTCGTACGTGCGGGACCACATCCACGGGATCGCCAATCACCAGCTAGCGAGCTAGCATCCGCCTTACGTTCGGTCAGTTGCGCTTACCCCTGTCACGGGATCCTCTCGAGCTACGCACATCAACGCCTCCTCGGTGTGATTCAGCATCACCTCCATTCCGAATCGCTCCTCAACGGTGCGTCGAGCGTGGATTCGAATCATCTCGAACAGCGACGGCGACTCCAGCAGGCGCCTCACCTGGCTCGCACAGGCCAACGCATCTCCCGGCGGGAAGATGAGGGAGTTAGTATCATGTTGCAGGACCTCCCCACCTCCTCCCGTGGCCGTTCCAACCACGGCTAGACCTGCGCTCATCGCTTCCAACATCGCCCTTGGAAGGCCCTCCGGGCAGAGCGACGGGAAGAGTAGAATATGATGCTCTTGGTATACGACCGGCATGCGCTCCCGGGCTACCGAACCTAGAAACCGCACAGCCGTTTCCAAGCTGCGGGCACGTGTGAGGTCTTGCAGCTGTGCGTCGTATGCCGGGTCCCCACTGCCCACGATTGAGAGCGATATCGCTCGGTACCCATAGATATTCCGCAAAACGTGAAGCGCCTCGATAGCATCGTGGACACCTTTTTCGTACACGAGGCGCCCGACGTACAGCAAGCGTCGGGGAGGTGCAGGCGGCCCGGGTCGGGGCCTGTGCCGGAAAGCGCTAGTGTCCACGGCGCCGTGAATGATCTCGGCGTCTGACACAGGTCTACCAGCACGAAGAGCTGCGTTCTTCATATAGTGACTGACGAAGAGCGCGTGGTGATAGTCTTCAGGGCCGTACTCGCTCTGAAGTCCGACGCGGGTGAACGACCATCGAAGCAGACGTTTCACCATCCTTACTGGCCAGTTACGGCCGTGTCTGATGCAGAGTCTGAACCACGGATCTTTGTCAGGCTTGAATCTCGCAAGCCAGTCATCGTCGATCGAGAAGCAGATAGGCACACCCGCAGCGCGAGTGACCGGAATCAGCGACATGGATATGTGTTTTGGATTCCACAAGAACACGACGTCTGGTCGAAACTCCCGTAACACGCGCCCCAGACATCTCTGGTTCTGCAACTCGTTCCGGATTATGAATGCCGCCCGCACCCAGGAGCTATGGTGCGCGCTGCCTTCCGAAAAGTCGTGTCGGAGCCATCGAAACACCTCTCCATCGGAATTCTTCGACGTCACACCAAACGTGCTTGTGAGCACTCTCAGCTTGTGTCCGCGCGACTTCAGACCCTCCACGACTTCATGGCAACGGATCTCGTACCCTCCGATATGGTGAGGTGGATACAAGTTGCTGATGACGAGGATGCGAAGCGGCGCAGCCGTCATGTCGTTAACAGTCGCCTCAGCTCGTGTGTTCGCGCTGCACGGCCACGCGACAAACCGGTCGAGCTCGACCTGGTCGCCGTTGGAGGAAAGGTCCATCCGGCCAACGTACCGTGCTCCCTCTCGTCGCGTGACGGACGGACAGGATCCTGTGATGGAAGTCGTGGTGGGAATCCATGACTGGAAACCCTTCGAGAACCACGGCCATCGCCCGCACCCGCTGAGCCGAGATCAGGTCTGTCTGGACGTCGGGCTCGACGTCTGAAGGAACCGCGTGGTCCAGTTCAAGAGCGGCCTCACGATTCCCGGCAGGTGCCCAGAAAAGTCGCCTCGGGCGGAGTTCCCGTCGCGACTGTCGATCACTTGAAAGGCGGCGGCGTCCGGCTCGTAGAAATGCAGGAGACTCGGCTCCTCGGTCTTCATCGCCGCCCCGACAACCATCGTGCCCTCGGACAAGAGATTGCCAGGAATCCAGCCGGTGCTCACATAGTGTCCAACGGGCCGCGGACGTCGTCGCCAGGCTGGATCCTGGTCCAGGGCCACGAACACTCGCACACCCTCTTCGTTGTCGAGCGTATAGTACGGACAGAGCGCGTAGCCCGACCTTAACACCTGGTACTCGATTTCGACCCCCACAGCCCTGCGAATGTCGACTGCGTCGGTAATTTGGCCGCCCTCCAATCGGATGCGGACGGCCCGGAGACGCACGACGTCGTTGCCGGGTGCGCCGCTGAGGTGGTTCCACTCCCGCGCTGCGCTGGTGCCGAGGCCGTCCTTTAGATAGGCACTCGCGACAGACGACCTTCGCTGAGGAGAATCGTGCGCTGACACAGACGGGTAATGGCCGGCATGTTATGCGAGACGAACAGCACTATCCGGCCGTCTGCTCCGACCCCCTCCATCTTCTGCAAGCACTTTTTCTGAAAGCCCGCGTCCCCTACCGCCAGCACTTCGTCTATCAGCAGGATCTCAGGTTCCAGATGTGCGGCGACTGCAAACGCGAGGCGCAGTTGCATCCCGCTCGAGTAATATTTGACCGGTGTATCAATGTACGTATCGACCTCGGCGAAGGCTACGATCTCATCGAACTTGTACCGTATCTCCCGCCGTTTCATGCCGAGGATGGCGCCATTCAAGTAGATATTCTCCCGGCCAGTTAGTTCCGGATGGAAGCCCGTGCCAACCTCGAGGAGCGAGCTTACGCGACCACGAACCTCTGCGAAGCCGAAGGTTGGCTCCGTAATCCGGGACAGCACTTTCAAGAGCGTACTCTTGCCGGCGCCGTTGCGACCGATTATGCCGACTCTCTCTCCGCGCCGTACCTCGAAGGACACGTCGCGAAGAGCCCAGACGGTGTTCTCCGATTGCTCAACGCCAGTAGGGTAACCCAGCAACAACCTCCCTACGCGCTGCAACCGTGCTCCGACGGCCCAGGAGAGCCGGTCTCGCAGCGTTTCATAGCCGCCGCGCCTAGTTCTCCCAATGCGGTAGCGCTTGCTGATCCGCTCGGCGCGGATCGCGATGTCGCTCATCTCGCCGCCCTCATCAGCCTCGTTCGTCCTTCCGCACAAGAATCCGCCTCAAGGTTCGCGCGCCGACCGTCCATCAGCTGGACGGATAACCACCGGTCCCGGCTCGTTCCGACGCTCCTCCCGCTGCCAGCGATCGAACGTTCGGCACTCGGGCCAGGGGCAGACCAGGGAGCAGAATCCATACCTCGCCCCGTACCACCGGAACGACGCGGAACTGCGACGGACACCGGCAGGTAGAATCCTGCGCCCGCCCCTGGGGCGAACGCGGTCATGGTGCCGAAATACCGCAAATGTTGCTACCTTAACACAAGGTGACCGCGCGGGGAGCAGGTGTAACTGGCAGACATCTTGCGTCATGCGCCAACGTGCCCACGAACCGGCGCCCATGACTGCTATCGAGCGGGACAGCCAGCCGCTTCGGGAATCAACGGATCATCGCGACGCTGTTCCAGTACTTCGAATCGAGCCGTCGCGCGGCTGGGTTTCCTTGCGGCTCGGGGCGCTCTGGGAATACCGCGAGCTGCTCTACTTCCTGACCTGGCGGGACATCAAGGTCCGCTACAAGCAAACGGTGCTCGGCGGGGCCTGGGCGATCATTCAGCCCTTCTTCACCATGATCGTCTTTAGCTTGTTCTTCGGCAGGCTCGCGCGGATACCCTCCGATGGAATTCCCTACCCCGTATTCAGCTATGCGGCACTCGTTCCCTGGACGTTCTTCGCAAACGGGCTAACTCAGTCCGCCGCGAGCGTGGTGGCCAGCGCGCATCTGATTAACAAGGTCTACTTCCCACGCCTCGTCATCCCGATCTCGAGCGTCGGGTCCGGCCTCGTCGATCTCGTGCTGAGTTTCGCGGTGCTCCTGGGGATGATGTTGTACTTCGACGTAAAGCCCACGTGGAACGTCGTCTGGCTGCCTGGGCTCGTCCTGCTGACCCTCGTGACGTGCCTTGGCGTGGGGTTGTGGCTGTCGGCCCTCAACGTGCAGTTCCGGGACGTGCGCTACACGGTCCCGTTCCTCACCCAGTTCTGGTTATTTGCCACCCCGGTCGCCTACCCGAGCAGCCTCCTTCCCGTGCCCTGGCGCACGCTCTATGGCTTGAATCCCATGGCCGGAGTGGTGGAAGGGTTCCGCTGGGCCTTGCTCGGCACCAACACGGCACCGGGGCCGATCTTGATGGTGTCGTCCGCTGCCGCGCTGACTCTACTCGTGAGTGGACTCTTCTACTTCCGACGCATGGAGCGGAGGTTCGCCGATATCGTCTGAGACCCGAGTGACGCCGCGATTCAGCCTAAGTCTGATTGTTAGCGACTAGCAACATCGTGCGCCAGTCTGCGACACTCGGGCTCTTCCGGGGCGTTTTACATCCGCTGGGTCGACCACTCGGACAAGGCTCGTCCGCGCCCTGTCCAGCCTGATCGACCAGTAGGGCCGCTGATTTTGGAACCGTCTACACCTAACCCATCAGGTGGAATGCGGTTGCTCGGCAGGAATGGCATTTGCTCCATGTCCGCGCCGAGGATCCTATGACTGTCGCCCACGAATGCGCCACCTTCGACGCCACCGCCTTCACTCAGTGGTGCGACCGAGAACTGTACACTCCCGCGATTCGCCAGGGCACCCAAATCCTCGACCTGGCATGCGATATCCATCTGATGTCCCTCTACCGGCAGCTCGCCTTCACCCAGCTGCTCGCGGCACCCCGCACCGCCCGACAACTCTCCGACGGGCTCGGCTTCGAGACGAGCAGCCACATCGCACTCGACGCTATGCTCAGCCGGCTGGCCGCGCAGACCGGAATCGTTTCCGTGGAGCCCGGCCCCCCCGCGCGCTTCCAGGCGCGGGCCCAGCCCCCCGATGGCAAGGCGGAGCTTGCAGAGCTTGCGGCCTTGCGTCGCGCGATGACGGAGCTAGGGCCCGGCTATGCGGCCGCGCTCGAGTTCCTCAATTTCGGCTGCGAGAACTTCGTCACCGCGTTGCGCGACGAGCCGAGCATGATGGACCGTGTGCTGTCGGGAGCCGACGCTGAACACTACCAGCTGTGGCATCGTGCGACCAACGCCGATCCAATGCAGGATCTCCACGGTCGGATGGGGGCGATGGCGGTCGCGGAGCTGTTCTCGGGAGGCACGGTGCTCGAGCTCGGTGGCGGCACCGGCAACGGCATCCGTCACCTGCTCGAGGTGTTTCAAGCCCGCCGGATGCTCGACTGCATCGACCGCTTTCTCTTCACCGATGTGAGCCCACGTTTCATCCTAGACACGCGGCGCGCAATGCGCGAAGCGTTCCCCTCGGTGCCGTGCGAGTGGAAGTACCTCGACATGAACAAGGCGTTTCGCGGTCAGGGTGTCGAGCAGGAGAGCGTGGATCTGGTCTACGGAGTGAACGCGGCGCACATCGCGAAGGACATCGTGGCGATGCTGCGCGAGTGTCATGCGGCGTTGAGGCCTGGTGGGCGCGTGGCCTTCGCGGAGCGGGTGCGCAAGTGCCCGGGAGAAATGGTGCCACGCGAGCTGACACTCAACCTGTCGCGCTATCACCGCACCGCGGCGCAGCGCGATGCGGAGATCCGCACAGCCCACGGCTACCTGACACCACGTTGCTGGTTGGTCGCCTTACAGCGCGCCGGCTTCCAGGAAGCGGCGATCCACCCCGATCTCGTGGTCATGGACCAGGTGTTCCCGGAGCACTACGCGGCCGTGGTGACGGGCGTCCGCGGGTGCGACTAGGTGGATTGACGCCGACCGAATGCTCGCCTCCGCCGAAACCGAGCGCTTCCTCGCCGCGGGTGAAGACATCGCAGCGGTGCAACGCAAGCTGGTGAACTACGAACAGGTCCGTCCTGCTGTCGAGCGAATCGCGCGGGGCGAGCAGGGAGTGCTGACTACCGAGCCGCCTCTCGCCTTTTTCAAGACCAGCGGGTCGCTTGCGGCACCCAAGCTCGTCCCCGTCACGGCGTCCTTGGTGCGTGACAAAGCGCGTGCGTTTGGGGTCTTTTGGCACCTGATCTATCAGGCTCATCCGAGGTTGCGGCATGGCAAGTGGATCGCCACCTTCGGCGACGCCGGACGCCGCGATCGCTCAGCATGTGGGCTGGAGATCCTCTCGGAGTCGACGTTTTGGAACGCGCGCACGCAGGGGCTCCAGTCCTGGGCCGGGTGGCCGCTGCCCGCGGTGGTCCGAACCCTGGAGAACCCGGAACTGCGATACTTCACCGTGGCGCGGCTCGCGATGGCGGGTCCGCTGCATGGCATCATGTGCCTGAATCCCAGCACCCTGCTGCTGCTGTGCCGCACCATAGAGCGCCACCTGCCACTGCTGCTTCGGGGTATCGCCGACGGAGAGCTGGGTTATCCCGGCGACGTGGCCTCCGACCGGCTCGCGCAGTTGCGCCCGTACCTCCGGCGGGATCCCGTCCGAGCGCGTTGGCTGGAGCGGGAGCTGAGCGAAGCCGCGTGCCTCACGCTGAAGCGCGTCTGGAACGAGTTGGAGCTTGTCGTCTGCTGGCAATCCGAGATGTTGACACCGTACCTGCACCAGCTCGAGCCCTACCTCGAGGGCGTGAGCCGCCGCGACTACATCACCCAGGCGAGCGAGTGCATCATGGCCATCCCGACGGCAGACGGATCGGTCGGGGGGCCGCTGGCGTATACCTCCCATTTCTTCGAATTCATCCCCGAGGCCGCGATCGAGTCGCTCAACCCGGAGACGTGCTTCGCGTGGGAGCTCGAGCCCGATCGCATCTACGAGCTGGTCGTCACCACGAGCGGTGGGCTGTACCGGTACCGGATCGGCGACTGTTTTCGCGTCAAGGGCTTCTCGGGCCACGTGCCAGTAGTGGAGTTCCTGTATCGCTCAGGGAGGACGTCCAGCATTACAGGCGAGAAGCTCACCGAGTATCAGGTACTGGAGGCCGCCCGCCTGGCGGCATCTGATGGGGCGACCGGCCCTCGAGAGTTTCTTTGCTTCCCCTGCTCCGGCCCCGATCCGCACTATGGCGTGTTGCTGAGCTGGCCCAGCGACCTGCCCGGTGCGCTTGATGTCGTACTGCCGATCGAGCGCTGGTTGGCGCGCTTCGATGCCCTGCTGATGACGATCAACCCGGAGTACAGCGACAAACGCGGTTCGGGCCGTCTCGGAAGCCTGGTAGGATTCGTTGTGGGGCAGGAGGGATTTGAGACGTACGTTCACGAACTCGCTCGCTCAGGCATCAGCGAGGACCAAGTGAAACTCGGGGTCCTCAGTCGGAAGCTCGACCTGGACGCTGCTCTCCCCTTGCGGCAGGCGATCCATGCGTGTGACGGGTTGTGAGCTCCTGCGGTTGCGACTGCCGTTCCGCTCTGCCTTTCGTCATGCCGCAGCGGAGCGCAGCGCCTCCGACACCATTCTCGTTGTGCTCGAGGATGGTGAGGGTCATCGTGGGTTCGGCGAGATCCTGGCGCGGAGCTACGTCACGGGCGAAACGAATGACGAGATCTTCGCCACAGGGGCGCCCGAGCTGGGCGCCGTCGTGGTTGGCCTGCGCTTCGACAACCAGGCGGCGCTGCTGTCATTCCTGCTTGCAGAGCTGGAATCCCAACGGTGGCAGCCGGCGCTCTTCGGTGGGTTCGAGGCGGCGTTGATCAACTTGCTTGAGCAGAACGGGCGGTGGGACCCGAGCGAGATCCTGGGGCCGCGCCGGACATCCGCCCCGGGAAACTGCTTCACAATCGGGCTGGGGGAAGCGTCCGAAGAGAACGTCCGCAGGCGCGCTCGGGAAGCTCGGTTATCCGGTGCGACGGTAGTCAAGGTCAAGGTCGGCGAGGAAAACGACGTCGCTCGGCTGCATGGCCTCAACCAGTGCTGGCGGGGTGCGATGCCGCTGCGGCTGGACGCAAACGGGATGTTGTCCCCAGACGGCGCGCGAGCGCTGCTCGGGGAGTGTGCTGCGCTCCCGATCCAATCGCTCGAGCAGCCGTACGCTGCTGGGGACTCCGAGCTCACCGCAAAGCTGCGGGACCTGTACGCCCAGACCGGGGTGCCGCTGGTCGCCGACGAGTCCGTGTGCCGGCTCGACGAGGCCCGGCGGTGGGCCACCTCGGGAGGCTACCAGGCTTTCAACGTCAGAGTGGGAAAGTGCGGCGGCTTGCTGGCGAGCTCAAGGATCATGAACGTAGCCAGAACCAGTGGGATCCGGCTCCTTGGGGGAAGCATGGTTGGCGAATCCGCCGTGCTACGCCACGCGTCGGAGCTTCTACTGCTGCACAGTGAGGACCTCCCGTATGTGGAGGGGCTGCGGCAAAACCGGTCGCTCCTCGCCTTCGAGCCCGTGGAGGTGGTAGCCTATGGGGAAACAGCAGTCTTCCACCTGCGCGAGGAGTCTCGGGGAAGCTGCTGCGTCGCCCGCAAGCGGATTGATTCGGCCTTCATCCCCTCCTTCGAACCGGAGAGAAATGCATGACCATGCAGGAGCGAATCTTTCAGTACATTTGGAGCAATCTCAACCCGCAGTTGACGTTCGATCCTACCCAGAACCTCATGGGAGACGGGGTCCTCGACAGCTTGGCCATGATCAACCTGATCGTGTGGCTGGAGGAAACGTTCAAGATCACGGTCGAGACTGAAGAACTCGTGCCGGAGAACTTCGCGACGTTGGACGCGATGGCCAACTACATCGCGAAAGCTTGCCCGGTCGGTTGAGCCGATGCTGCTGCACGAGCGGCTGCACGACATCGCAGCGCGGTTCCCGCACAAGCTGGCGCTCGGGTTCGCCCAAGAGAGCCTTACCTTCGGCGAGCTCGACCAGCGCAGCCGGGCACTGGCAGCGGCGTTCCGCGATTGGGGCGTCCGCCCAGGAGACCGTGTGGGTCTGCTGGCCGACCCGTGCGCCGAGGTCGTCGTGGCGTTCTGGGCCGCCCTGCACGCTGATGCGATCGCCGTCCATCTCAACGAGCAGCTTGCTCCGGAGGCACTGAGCGACATTTTGGAAGACTGCGAGCCAGCCGTCGTCGTTGCGTCGCGACGTTACGCAGCGTCGAAGCTGGCACGGAGGCGACCAGACACGCCCACGGGCCGAATCCTCGTCATCGAGGACGAAGCCGAGATGTTTGCTCGACCCGAGGGCGACGCGAACGCAAAGTCAACCGCAGCCGAGTCGGACATCGCGGCCATCGTATACACCTCTGGGAGTACCGGAACGCCCAAGGGGGTGTGCCTCTCGCACCTCAATTGGAACGCTACCGTGCGGGCGGTGTCGACGCACATGCCGATCACCTCTGAAGACTCCTACTTGATGGTCGTGCCGCTGCACTATGTGCACGGCCTCATGCAGCTGCTGGTGCACACGCTGTGCGGGGCGTCTGTTTATCTTGCGCCAGATTTCTTGTTCCCGAATGTCGTGTTGGATCAGCTCGTCCGGACACGCGTGACGGGGTTCTCCGGCGTGCCTTACCACTTCGCTGCGTTGCTTGACCGGAGTCGCTTCTTACAGACGGACTTGCCCGACCTTCGATGGATCGCCGTCACTGGCGGGCGGATGCCGCCGGAGCGGATCGCTCAGATCCGCAACGCAAAACCCGGACTGGAGCTCCACATCTGGTACGGACAGACAGAGTGCGCCCCCAGAGTGACGGCACTCGATCCCCGGCGCGTCGATCGGAAGCCCGATTCGGCGGGCTCACCCGTGCCGGGGGTGAAGGTGCTGATCGTAGACGATGCCGGTCGAGAGCTTCCACAGGGGGCGGTGGGTGAGGTGGTCGTGTGCGGGGAGAACGTGATGATTGGATACTGGCGACAACCCGAAGCCACGGCGCAGGTTATCGATTCCCTCGGCCGACTGCACACCGGCGATTTTGGCTGGCTCGACGAAGAAGGGGACTTGTTCCTCACGGGGCGGCGCGACGCGATGATCAAGTCGGCCGGTGAACGTGTCTACGCCGAGGAGCTCGAGGCAATGCTGCTGCAATGCGAAGGGGTCCTCGACGCGGTCGTCCTCGGCGTGCCCGACGACCTGGCCGGAGAGCGCATCGAGGCACACATCCGGGTGGTCGCTCCGCTGCCGCGCGAGGAGGAAGCGGTGCAACGCCTCGCCGACCGGATCCGCCAGCACTGCCTCGGCAAGGTGCCGTTCGCCCGTTCGCCCAAGGCCTACCATATTTGGGCCGAGTTTCCACGAAAGCCCAACGGCAAGATCGACCGGCGGCGGATGGTGGGGGGTCCGGCGACACTGCCCCCCGCCACGGTCGGCTGATGTCGGAGCCGGATCTTCGTTCGTTTCTGCAGTTCGTCCGCGAGCACTGCCCCCAGGAGTACCTGCGCCTGGAGCAGGAAGTGTCGCCCCAATGGGAGCTCGCAGGAATTGTAGCGAAGCTGGAGGGCGCATTGCGGGCGCCGGTGATTGAGTGCTTGCGCGTCGCCGGCACCGAACTCCCCGTTGTGACCAACGTCTGCGCCTCCTTGTCGCGCATTGCACGATCGATCGGCCGGACGGAGCGGGAGCTCGAGGAGATGCTCGCGGGTGCCTACGATTTGCCGCTGCCACCTCGGATCTGGTCCGGCGCAGCGGTGGCTCCAGTACGCGAGCGCGTGTTGCGGGATGAAGCGGTGGACCTGACGCGCCTCCCGCAGATGCGCTACACCGAGGTCGAGACGTCCCCGTATCTGACTGCCGGCGCCGTCGTTGCCCGGGACCCTGACAGCGGCGCCCTGAACGTCAGCTACCACCGCTTGATGATCCGCGACCGGAACACGACCGGGATCTTCCTGGCGCCTGGTGGACACCTGCACGCGATCCATGCGAAGAACACCGCAGCCGCCAGTGACACGCCGGTCGCGGTTTTCATCGGCGCGCACCCCCTTTGGTCCCTCGGTGGATTGGCGGCAGGAGCGCTTCAACTGGACGAGCTCGGCATCATCGGCGCTCTACTGGGCGCGCCGCTCGAGGTTGTTCCGGGGATTGTCGATCCCCGACTGCTGGTGCCGGCGCGGGCGGAGATCGCGTTGGAGGGACGCATTTGCCACGATCGCTCGGTGGACGAAGGGCCGTTCGGAGAGTACGCCGGATACGCCATGCCGCGCGCTAAGAAGCCAGTGTTCGACGTGTCGGTGATGAGCCACCGCGACCGTCCGCTGTTTCAGGATATCGTAGCGGGCCGCGTGGAGCACCTGACGATGACCGGAGTCGCGCTGCGGGCGCACCTCGAGCGCACGCTGCGGCGCGCGTACCCCGAGGCGATCCTCGAGGTCTATCTCCCGGCCCCGATGACCCTGTTCGTGAAGCTCGACAAGTCCCGGCTCGCCATACGAAGCGTTGGCGAGCTGATGCGGGAGGTGCTCGCGGCACAGCTCTATCTGAAACGGGTCGTCTGTTTCGATCCGGACGTGGAATTGCGTAGCCTGCAGCGTACGCAATGGGCGGTCGCCACGCGCGCGCAAGTCGATCGCGATCTCGTAGTGATGCCGGACCAGCCCGGGACCGGTCTCGATCCATCAGAGCTTGATGGGAAGACGACGAAGTGGGGACTCGACGCTACGGCGAAGCCTGATCTCGCCCATTACGCGCCGCGAAATCGCGTGCCGCAGCAAGTACTCGATCGAATCGACCTGCGCGAGATCCTCCAGCGCTAGGCCGTCACTGCACCGCCCGTCCTCATACCGCCGTCCGGCCGCCGTCGACCGTCAGCACCTGCCCGGTCACGGAGCGCGCTTCTTCTGAGGCCAGATATGCGACCGCCCACGCGACATCGCTCACCTCGACGAACCGCCCGGTCGGCACTTCGGCTAAGAGGTCCGCCTCGTGCTGTTCACGCGGGACGTTCTTCAGCTCGGCGCGGCGACCTTGGGTCTCGTTGAACAGCTGGGTGCGCACGTACCCAGGCGCGACGGCGTTCACGGTGATGCCGGCATGGGCGAGCTCGAGCGCCAGCGAGCGAACCAGGGCGTGTACGCCGCCTTTGGACGCGGCGTAGATGGTGGCGAAGGGTGCTGCCACCTCCGCCGAGATCGAGCCGATGTGGATGATACGGCCCCAGCGCGCCGCCATCATGGGCCGGAGCACCGCACGGGATACGATCCAGGCCCCGAGCAAGTTAGTCTCAAGGACGGCGCGCGCCCGCTCAGGGTCGGCGAGCACGAGCGGAGCGATATAGCTCGTGCCAGCGCTGTTGGCGAGGATGTCGAGTCGGCCGTGCGTCGAAACAATCTCCCTCACGAGGCGCTCGGCCGCCGAGGGGTCGGTGACGTCCAGCGTGCGACCTTGGGCTGACCCACCGGCCTTGCAGATAGCCTGGGCGCTGGCCTCGACCTCTGACTGTGACCGCGCGGCGATGATCACGGTGTGCCCGTCGGCAGCGAACCGCTCGGCGATGCCCCGACCGATACCGCGTCCGCCTCCGGTCACCAGCGCGACTCGAGCCATCAACCCCACGGTTTGATCCGGATGTCTCCGGGCCGATCAGTCCAACCTTGATCCTGCGCTACCCACTTGCGCTCGAACCGGACTTGTCCGTTCACCCGAGTGGCGAAAAGGTTGGTGAGCCAGTGCGCATCGTCCCGAAGGGGACAGTCGCTGCGCACATGGCTGCCCCGGCTCTCCGTCCGCAGGGAGGCAGCTTCCACAATGACTTCTGCGACGTCCAGCAGGTTGCGGTGCTCGCAGGCGAGCGCGAGGTCGAACGGCTGGGCGATCGCAAGGTCGTTTGCGAGGCGATCGCGCTCGTCGGCGATGAACTGCCGCGCGCGCGCGAGCGAAGCAGAGTCCTTCTCGACGATCAGACACTCCCACATCACCCGCTGTAATGCGGGACGGAGATCGTCCGGCCGGTGCCGTCCCCGCGCTTCACGCATCCGGGCCAGCGGTTCGAGTAAGGGCTCTACGGTCGTGGCACTCACATTCGTGGCGCTCCGGCGGCAGGCGACTTCTGCCGCTTTGCGACCCGCGCGCCACCCGAACACCTGAGAGCCCCCGAGCATCGTGCCACCCAACCGATCAGCGCCTTGCCATCCGGCCGCTTCGCCCACCGCGAACAGCCCGGGGAGGGTCGCTTGTCCCGAGGTGTCGATACGGATACCGCCGTTGCTCGTGTGATGGTGCAGCTGGACTTGGATCAAGTCTCGCCGCATATCGAGCCCCTGGGACCCCATGAACTTGACGAACAACTCCGGGAGAAAGCCCCGCTCAGCGCGGGACAGATCGAGGAACACGCCGTCGTGTGCCGTACCGCGACCGGCCATGACCTCGCCCTTGATGGCGCGGTCCAAGTGCAGAGCGGCATCGCGACAGCTCACGGGCCAGTGAAAGGCCTTGAGTCGTGATACCTCCTCGAGACTCACCCCGGCTGGCAGGTATTGTTCGATGAAACACTTCCCGTGGGCGTTCAGAATACGGTAGGGCTCGTCCATCTCGTACAACATGACCATCGCCTGGGTCGGCCACGTAGTGGCGAGGCCTTGCTGCATGAATTCCATGTTGAACAGCTCCGCGCCGGCGCGGAGGGCCATGGCATAGCCGTCCCCGGTGTTTCCGGGAGGGTTGAAGCTGTACTGAAACAGCTGGCCCACGCCGCCGGTGGCGAGCACCACCGCACCCGCTTCCACCAGGAACGGCTCGCCCGCGTCGTCCACGCCGACGGCGCCGTCACAGCAGCCGTCTGCGACCACGAGATCGGTGAGATTGGCGTGCTCGAGGACCTGGGTCTCGGTTTGCTCGATGATCGCCTTCTGGATCGCGACGATGCTGTTGGTCTTACCGGCGTTGGGGTTCGCTTCCATGGTGGCGAGCATCTTGCTCTGGAACTGCATCCCCATGGCGCGCAGCCGCTTCACGGCGTCGCTCACCTCGTCCACGAACACACGGCATAGTTGTGGATCGGCCATCCCCAGGCCGGCCTGGATCATGTCTGCAAACACGGCGTCCGGCGGGTTAAAGAAGCTGCCCTCGGGCCCCACGGTACGGATGGTCCAGAAGTCTGCAAGGGGGTTCGACGTCGCGCCGGCGCCGCGTGTGCCGGGCACGCCGAAGCGCCCCTTGACTGCGAGCATCGTGCGGGCGCCTGCCTCGTGCGCCGCGATCGTTGCGGCGGTGGCGGCGCCCCCGCCGCCAGCGACAAGAACGTCCGTCCGATAGCGCTTCATGAGGACCCGCCCCGCGGGGTGCTGGTGACCCAGTGCCGCAGAATGGTAGCTACCTCGTCGGGCGCATCGAACTGCACACCGTGCTCGCCGCGAACCGTATATAGCTCCTTGCGGCAAGCGCCCATCCTGCCGAAAAGTCTTGCAGTGGCAGCGTTGTCCACCACTCGATCGGCTTCGGCGAGCACCATCATCGTCGGCACCGTCAGGCGAGAGAGCTTGGCGGCCAGCATGAACGAGAACTCTGCCAGGATGCCGTTGAACCGCGGGGAAAGCTTGCGCAGCCGAAGCGGATCCGGAAGTATCATCTCCTCGTAGGCCGGGCCCCGCGTGAACGCCTCGGGCGGGATCGTCGGATCTTCCGTCGCCTCGCCCGAGGACCCGGTGATCGCGGGTACGGCGCGCACTGCCTCAGCCGGGACGATCGACGGAGCGAGCAGAGCGAGCGCTTTTACCGAGCGTCCGCGGAGGGCAAGGTAATTGATGGCATACACCGAGCCCCAGCAGAAGCCCGCAAGGTGCAGCTCCGACCCCTGCGACCCGAAGCAATCAAGGATCCCGTCCAAGTCATCGAGCAACGCGGCCGCGGACGGCGCGTCGCCGAGAGGTAGGTTCGCACCAGAGCCCCGGCGATCGGGACAGATCGTCGCGATCCCCGCATCGACGAGGCGCTCCGCAATGGGAGCCAACCACCCCGAGTGGCTGATCAGCCCATGCAGCATCACGACGCGGGCGACGGGGCTGGGCGGTCGCCACACCCGAACCCGCAGCGGGTAGCCACCGGCGCCCGCCACGACCTCGGTTTGCGAACACCGTCCCGCCATGCCGCGAAACCGCCTTCCGGACTGGCGTATCGCCGGGATTCGACCTCATGTCGGTGGCCCCGGCACTGAGTAACGCCGCGCTTGAGAGCAAGTTGTGCGCCTTTCCGCTCCCCGTGCGTGAGCACTCTTTCCTCAACCTGTCCCACATCGACGAGCTTCTAGCGTCAGCAATCCGCAACATTGCCTCAATTCCGCCACATCCTCGCCCTCCCGGCCCCGGCCGGCGCGGCTGCCCGGGCGTCGATAATGCTCTCGCCGGCGCCCGGGGCCTCGCTTCGCAAGGCTGACGGCAGTTGCACAGGGCTTGCACCGAAGCTCCACAGCCTGCTGTTGTGGTCCTTTGGCGGTTGCCCCTGCCCGGGGCGATCCATACGCTGGGAGAGTCCGAGGTGCTGAACACGGTGCGCAACCGCCATCTCCTGCCCTCCGATTTCGTGCTGCTCGGAGCCACCCCCTTCCTCGCCTGCGTGCTGCGGTTTGAGGGACTGACGTGGCCCCACGAATACGTCGCCACCATTATCGCATACGCAGCCCTGTCTCTTCCCGTCAAGCTCGGACTCTGTTTCGCCTTCGGTCTATACACCCGCCTTTGGCGCCACGCGAGCATCCCGGACATGATGCAGATCCTCCAAGCCGGTGGCGCCATCGCGGCGGCAACTGCACTCATCGGCTTGTTTGCCATGCCGGGCGCGGGGCTCAGCGCGGTGCGCCTCCCCATCTCGGTTGTCTTCCTCGACGCGTTCCTCACGCTCACGGCGATCGCCTCTCCGCGCCTGCTCGTCCGGGTACTGGCCACGTGGCAGCAGCACCGCCGTGCCGGCACCGGAAGACGAGCGCTCATCGCCGGCGCCGGCGCCGGTGGGCAGCTGATCTTCAAAGAGATGCTCAGCAACCCCGAACTCGCGCTCACACCCGTGGGCTTTGTGGACGACGATCCCGCGAAGCGCAACCACCGCCTGGGGAACCTCCCGATCTTCGGAGCGTTGTCGGAGATCCCGGACGTCGTCACGCGGCAGCAGATCGAAGAGATCATCATCGCCATGCCCACCGCACCCGGATCCGTGGTTCGACAGGTGGTACAGGCCGCGCGACACGCGAACGTGCCGGCCCGCACGGTGCCGGGGCTGTTCGACATCCTGTCTGGGCGGGTGAGGATGTCCCACCTCCGCAGGGTGGAAATCCAGGACCTGCTGCGACGCGAGCCCGTGCAGACCGATCTCGGCCCGGTCCGCGCGATCGTGCAGGGCCGCCGAGTGCTGGTCACCGGCGCGGGCGGGTCCATCGGGAGCGAGCTCGCGAGACAACTGGCGCGGCACGAGCCCGCACAGCTGTTGCTGCTGGGCAACTGCGAAAACGAGATCTTCGAGATCCAGAACGAGCTGCTGGAAGGTCGGCCCACGCTTACGCCGATCATCGCGGACGTGCGCGACCTCACACGCCTCTATACCGTTTTCAAGCAGTTCCGCCCACATGTCGTGTTCCACGCGGCAGCCCACAAGCACGTGCCGCTGATGGAGGAGAACGCGGCAGACGCAGTGACGAACAATGTGCTCGGCACCCGGAACGTGGTGCACTGTGCGGTCGAATGGGACGTGGATCGGTTCGTGCTCATCTCCACCGACAAGGCGGTGCGGCCAACCAGCGTCATGGGGACGACCAAACGCATTGCCGAGATGGTCGTCCAGGACGCAGGGCTCCGTTTCAAGCGCAACTTTGTCTCGGTGCGCTTCGGTAACGTGTTGGGCAGTCGGGGCAGCGTCGTCCCGACATTCTTGCGCCAAATCCAATCGGGTGGCCCCGTGACGGTCACACACCCCGAGATGCGCAGGTTCTTTATGACCATCCCAGAGGCGGTCCAACTCGTGTTGCAGGCTGCGGTCCTGGGACGGGGCGGCGAGTTGTTTGAATTGGATATGGGCGAGCCCGTGAGAATCGCCGATCTCGCGGCGGACATGATCCGGCTGTCGGGCCTGGAAATCGGCCGGGACATCGAGATCCGCTACACGGGCATCCGGCGCGGCGAGCGTCTCAATGAGGAGCGCTTCTTGCACGGCGAGGACGTGGCACCCACGGAGCACCCCAAGATCCTGCGCGTCCATAGCAACCACCTTCCTCTAGACCTCGGCGCGGGGCTCGGCGCGCTGATCGCTGCGGCGCAGGAATGTCGCCCGGACGAAGACTTGCGGCGGCTACTCCGCTCTCTCGTTCCCGAGTTCGTGCCCTTCCGGGAGGGCGGCCACCGATCACAGCCCAAAGCAGCGATCACGACTGTGACGAAGCGACCGGCTAGGCAGACTCGAGCCGCACAGCCCATGGTCGTTGATCGGCGCGCGGGCGAGGAGCGGCGAGTCACCCTCCGTCGGACCGGTACGGCGCCTTGCCTCAGCAACCGACGCGTTAGCGGCGCACGCCGCTCAGGCATCGAGCGACGGGTGGCGGCCGAGGTGGCTGTGGCGGCGATCAGGGCAAGCTCCGAGGCATGATTCGCGCTTCAGATCTCTTGCTTGAAACGCTCCGCTTGCGCCCGGTTCAGAGCTCGGCGGGCCTGCGGCAGGCGTGGCGCGACGTGCGGACGGACGGACTGGCGCAGCTTGTGGCCTTCGAGGGGTGCTCGCTATGGCTCCATCGCCGCCTGAAGGAGCTAGACGCTCTGCAATGCGTCCACGCCCCATTCGCAGCATGGCTCAGACAGTCCGCGCGGCGGATCGCGGCGCAGAATCTCGCCGTCGATGCTCAGCGGGACGCCGTCGTCGGGATTCTCAACGACCTGGACTGCGCCCACGTGTTGCTCAAGGGCGCGGCACGGCGACTCGTAACCGACCTGTATCCCTACGCCGACGCGCGAGCCGTTGGTGACGTGGACGTCCTCGTGCCTGAGCACCTGGCACCGGCTGCCTGGAAGGGGCTCGAGAGTGCCGGGTTTAGCACAGTGCCAGGCGCGGAGCGCAGGTACGCCGCTCACCATCATCTCGCACCGCTGTCCAACGAGCGCCGGGTGAACGTCGAAGTGCATACCTCGACCTCGACAGTCGTACCGCCTCGCGAGGCGTGGCGCCGCATGAACGGCTCGGGCTGCACGATAAACTGCGGCAACGGCGCCACCAGGGTGGCCGGTGCTACCGAGCTCTTGTGGCACGCGCTCGCGCACGCGCTCGTCGAGTCGTGGTCCTATGCGTTTCGGCTGCGGTTCCTGCTCGACGCCGCCGCCGTACTGGCCTCCGACCAGGACGTCGATTGGACCGCCATCGCGTCGCGCGTCGAGTCCGGTGAGCTGCCGGACACGATCATGGCGAGACGATGGCTCGGCGCAGCGGCCGGGATCGCCGCAGCTCCTTGCCCGCGTAGGCTCACAGACGACGTGCCGGCGTTCGACCTCACAAGCGCCTTGCGGTGGCGACTGGATGTGTTCCGCCTGTTCGGGCGGGGACACCACGTTGCCGAGCCAGGACTCTGGACGATGGCGCCCCTCGCGCGCGCGCGGCGCCTCCTTGTCGACGAGGGCACGCGGGCGATGCTCGGCCTGCCACTCACACCTCCCCTCCCCGGGAGCGGCCCGCTGCGGCGCACTGGCAGGCGGGCGGCCGCTGGCGCCGCGCGCTTGTGCTTCCGAAGCTGGCGTCTGATCAAACCGAACCTGGGGTTCGGTAACGGCTTGCAGGTAACGTGGACTAGAGCATGAGCGAGCAACAATGACCCTTCCCAAGTCAAGACACGCCGTCTCACTAAGCTCGGTCGTCGTCGCCGGCAAGGGGCAGATCTCGTCTGACCTCGCGGGCGAGGCCGTGATCCTCAACCTGCAAACGGGGATGTACTATGGCCTGGCGCGGGTGGGAGCGCGGATTTGGGAGCTCATCCGCGAACCGACTCGGGTCGCGGATGTCCGGGATGCCATCGTCTTGGAATACGACGTCGACCCGGCGCGTTGCCAACACGACCTCCTCTGCCTGCTGGAGCAGCTGGCTGATACGGGCTTGATCGAAATCCGCGATGGCATGGCTCCGTAAGATCTGGCGCCTTCCGGCGCCCGACCGCTTTCTGCTGCTTCAGGCGATCGGGCTGCTCGCCGCCATCCGCGTCGGCCTGTGGCTCCTGCCGCTCGGCGCACTGCGTCGCCTCTTGAGGCGCGCGACCGAACGACGCACTACGTCGGGCAGCGGCGAACCGTCGAAGCGTCGAATTGCCTGGGCGATCGCTTCAGCTCAACGTCTGGTCCCGCGGGCCACCTGCCTCCCCCAAGCCCTCGCTGCCCAGGTGTTGCTGGCCCGGAGCGGGTATGCCGCGGATTTGCGGATCGGAGTCACCAAGACCCTGGAGGGTGAACTGGAAGCCCATGCGTGGGTGGAGAGTGAGGGGGAGGTCGTGGTCGGTCGCATAGCAGAGCTTGCTCGCTACGCCCGGTTGTCGCCCGCGCCATGGTAGACGTGACGGCTTCGGCATTTGGCTTCCGCGTTCAGTCCTCGTATCCCCTGCAATTCTTGCGCGCAGGCGGGGGCGCAGCGACCTTGCATGTGGCCCCGATCTCCGAGCGACCCCTGTCGCTCGAGGAACCGCCCTTGGTCGAATGGGCCTCGGGAAATGGGAAGGGTGATGTCTGGGCCCGGCTGTACCGCTCCAGTCACGGCTTTCAATTCTCGACCACCGGCGGAATGTCGTGTCACATTGATCCCGCCACCCGAACGATTGGCATTATCGACGAGGGTGAGGAATGCTCCTGGGAAGCGGGCCTCTGGGGCTTACCGGCGCTGCTGTGTTTCATGCACAGCGGAGATTTTCCTCTCCATGCTGCCGCAGTCGAAATAGATGGTGGCGCGGTGCTGTTGAGTGCACCGGGACGCTGCGGCAAGACCACGCTGGCGCTGGCCTTTCATCGGCATGGGTATCGCGTCCTCAGCGAAGATCTCGCCTGTTGCCGACTGTCCGATCATCCCGTCCTGTTACCGGGCCCGACGCTCCTGCGCATGAGACCAGATGGCCTTAACGGCGACTCACCTATCGGCACGCGGGTGGTCCTGGCACGAGAGGATCGAATCTACATGGCGTTGAACAGCGACCGCGCGGGAACCGGAGACCCGGTGCCCATCCGGGCGATCGTCTTTCTTCGCGAATCGCCGAATGAGGTGCGGCTGGAGCCGATTCGTTGGCAGGACGCAGTGCCTGATCTGTGGGCCTTGAGCTTCCGCCTCCCCGACCGCCCTGCGCTTGCCAGATGCCTCGGTCAAGTCATCTGTCTGGCGCGCACCGTCCCGGTGTGGAATCTCTATCGTCCGATCGAGTTCGCTAGTCTGGGCCCGACCATCGCCAAGATCGTGGAAATGTGCAGGCATACCTAGGGCAGTCCGACAAAAGGAGAGCGGCGTATGCAACAAGCGTATGAGACACCCAAACTCGTCGATTACGGCTCGATCACGGACCGGACTTTTCGCACGCCCTGGCGCAGGACAAAGTGGCGCCATCATCATGGCGAAAATGACCATCATGACGAAGAGTGCGGACTCACCCCAGTACTAACGACAGTAACGACATGATGACGAGGCGCCTGACGTCGCGAGCGCGGTGCCAGCTTCGCTGTCGTATCCGCAGGGCTTGATGGCCGCGTACCGACCGCCGCAAGGCGCCAACAACGCGCCTGCCATACGCCTCCCCACTCAACCAGCGCAGCATCCATGATCGCTGCGCAGGGCCGGGCCGGCCCGCTCGACAGCGCCCTGGCCGGACGCATGCTCGCCACGACTCCGCATCGAGGCACGCGGCTCAGCGTAGGGCAGCGCGGCCAATGCCTCCTGGGAGCAAGCCGCGGAGCGGACCTGGTCGATTCGTCTCTGTCGGAGGACGGAGACCTGTGCGCCGTCGTGGGCGGTACACTCGACAACGCCGGCGAGCTGTGCTCGCTCCTTACGGACGCAGGCCATGGGCCTGCGTCGCGAGCAGCGGCCGACGTACTGGTGGCTGCGTTCCGCGCCTACGGACCCGCAGCGGTTCGTCGACTGCGCGGAGCTTTCGCTGGTGTCGTCACTGACGGGCGCCGGCTCTGGTGCTTTCGCGATCACCTCGGCCTGCGGCCGCTGTTCTACCACGACGGTCCGCAAGGATTCCTCGCAGCAACCGAGCCGAAACAGATTCTCGCCGGCGCGGGACTGCCGCGAGAACCCGATCTTGAAGTGCTTGAGCAGATCTTCTACGGACGGATGCCAGCTGATACGCCGTGTGCGCTCAAGGGCGTGCGGCGGCTGCCGCAGGCGACGATTCTCACCGTTGATGCCGACGGCACCACGACGCAGCAGCGCTACTGGCACCCCGAAGAGCTGCTTGAGACGTCGTCGCTCAGCTCTGGCGACGTCGCCGACAAGTTCATGGAGCTCCTCGAACGGGCGGTCGCTCGCACGCTGACCGGCGAAGACGTCATCGCGCTCAGCGGCGGCGTTGACTCACCCGCGATCGCTGCGTTTGCCGCCCCGCTCTCCGCAGGTACCGGTCGCCCGATCAGCGCGCTGTCCGCGGTTTTCCCCGACTTCCCAACCGTAGACGAGCGGTGCTACATCGAGTTGGTCGCACGGCACCTGAACATCGGACTCCACACGTTCACCCAGCAGGCCCGCGCGCTCAACGATGTGGAGCACTGGGCCCGGCTAATGGATGGGCCTATCCCTATCGTTTCGCTACCCGAGATCTCCGAGCACTATGCCCTGGCTCGAGCGCTCGGGTTTCGGAACATCCTGACAGGCGAATTCGCCGAATTCGTGTGTGACCACCGGGCGCACCTGACCGGACATCTGTTGACGCACGGACGTTTCCGCGCGCTGGCGCAACTTATCGCCGCAGAGCGTCGGCGCGGCGCGGGGTGCCGAACGATCGTTCGCGAGATGCTCCTCCCATTCCTCCCGGGGCGACTCGCGAACTGGTGGTTCGGGCGAGTGCGACACCTTAACAAGCCGCTGCATGCGCCGGAGTGGCTGGCACGCCGCAAATTCGATGACAGCCCATATCGCATCGACCTCGTTCCACCCGGGCACCGTCGCTGGTCCGCACAACAGCTGGTCGCGTTCGACGGCGCCACGATCACCATGGAAGCGGACGAGCTGTGTGCTGCCGTCAACGGCGTGACTGCGCGTCGTCCGTTTGGGGACGTGGACCTCTGGGAATTCTTCCTCAGCCTCCCCGCCGAGATCAAGTTCCCAGACACGCGCTCCAAGACGTTGGTTCGCCGGTTGCTCCGGGGGAGGGTTCCGGATGCAATCCTCGATCGCCCCCGGAAGACAGTATTCGACGATCACGTGGTGTCTCAGGTCGATTACCCAGCGCTGCGGCGCTTGCTGCTCGCTCCGAATCATCAGATTGACGGTGTCGACTATCGCTGTCTGGCCACCCATCTCGAGCGCGAGGACTTAGCGCTATTCGACTGGTTCTGGGCGAAGGAGCTAGCTGTAGTCCACGCGTTCCTCAGCCAATGCTGAACGGCAACTCGTCAGCATATGGCTTTCGGATCCGCTCCCCGTACCCCGTCCGCTTCCTGCGGGCGGGCGGCGGAGAGGACCAGCTGGACGTGGCCCCAGCATTGGAGCGACCCCCGGCACCGAGTGGGCCCTCGCTGTGTGAGTGGACCTACCGCGCCGCCGGGGAAGCTGCCCACGCCGGGCTCTATGGTACCGACGGCGTGTTTGATTTGTGGACCTCCGAAGGCGACGCCTGGCAGATCGACCCCAGCCGTCGAACAGTCCGCATCTCCTGCACCGAAGACGAGCTCTTCTGGGAGCCTTGTCTGTGGGGGATCCCTGCTCTGTTGTGCTTCATGCAGCGAGGCGACCTCCCGCTGCATGCCGCAGCCATCGAGGTGAACGGGAATGCCATCGTCCTCGCCGCGCCGGGACGGTCAGGGAAAACCACGCTCGCGCTGGCGTTTCACCGGCACGGGTACCGGGTCCTCACCGAGGACCTCGCTTGCTGCCGACTGACTCCAACTCCGGTCCTGTTGCCAGGCCCGGCATTCCTGCGAGTCCGACCTGACGTGCACGACGGCCACGCCCCAGGAGGGACGCACCTAATCTGCGCGCAGCCCGAACGAATCTACCTGGGCCTGAACGACGATCGCAGGGGGACAGGCGACCCCGTCCCGATCCGGGCAATCATCCTGCTCCGGACGTCCGGCAGCGGGGTACGGCTGGACCGAATTCCCCCACGCTCAGCTCTCCCTGACCTATGGGCAATCAGCTTTCGTCTGCCCACTCAGGTTGCCTTGGCACAATGCCTGAATCAGCTCAGCGGTCTCGCAAGCAAGGTGCCGGTCTTGACCCTGCACCGTCCCCTTCAAAAGGCCGCTTTGGAGGCTACGGTGGCGCGAATCCTTAGCGTGTGCGGGTCTTGACATGATGACTAGTAGAGGATAAGTCTAGTTGACAGCGGGTTCGCAAGGCCTTCGCAGGAGCGTGCGGAATGAAGGACCAGTACGAGGTTCCGAAACTTACGGAGTACGGCCCCATCTC
>VBGG01000082.1 GCA_005883405.1 Chloroflexota bacterium | reverse complement strand
CGCGAAGCGACACATTCTGACGCCTCGGGCGCGACGAGAGCTACAAACGCATAGCATCAACGTAACGAGTCGGGACACCAGGGCGGGTTCGACGCGACCGACGGCTGCGGTGTGGTCAGCATGGGCGATGGCGGCTGAGAGAGGTTGGTGGTAAGCACTTCACGTCGCGTGTTCCTGCGGAGCAGCGTCCTCGCGGGCTGTGCTGCGCTGGTCGCGGCGTGCGCTCCACCGACGAGTCCGCCAGCTCCGACAAGCGGCCCGCCTCCGACGACTCCGCCGCCGGCGCCGACCAGCCCACCCGCGGCCGCGACACCCAAACCCGCTGCAGCGACCAGCGCACCTGTCGCGGCCACGGCCAAACCTGCCGTCCCGCCGCCGACCAGCGTGGCTGTCCCGGCGCCCACCGTGGCTGCCGCGCCCACGGCGGCGCCAGTGGTGATCCGCGCTGGCTGGGTGGCCAAAACGGCCAACCAGATGGTCTGGCCGCTGGCCAAGGACGCCGGCTACTTCGACAACTACGGCGTCAACTTCGACCTGAAGTACGTGAACGGCAGCGCCACCGCGGTTGCCGCGCTCGTCGCCGGCGACCTGGACGTCGCCAGCGTGGCTGGCTCGGCGATCGTCGGCGCGCAGGCAGCCGGCCAGGAGATCGTCATGGTCGCCGGCTTCTTGAACCAGGCGGTCTTCCGCATCCTCGCCAACGACGACGTCAAGACCATCGATGATGTGAAGGGCAAGACCGTCGCTGTAACGCGCGTGGGCCAGGCCGATTATTTCGCATGGCAGACGGTGATCGAGCATCAGCACTGGGGCGCTGAAGACGTCAAGTTTGTCAATGCCAACGACGTGGCCGGCCAGGTTGGCCTGTTGCAGCAGGGCCAGGTTCAGGCGATCGCCGTCTCACCTCCCAACGACGTACTGGCCAGGAAGTCCGGGGCGCATCTGGTGCTGGACACGGCGACGCTCAATGTGCCCGAGCAGAATGTCGGTTTCGGTGTAACCCGTGCCTATCTCGACGCGAATCGGTCCGCCGTCAGTAGCGTGCTGAAAGCCAGCATCGAAGCGATGGCACGCTGGAAGAAGGATGCCGCGTTCGCGAAGGGCGTGATCCAGAAATATCTGGAATCAGTCGATCCGCAGTTCATCGACGACGGCTACGAGGCGTACGGACCGCTCTGGCCGCGAGCACCGTATCCCAGCCGCGACGGCATGCTCAAGGTGATCGACGAAGTCTCGGCGCAGAATCCGAAGGCCAAAGACCTGGACGTGGATCAGCTGATGGACACGAGCGTCGTCAAGGAGCTCGAAGACAGCGGCTTCATCCAGCAGATCTACGCCACCTGAGGCAACAAGCCGCCGCGTAGACGATCTCGACCCCACCGTCGCGTGACGCTCGATGACGGCTTGGTCTGGCGCTGCGGACCCGCGTGACGCTGGCATGACGGCGGGGTCTGGCGCTGGCGTGACGCTGGCGTGACGCTGGCGTGACGCTGGCATGACGGTTGGCATGACGGTTGGCGTGACCCTCGCGTGACGGTTGGCGTGACGGTTGCCGCGTAAGCTCTGGGCGGCGGCGGGGGTGGTGGGCCCACGTGCGCGCGCGTGCGTGCGGCTAACGTGACGGGGCGCGGTGCTACGCCTGCCGCGGGAGATCGACGGAGTACAGGTAGCGGTCTCCGCGCACGATGCTCTCCTGCCATTCGATCGGCCCACGGTCGGTCCACGTGGTGCGCTCGACGGAAAACGCGGGCGCGCCGGGAGTGGACCGCAACAGGCGCGCGACCGGGCGGTTCAGCACCACCGGGCGGATACTTTCGCGCGCTCGGGTGATCCGCAAACCGTGCCGTCGCTCGAGCTCGTCATAGATCGACTCACGCTCGAGCACCGTGTCGTCAAGCACGACCGCCAGGTCGTGCGGCACGTAGGCCGTCTCGAAAACGAGCGGGTCATCATCGGCCGTGCGGAGGCGCACGATGCGCTCCACCTCAGTCCCGGCGCTGATCGCCAGTCGCTGCGCGAGCAGCTCGTCCGCCTCGATGACCTTGCGCTCGAGGACGTAGGATCGCTGCTGGGCGCCACGCGCGCGAGTCTCCCAGGCGAACGCATAGAAGGAGCTCAGGCTGCGCTCGAAAATCCGCTTCGGGGTCGCGGACACCACGGTCGTCCCACGACCCCGCTCGCGACGCAGCAAACCTTCGTTCGTCAGCACCCCCAGCGCGTGGCGCACCGTGTGACGGCTGACACCAAGCTGCGCGGCCAGCTCCAACTCGCCAGGCAAAACGGCGCCGGCTGCGATCTGGCCGGACTCGATCAGTCGTCGCAGCGTCGTTTCGAGCTGACTGTGCAGTGGCATGCCCACGCGCGCCTGGACCGCGGCAGCGAGGGTTCGAGCGTCGAGCTCGGCTTCGGTCAACACTTCTCAGCTCGCCACGGGCCGGTGATCAGGCGTGCGCCGCGCTCGTAACTCACGTACGACCACGCCCACTGGAAGATCACCAGCATCCGGTTCTCGAATCCGATCAAGAAAAAGATGTGCACGACCAACCACGCGATCCACGCCAGGAAGCCCGTCAGGTGCAGCGCGCGAATCTCCGCCACCGCCGCGGCGCGGCCAATGGTCGCCATACTGCCGCGGTCGAAATAGTGGAACGGGCGGCGCGGCTGGCCCTGGACCGCGCGCCAGATATTCGCCGCGACCGCATTGCCCTGCTGGATGGCCACGGGCGCAATACCTGGCAGCATCTTACCGTTTGGCTGTCGAGAGGACGCCAGGTCGCCGATTACGAAGATCTCAGGATGTCCCGCAACGCTCAGGTCGGGCTGAACGGGAACGCGACCGCTGCGATCCACCTCGACACCCAGCTGGCGGCCAAGTGGTGATGCCAGCACGCCGGCCGCCCAGAGCGCGGTATGCGTGGGGATGACTTCGCGCTCGGTGCGAACGCAATCGGCGGTGACCTCGGTTGCGCTTTCGCCGGTGTGAACTTCGACGCCGAGCCGTTCGAGCGCGCGGACTGCGCTGGCCGAGAGATCGGGAGGATACTGCTCGAGTACGCGCTCGCCGCGCTCAAACAGAATGATCCGTGCCTGGCGTGGGTCGTAGTTGCGGAAGTCACGACTGACCGTGTGACGCGCGATCTCGGCGATCGCGCCGGCGAGCTCGACACCCGTCGGCCCACCGCCGATCACGACGAACGTCAACAGCGCCTGGCGCCTGGTTTGGTCGCGTTCGCGCTCGGCAAGCTCGAAGGCCAGCAGAATGCGACGGCGCATCTCCAGGGCATCCGCGAGCGACTTGAGCCCTGGCGCCACTGCCTCCCACTCTGGGTGCGCGAAGTACGAGTGCCGCGCGCCAGTCGCCAGCACCAGGAAGTCATAGGTGAGCTCGGCCCCGTCCTCCAGTTTCACGCAGCGCGCCTCGCGATCGATCGCGGTGACGTCACCGAGCAGCACCTCGACGTTGCGGTTCTTGCGGAGGATGGCCCGCAGCGGCTCGGCGATCTCACCCGGGGAGAGTGCCGCGGTGGCCACCTGGTAGAGCAGCGGCTGAAACAGGTGGTAGTTGACCCTATCGATCAGTACGACGCGCAGGGGATGCCGCGCCAGCGCGCGGGCTGCATACAGGCCGCCGAAGCCGCCACCCACCACCATGACCGTCGGTACGGGTCTCTGGTTGAACACGCTTCGAGCATACTCTTGGGTTCGCATGCCTCCGCCGTACCTCGGTCTTGACCTTGGGGGTAGCGGCACGCGCGCAGCCCTCGTCGGAGAGGACGGCCGACTCCTGGCGCGGCTGGGCGGCGGCATCTCGCTCGGGCGCTCAACGCGACCCTCGCGGCCATCGCGCAGCTTGTCGGCGATCAATCGTGCAGCGTGTTCGCGGGAGCGCGCGGGCTGAGCGTGCCCGGGCGGCGCGAGAGCCTGATGCTCGAGTTGAGCACCAGGTTTCCCAACGCCGACGTGCACGAGAGCAACGACGCCGTGATCGCCTTGTGGGGCGCCCTCGCCGGGCGGGAAGGCGTGGCGGTGCTGTCCGGGTCAGGATCGATTGCGCTGGCGCGATCGGACGATGGCCGCGAGGGCCGCGCCGGCGGCTGGGGCTATCTGCTCGGCGACGAGGGCAGCGGCTACTGGCTTGGCCGCGAAGCGCTGGCGGCGTACTTGCGAGCACTGGAAGGACGCGAAGCCGCGGGCGCACTCGCCGAGCTGGTGGCTAGCGAAATCAACACCCGGTCGGTGCCCGAAACGATCGCCTGGCTGTACGCGGGCGACCAGCAGGTGGTGCGGGTTGCGGCCCTGGCGCCTCTGGTCACGCAAGCAGCTGCGCGCGGTGATCCCGTTGCTGTCGGCACGATGCGTCGCGCGGGGCAGGCGCTGGCCGACCTGGCTGTCGCCGCCGCGCGCCAGGTGTGGTCGTCGGTACTGCCCGAAGGACTGCGTGTGGCCTGCTGCGGAGGCGTCTGGTCGGCCGGGGACGCGCTTGCGGCGCCGTTTGCGTCCGCCCTGGCTGAGCGACTGCCCGGAGCGCGCTGCACGCTGGCCGCGCTTTCGCCGGTCGGCGGTGCTCTCCTGCTGGCTATGGGCGCCGACCAGCATCCAATCGCACCAGGCGTGCTCGAGAACATGCGTGAGGCGAGGTTGTGACGAAGCTGTTGGCGCAAGCGTCTTGTTCCTGCATGACGGGCCGGCACATAACCGCCGACCTATGCCCCGCATCGCTCGTATCGGGTGGCTCCTGGCTCTCAGCCTGGCGGCGTCCTCGGCTGTCGCCCAGGCAGCCCCGGAACGGGCCAGCCCACCCGTCGTCCACACCACAGTTACCTTGCCCACGCGACCGGTCGCGCGGCGTGCGCCCGCGCAGCGGACGGCGCCGGTCAGCGCTCGCCCTTCGAGCCCCGCGGCGGCCGACCGGCTGATCGTCACGTTTGCGCACGCTGATGCGTCCGCCGCCCATCGAGCTCATGCCGCGGCCGGCGCGACCCCGATCGCGACCTCAGCGCGAGGTCGAGTGCATGTCGTCCACGTCGAGCCCGCGCATCGCGACGCGGCGCTGGCTACATACCGCCAGCAGGCCGGCGTGGCATCCGTGAGCGTGGATCGGCGGACCAGCCTGAGCGAGGTGCCGTCCGACCCGCTCTACGCAACCGCCACGAGCGGGGGCTACACGATGGGCTGGAGCCTCGACGCGATCGGCGCGCCGTCCGCGTGGAACGTGACCCACGGCGACGGGATCAAGGTGGCCGTGCTGGATACCGGAGTGCTGGCAACACATGAAGACCTGGCTGGTCGGGTCGTCGCCTCGCAGGACTTCACCGCGTCGCCGGCGGGCGCTACCGACGTCTTCGGGCACGGCACGCACGTCGCGGGCATCATCGCCGCCGACGAGAACAACGGCCACGGTCTGGCCGGCGTCGCGCCGCGCGCGAAGATCCTCGACGGCAAGATCCTGGGCGACGATGGCAGCGGTTATCTGAGCGATGAGATCGCCGGCATCCAGTGGGCGGTCCAGCAGGGCGCCAGAGTGATCAACCTGAGCCTCGGGGCGGCTGGTCCGTGCGATCCATCGGAGCAGGCGGTCATCGACGACGCATGGGCAACCGGCGTGGTCATTGTCGCGGCGGCGGGCAACGATTCGGCCAACGGAGCGCTTGCGCCAGCGAACTGCAATCACGTCATCGGCGTCGGCGCCAGCACCATCGGCGGACCTTCGGCGCCGGGCCACGTGGAGGGTCCGGCATGGTTCTCGAACTACGGGCCGGGCGTGCTTGTCGGAGCGCCGGGGGACCACGTGTACTCGACCATGCTCACCAGTGGCCTGGTGAGCAGCAGCACGGGTTACGGCCCGCTGAGCGGGACCTCGATGGCCACCCCGCAAGTCGCCGGCGTGGCGGCCCTGGTGTGGGCAACCGCCTACGGCACGAGCAACGAGGCCGTGGTGAATCGCCTGACGTCAACCACCGATGCCATCGACGGGGCAGGCACCGACTGGACGTACGGTCGGATCGACGCGGCCGCCGCGGTTGGGGCGGTGGCGCTCGGCGCGCCGGCTCACGTCGATGATGGTCTCGGCGCGGACGTGGCGACGCAGCCCTCGACCACGCAGCTGTCGGCTCACTGGACGGCGGTGAGCGGCGCGGCTGGGTATGAATTCGCGATCGGCACCACGGCTGGGCTCGGCGATGTGGTGGGCTGGACCGATAACAGCTCCGGGCTGGCGATTACCCAGGCCGGGCTCAGTCTGAGCAACAACGTCACGTACTACACGTCGGTGCGAGCCTACGACAGCACGGGCGTGCGCTACGCGGCTTCCAGCTCGAACGGCGTCCAGGTGGTGGTACCCGCCATCGCCTCGCCCGCGGCGGTGAGCGATGGGGGCGCGACTGGCTCGCTGAGCCAGCTGTCGGCGAGCTGGACGGCGGTGCCAGGCGCGGTCGGCTACGAATACGGCATCTCGAGCACCTCGCCAGGAGCGTTCAACGTCGTGGGCTGGACGGACGCTGGCAGCGCCACCCAGGTGACGCGGAGCGGGCTGGCGCTGGCCAATACGCTTACCTACTACTTCTCGGTACGCGCGTACGACGTGAGCGGCCACCGTTCTGCACCGGCCACCTCGGCCGGGGTGCGTGCGCTTGCCGCCAGCGGCGGCGTGAACGACGGCAGCGGGGCTGATCTGACGTGGCAAGCCGCGACCAATCAGCTGTCGGCCAACTGGGCGGGCGTGGCTGGCGCGGCGGGCTACGAGTATGCCTTCGGTACGACGCCGGGCGGCAGCGACGTCCTTGGCTGGACTTCGACTGGGTCTAACTTGGCGACAGCGCCGAACCTGGCGCTGGTGCCTGGCGGCAGCTATTACGCGTCGGTACGCGCCATCTACGACGTGAGTACGCGATCGAGCGTGACGACGTCGAACGGCGTGAGTATCTTGCAGGCGCCGAGCGGTGTTTTCGCCGCTGCGAACCAGTCAATGACGGCGCCGTTGTCGGCCGCCTGGAACGGCGTGGCGGGCGCGTCTGGTTACCAGTACGCGGTCGGCTCAGCGCCGGCTGGCTTTGGCGTGCTGGCGTGGACAGACGCCGGCCAGGCCACCTCCATGTCGCAGTCGGCTCTGAATCTGGCGGACGGGCACACCTACTTCGTGAGCGTCCGCGCGTACGACGCCGTCGGCGCCCAGACGACCGCAGCCAGTTCGGCCGGCACTACCGTCCACGCCCCCGCGCCATCCACCAGCGGAGGCTCGTCCACCGTCGGTGGCGGCGGTACTTCAGGTGGCGCCTCGTCTTCGGGCAGCTCCGGCGCGAGCAGCTCGACTGGCGGCTCCGGCGCGAGCGGCTCGGCGGGCGGCGCTGGTGGCGGTGGCTCGTCCATGGGCGGCTCCGGCGGGAGCGGCTCGGCGGGCGGCGGTGGAGGCAATGGCGGCGGTGGCTCGTCCGGCGGCGGCTCGCTCGCTGGCGGCTTCAGCGGTGGCGGTGGCGGTGGCGGCGCCTCGTCTGGCGGCGGTTCGGCCGCGCCCTCGGCATCGGCGCCGGCGAGTTCGCCACAATCGGCGCCGTCTCACTCCGCGCCGAGCAAGCCGCTTCAGCAGACCGCAGATGGGCCCGCACCCGCCGAGTCGGTCGCGCTCCCGCGGGTGACGGCCCAGACCGTCGACGGCCGCGTCCTCGCCGCCGTGGACGGCGCCAGCGCCATCGCCGCGATCGCCCTCGTCCCGCTGCCGCTGAGTAGCGGCCTCCCTGCACCGCTCGGCTACCTGCGCCTGGTGGACACGGTCGTCACTGCCACCATCACCGACGCCGCTGGTTCGCCGGCAGCGTCGGCCCCGCTCATCGTCGCGTTCGTACCGTCCGATGCAGCACTGGCCGCCGTCGGCGGCGACGTCTCGCAACTGGTGCTCGGCTACCTCGATCCCGCCAGCGGCGCCTGGATCAGCCTGCCCACGTCGATGGACCAGGCCGGACGTTTGACGGCGGTCGCCCCGCAGCCCGGCACCCTGGCCGTGTTGCGCCAGGCGGCCACGTTCTGGATTATGCCGACGACCGACCTGACGCTGACGGCCGACGCGATCGGCGATCCAGCTGGCACCGCGTCAGCTGGTGCCGCCGTCGAAGTCATCGGCACGCAGGGCATGGCCTTCGAAGTCAAACTCGCCGACGGGTCGTTCGCCTGGCTGGACGGCACGCAAGTGAGCACCGTTGCCGCCCCGGATGCGCTGCCGGCGATCCCAGCGCCAACAACGGATCCCACGATCGTGGCCGGTGCAGCGCTGGCGGAGGGACAATAACTCGTGCGAACGCTTCTCGCGTCGCTCGCCTTGCTCGCGGCAGCCGCGGGCAGCGTTCGAGCTCAAGCGCAAGAACAGCCGCCGGATGCAGTCGTCCAGGTTGCCCTCGAGGCGGCGTCGGCTCAGCTCGGCGTGCCGACCGACCAGCTGATCGTCGTCATGACCGCGCAGCGCGACTGGTCGGATTCGTCGCTTGGCTGTCCCGAGCCAGGCCACGCCTACGCCCAGATCATCACCCCGGGCTGGGTGGTGACCATCGACACCGACGATCTCGCCACCGAGGTCCAGGTCAACACCGACAACGGCTCCCGCGCCGCGATCTGTTAGCCGACCGCCGCCCTCGCCGTCGAGGCGGTGGTCGGTTGCTGCGCGGGTGGCCTTCGTGCTCGCCTCCACCGCCTGCCTGGCCCTTGAAACTGCCTGGTCGGTCGTCGGGTGCCACGCGACTGTTGCCTTCCTGCTCCCCGCCGCCGCCTTGAAGACGTCGACCTGATCGCCCAGGAACGCGGCCAGCCCTTTCAGCCGACCGGGCCGCTGCTTTTCGAGCTGCTCAACGAGATGGACGGCCTGCGTGACGACTGCGACGTCATCTTCGTGCTGACCACCAACCGGGCTGACATCCTCGAGCCCGCGCTGGCCGCGCGTCCCGGCCGCGTCGACCTGGCGATCGAGCTGCCGATGCCGGACGCCGTCGCACGCCAACGGCTGTTCGAGCTGTATGCCCACGGACTCGAGCTGTGCGACGTGGATCTCGAAACACTGATCGTGCGCACCGACGGAGGCAGTCCTGCCTACATCAAGGAACTGGTGCGCAAAGCCGTGGTGCTGGCCGCCAGCGAGGGGGCTGGCTCACGATTGAGCAGTCATCATCTCGAGTCGGCGATGGACGAGCTGAACGCCGGCGGGCAGCTTGCCCAACGCATCCTGGGCTTCCGCCCGACTGGGCAGACCGCCCCCGGGTCGGCCTCGTCGACGGTAGCCGGCACTGCTCAGCCCAGCGGCTTCCCGCCCGTTGCCTGGTCGGTGCGCGTCGATAGTCCACGCTGAGTGCGCCGGCCGACCGGCGGCGGCGTTATTAGACGCGCGAATCGACTTGGGTCGACCGCGTCTTTACGGCCGAGCGCGTTTCGCCGACCAGGATCCAGATGAGCTTGCCGATCAGCCAGGCCAGCAATCCGTACACGATCATCGCGATGAGTGAATTCAGCTCGAGCACGCTCGCGCCTGACGAGGGGTTGGCGAACAGGGCATTGAACGGCGCTACCAGCGGCGCGGTGATGCCGTACATGAACTGGGCGAAGCCGGCCGACGGATTCGCCCCGAGCGCCTTGAGCACGAAGCGGATCGCGATGATGGCTTCGATCAGGCCGAAGATCCAGTACACCAGTGCTGTCAATCGGTAGCCGGCAATGCGCCGGCCCTCGTATGGGTCGTAGGCGACGGACTCGACGCGGTCCATGTCTGCGCGCGGCGCAACGGTGTTGCGCACCTCGGTAACGCGAGGCGCGCTATTGACCTCCCTCACCTCACGGTCACGGGCTGGTGGGGTCGTTTCGATGATCTCTGTGCGATCTTCTTGCATGGGTCTTTGCTCCCGTTCTGGCAAAAGAGCAACTAAAGGCAGAGCCCGTGCCAACGCGCGTGGCAATCTTCTAAGGTGACCCGCACCCGGCCTTCTTCGTCAGTGCTGCACGGAGGCTGGGTGCTGGCCAGCGGTGAGAACCCGGCAGGCTTTGCGATCTGGGGCGAGCAGTCGCCCAACGTTCGCATCAAGCTTCGCACACCGCGCAGGCGCTCGGCGACGCTTGAGAGCCGTGGGCTACTGGGCGTGCGCGGCAACGCTCCGCCTCCTGTTGTGGCCCCGGCTCACCCATTTGCGCTTTCGGACGATGGAGTTCGCCACGCGCTGTCGGTGATGGGGCTCACTCGCTGGGCAACGCAGACCAACGTTCGGCAGGTGTTCGCCTGGTTGCCGACGACGCCCCAGTCAGAGCCGCCGTACGGCAGTCCGCATCGCTCCACCGAACCGCTCGAGCTGCTGGAGACCGTCCGTGTAGGGCTCTGGGAGGTTCCAACGGTCGTGCTGGACGAGGTTGCGACCGTGAGCCTCCTGCCGCGTATCGCCGCCGCTTCGGCAGCCAATCCCGGCATGCTCGGCGAAGACCTGCGCGCCTGGATCGTCGCCGCGCGGTTTGCGTTGTCGCTACTCGCGCGGCAGCGGTTCCTCCCACGCTTGCAGACCCGCGACGAAGCGCTGCTCAGTCGCTGGTCGCCCGTCGCCGACGATTCGAGCGACCGCGCCACGCTGCGCACGATCGAACGCTCGATGCCAGGCGCGGGTGTGGCGCTCACCTGGGAATCAGACGCCAAGCGGGCTAGCGCTCGCGAGGTGCTGGCGGATTATCTGGCAGCGACGATCGACCGGGTCGCGCGGCGGGCTCGACCCCAGCCTGGGGACGTCTCCAGGCTGCCGGCGGCGGTCAGCGCCTGGATCGGCGCGCTCTGCCGTGAAGACGGCGCTGTGCACCTGCAAGGCGATGGCGCGCAGGCGCTGCGGCGCCAGGTGAGCCACTGGACCGATCTCACCGCTGACACCGGGGCTGACGACGCGTTTCGCCTGTGCTTCCGATTGGTTCCGCCGAATGGTGATTCCGCCGCGCCAGACAAAGCGTGGCGACTTGAGTACGTGCTCCAGGCGACCGATGACCCGAGTTTGCTTGTGCCGCTGGAGGAGGTCTGGCGCCATCGGGGCCAGACGGCGCGCTTCCTGACTCGCCGCTTCGACCAGCCGCAGGAGCGCGTGCTCGCCGCTCTCGGTCGCGCCTCGCGCCTCTTTGCGCCGATCGAGGGCAGCTTGCGCACGGCCCGACCTGAGGCGTGTGCGCTGTCCACTCGCGAGGCCGCCGACCTGGTGCGCGACAAGGCGCTGCTGCTGAAGGCGAGTGGGTTTGGCGTGCTGTTGCCAGGCCTGGATACGCGCCTGAACGTGCGGCTGCGCTTGCGGGCTCCGCGCGAGCCCGATCCGGCCAAAACCGACGGTGTCGGCATGCTGAATCTCAACAGCCTGGTCAGCTATGACTGGCAGCTTTCGCTGGGTGATCAGCCGCTCACGCGCGAAGAGTTCGAAATGCTCGCCCAGCTCAAAGAGCCGCTCGTGCAGCTGCGTGGGCGTTGGGTCGACGTACGGCCTGACCAGATCGAGCGCGCGCTCGCGTTCATCCAGAAGCACCAGACCGGCCGGATGCAGCTGGCCGAAGCGCTATCCACCGCGCTAGCGCCGACGACGCTCGACGGCGTGCCGGTCGCTGTCGTCGAAGCGAGCGGCTGGGTCGACGCTCTGCTCGAGGACCTCCGCCAGGGAACAAAAGTAGAAGTGGCGGAGCAACCTCCCGGCTTCGAGGGCACGCTGCGCCCATATCAGAAGCGCGGCGTCGGCTGGCTCGCTACGCTTCAGCACTACAACCTGGGCGCCCTGCTCGCCGACGATATGGGGCTGGGAAAAACCGCGCAGCTGATCGCGCTGCTGTTGCAGCGGACGGGTCGGCCGACATTGGTGATCTGTCCGACGTCGGTGGTGGGCAACTGGCGGCACGAACTGGCTCGCTTTGCGCCCCGGTTGACGGTGCTGGTGCACCATGGCGCGGGACGAGCTTCGGGCGAGGAGCTCTCGGTCGCGGCCGTGCAGCACGACGTGGTGCTGAGTACCTATTCGCTGCTGCACCGCGATGAGGCCAGCCTGACCCGCGTGCGCTGGGATGGCGTCGTGCTCGACGAGGCCCAAAACGTGAAGAACGCGTCCACCCGGGCAGCTCAGGCGGCGCGAGCGCTCAGCGCTGCATGGCGCGTGGCGCTCACGGGCACGCCGGTCGAGAACCGCTTGGGCGACCTGTGGAGCATCTTCGAGGTCATCAACCCGGGTTATCTCGGATCGGCCGAAGAGTTCCGTCGCGAGTTCGCGCTGCCGATCGAGCGTACCTCCGATGCCGACGCGACGGCGCGGTTGAAGTCGCTCACCGCCCCGTTCATCCTGCGCCGCCTGAAGACCGATCGCTCCGTCATCGCCGATCTGCCCGACAAACAGGAGATGAAGGTCTACTGCTCGCTCACGCGGGAGCAGGCCACCCTGTACGAAGCCGTCCTGCAGGACACGATGCGCCAGATCGCCGAGTCGGAAGGCATCCAGCGCCGCGGCCTGGTGCTGGCACTCCTGACACGCCTCAAGCAGGTCTGCAACCACCCCGCTCTGCTTATGCACGACGGTAGTCAGCTCACGGGACGCTCGGGGAAACTGGCGCGGTTGGGCGAGATGCTCGAGGAGGTGGTCGCCAGCGACGATCGCGCCCTGGTGTTTACGCAGTACGCCGAGATGGGTCGGTTGCTTCAGAACCATCTGCGGGCGAATCTCGACCGCGAGGTGCTCTTTCTGCACGGCGGCACGCCGATGGCCGAACGCGACCGCCTGGTCTCAGAATTTCAGACGGAGGCGCATGGTCCACCCGTGTTCATCCTGTCGCTGAAGGCCGGCGGCACGGGCCTGAATCTGACCCGCGCCAATCACGTTTTCCACTTCGATCGCTGGTGGAACCCCGCCGTGGAGAACCAGGCGACCGATCGTGCGTTCCGTATCGGCCAGACGCGCAACGTCCAGGTGCACAAATATGTGTGCGCCGGTACATTCGAAGAAACGCTCGACGATCTGATCGAACGCAAGGTCGCCCTGGCCGAATCGATCGTGGGTACCAGCGAGTCCTGGATCACCGAGATGAGCACCGACGACCTGCGGCAGCTGTTCCGACTGCGCCGCGAAGACGCCGTCGCCGAGGACGATGCATGACGTCGAGCTACGCCTGGTGGGAACGCCACGGACCGCGCCTACCGTCGCACGGCATCAAGGCGCGCACCCGACGCGGGGCGTTCGGGCAGACCTGGTGGGCCAGCCGTTGGATCGCCGCCCTGGAGCGACTGGTGAGCCCGGCTCGCCTGGCACGCGGTCGGACCTACGCCCGCGCTGGCCAGGTGGTGTCAATGGACGTCGGGCGGGATGGCGTCAAGGCCGTCGTGCAGGGCAGTCGCCCCGAGCCGTACGAGGTGACCATTGAGTTCCGCCGGTTGAGTGATGCCGAGTGGGAGCGGGTCATCGACGCGATGGCGGCCGAAGCGTTGTATGCCGCCCGACTGCTGAGTGGCGAGATGCCCGAGCACATCGAGGACGTCTTCGCGTCGGTTGGCGCCAGTTTGTTCCCCGCTGCCAAGGGCGACATGCGCACCGTATGTTCGTGCCCTGACGATGCCAATCCGTGCAAACACATCGCCGCGGTCCACTACCTGCTCGGCGAGGACTCCGGCAATGCGAAGTGCAGCGCGACCTCTTCGGTGGCCGGCGGAGCACGCCAGACCTGTCGACGTTCTGGAGTGCTCCGCCGGCCACCGAAGAGGTCGCGCTGCACTTCGCATTGCCGGAGTCTGACGCGCTGCCGGTCAAGCGCCTGGGCCCGTCCCCGTTCGTGCGCGATGAGGCGGTATTCACGACCACCATGGAACGCCTCTACCGGCAGATCGGCGAGTATGCGCTGCTGCTCGCGCTGGGCGACGGCGACTCGCTCAACTTGCCCGCCGTGGAGGAGGCGGAGCGGTTGCTCCCGGAAGATGTTTAATACCACGGTGACGCAACCTGGCATACGCGCCGACGGGCGCGCTCCTGAGCAGATTCGGTCTGTCAAGATCGAGCCGCGCTTTCTCACCGCGACTCCCGCGTCGTGCATGATCCGAATGGGCGAAACGTGGGTTCTGTGCACCGCGGCGGTCGAGGAGCAGGTGCCGTCGTTCTTGCAGGGTCGCGGCCAGGGCTGGGTCACCAGCGAGTACGCCATGATCCCGCCGTCAAGCCCGCAGCGCATCCCGTGGAATCGCGGCGTCAACGGCGGTCGCCAGCAGGAGATCAGCCGCTTGATCGGGCGCGGACTGCGCGCGGCGATCGACCTGAAACGGCTGGGTGAGCGGCAGATCACGTTGGATTGCACGGTGATCCAGGCGGACGGTGGAACGCGCACGGCGGGTGTGACCGGCGCCTACGTCGCGCTGGCGCTGGCGGTGCACGATCTGCTGTCCGCCGGCAAGCTGGCGTTGAGTCCGCTGATCACACCCGTGGCGGCGATCAGCGTCGGTCTGGTCGCCGGCCGGGCGCTGCTCGATCTGGCGTACGTCGAAGATTCGGTCACCGACGCCGACGTCAACGTGGTCCAGACGCTCGGGGGCCAGCTCGTGGAGGTCCAGGGTACGGCCGAGGGCGCCGCGTTTCCGCGCGAGCAGCTGGATCGCCTGTTGGATCTGGCCAGCGTCGGTAACGCACAGATGTTCGCGGCGCAGAAGAACGCGCTGGCTAAGGTGCTGCCTCCCGCGGCGCTGCCCGCGCTGGTCACCACACCAGACTGAGGAGCCTGGATAGATATGCAGATCGGCGTGATCTTTCCCCAGACGGAGATCGGGCCTGACCCGGCGGGTGTGCGCGCCTACGCGCAGGCAGTTCAGGAGATGCGCTTCCAGCACCTGGAGGTGTTCGACCACGTCCTCGGCGCCGATCCCGCCGGACACCCAGGATGGGAGGGCCCATACAACGTCAACAGCCAGTTTCACGAGCCGATGGTCCTGTTTGGCTTCCTTGCGGCGGTGGCGCCGGGTCTGGAGCTGGTGACGTCGGTGATCATCCTGCCGCAACGGCAGACGGCGCTGATGGCCAAGCAGGCGGCAGAGGTGGATGTCTTGACCGGCGGGAAGCTACGTTTGGGGGTCGGCATCGGCTGGAACGCCGTCGAGTACGAGGCCCTCGGCATGGACTTCCGCAACCGCGCACGACGCTTCGAAGAGCAGATCCAGCTCGTGCGCCGTCTGTGGACGGAGCCGTCGGTCACGTTCGAGGGGAAGTACCACCGCGTAACAGCTGCTGGCATCAATCCGCTGCCGGTCCAGCGCCCGATACCGGTCTGGATCGGTGCATCCGCCGAGCCGGCGATCAAGCGCGCCGCCGAGGTGGCCGATGGCTACTTTCCGCAGCGGCCGCTGGCTGGTGGCTGGCCCGCCACGATCGACAAGATTCGCGGCTGGCTGGTCGCCGCTGGCCGCGACCCCTCCCGATTTGGCATCGACGCACGCGTGCAGGCTGGGCCCGGCACCCCCGACGACTGGCTCGCGCAGGCCGAGCAGTGGCGCGAGTTGGGCGCCACGCACCTGTCGATCAACACCATGAATGGCGGCTTGCGCGGACCAGAGGCGCACCTGGGACGGCTGCGCCAGGCGCTGGCGGCAATCACCTCTTGAACGAAGGGCTGGCCGCTGACTTCTTGACGAACAGCTGGCCGATCAGGCCGGCGATTACGTAGACGGCGACGATCGCGGCCAGCGTATAGGTTTCGAGGACGCCGCCGAGCACGCGCACCGGCGGCAGAAAGTCCTGGAACGGCGCCACCATCGGTTCGGTGACCGCCTGGATGGGTACCGCGACGAAGGCGATCGGCGAGCGGGCCACGACGAACGAGAAGAAGCGCAGCAGCAGTCGGGCCGCAAGCAGGAGCGCCGCAAGGTCGGCGACCGACGAGATCAGCCGCGCCGGCCCGGGCGCGTCGGTGCGGCGCACGGCTGGCGAGCCGGCCCCAGGTGCCAGTTTGGCGGTCGACCGCGGCAGGAACGGCGCGCTCGCCGCGCCCAGCACGAAGCCAGCCACGTGGGCCCACACCGCCACGTCGCCGGTCGCGCGACTGGCGTGGGTGATCGCGGCCAAGCCGCTGAAGAACTGGCTCACGAACCAGAATGCCAACACCAGAACGGCGGGCAGGTCGAAGGTCCAGAAGAAGAAGAGCACCGGCATCAGCACGCGCACCCACGCGGTCGGATAGGCGATGAAGTAGAGGCCCAGAACGCCGGCGATCGCGCCGCTGGCGCCGATCAGCGGCACGCTCTCGGCTGCCGACACGAAGCACTGCACCAGGCCAGCTATGGCGCCCGCCAGCAGATAGAACGCGAGAAACACGCCAGATCCAACGCGGTCCTCGACGGAACGGCCGAAGACCCATAGGAACAGCATGTTGCCGCCCAGGTGGAGGAAGCCGGCGTGAATGAACTGGCTGGTGAACAGGGTCAGGAGTGCCTCATGCGGCACGCGCGGGTCGCCCAGCAGCGCCGGCAGCACCAGTCGGGGTACCGCGCCAAAGCGCTGCACGAACAGGTCGAGCTGCGCGCCGCGCAGGGTGAGCTCGTACAGGAAGACGAGCACACACACGACGATGATGCCGAGCGTCACCGACTGGCGCCGCCCGCCGACACTATCGCCCAGCGGGATCACGGCTCACGATCATAGCGACAAGGCGCGCTCGCTGGCGTGACCCGCGTTCCGCTTCGCTCCACGGGGCTTGCGGTCGGCGTGACGCCCGGCGTGACGGCCGCTTGGCAGTTGTGGTCGACGTGACGCCCGGCGTGACGGCCGCTTGGCAGTTGTGGTCGACGTGACGCCCGGCGTGACGGTCGCGTGACGGTCGGCGTGACGGTGCGCGCGTAAACTGCGGGCGGCGGCGGGGGTGGTGGGCCCCGCGGGCGCGCGCGAGGGCGGGGGTGCGGCTCGGAGGCCCACACGTATACTCCAGAACCGTTGGGCGCCGCCGACCTGCACCTGCATACCCTGACGTCGGATGGGCTGATGAGCGCCAGGGACCTGGTCGACCACGTCGAACGCACCACCGATCTCGACCTGATCGCCGTCACCGACCACGACGAGCTGTCGGCGGCGCACGAGGCGCGCGAGTGGGCGGCGCGCAACGCGTACCGCGTCCAGGTCGTGCCAGGCGTCGAGGTGAGCACGCGTGACGGGCATCTGCTGGCGCTGTTCGTCGAGGAGCGGCCGCCCGCCCTGCGCAGCTTGCAGGCCACCGCCGAATGGGTGGCAGAAAAGGGTGGCATGTGCGTCGCGCCGCACCCGTTCACCCGTTGGACGCACTCGCTCCAACGCCGCTCGCTCGCCGTGGCGATCGCCAGAGGCCTGATCGCCGGGGTGGAAGTGCTGAACGCCAGCCTGGCAGGCCGCGCTTCACGTCGCCACGCGCTGGTGTTGGCCAGCGAGCATCGCCTGGCGGAGATCGGCTCGTCCGACGCGCACATGCTGTGCATGGTCGGCCTGGCGCGCACGCGATTCGCAGGCCGCACGCCCGAGGACTTGCGTCGGGCGATCGAAACGTCGGCGACCCAGGCGGCCGGTCGCTTCGCAACGCCTGGCGAAATGGCGGCCGAGGCGATCCCGCAGCTCGCGCGCTCGATGGTGCACCTGCCGCTGCGGCGGATCGTTCGCTACGCACGCTCACGCAGCGCGCCGCGTGCTCGATGAAGTTCCTGAGTGTAAGCCAGCCTTGCGCTAAGATCCCGGCGACATGACTGAAGCTCCCGGCGGGAGTGCAGGATTCGGCCATGGCTCGGATCCTGAAGAGCACGAGGCGCTCCTCCGCCGTATTCGTGAGTTTCTGAGGCACGGCGCCGCCGCGGAAGCCGGCGTCGAGGAATGGGGAGAGTTTGCCGCGCAGCTCCGCTTTCTGCGCGAGGAGCTGCCGCCCGAGGAGCGCAGCGCCTTGCTGGAACGCTGGGATCGCGTTCTGCTGCGCGCGTTGCCGGACCTACAGCTATCGACGGACCAGCGCGAGAACGTGCTGCTCGCGCTCGAAGCGGCTGCCGCCGAAGGCGCCGCCTGGGCAGCGCTGGAGGACCGCGCGCCGCCCGAGCAACCCTCTGGGGTCGCCCCCGTGCTGCGACCGTCGGTCTGGACGCTCGATTGGGAATCGGCAGGCGGCGGTGGCGACGATGAAACCGAGCACCGCGAGGACGAAGCGCTGGTGCTCACCGCGGCCGACGCGCGCACCGAAGCCCGGTTTGTCCTCGCCGATCGACTGGTGCTCGCCCACCTGGCGGCCGACGTGCGCGGACTGCTGGCCGAAGGCCAACCAGTGCCCGCCTTCCCCGAGGCGGACCAGCCGTCGGGGTTGCCGTCGCTGCGGGTAGACGCCGAGGCAGGTTTCGCGTGCACGGGGTTCTCGATCCGCGGCCTGCCCGCGATCGGCATCCAATCCTCGCGCAACGACCCGCCGCTAGCCTTTCTGGTCCTCGACGTCGAGCAGCTCGGCGAGCTCCTCGAACGAGCCCGGGAGTTACTCGGCACCAGCGCCTGACACGGGACGGGTCGGCTGAAACGCGAGCTCAACCAACATTCCATAAGGTTCGCCAGAACATTTCTGCCATCCCGCGCGGATCACGCTGTATAATGCTGCCGACCATTCCATTTCGCGTGGGGTGTGTGCCTACCGCCTCTGGCCCGGTATGCACCTCGCGTGCGAGACCTGCTCCTGATAGGCGTGGGTCTCGAATTGGGGGACCGTGCCACCCGACCGTCGCCGCCGACGGTTCAGGCGACCCGGCACTGGTCGCTGGTTCACCGAGACGGTTGCGTCGCTTCGGATCGAGCTAGCGTCTCAAGTTCGCACGACGTTGACCGCCTGGATGCGGCTCTACGGCGAGGCGAACGATGTGCGGGGTCTTGCAACTGGACCGATCGAAACCCGTTTCGCTCGCCTTCGCGAGAACACTTCAGCCGATACGCTCATCGTCTGGACCACTCCCACCCGCTGGGCGGCTGGGGAAGGGCTGTCGCTGCGTTTCCCGCAGCTGCACCTCGAATTCACCTGTTCGCTGGCCGATGGCCACCTGGTCGCCACCAAGGTTGCGCAGGTTACCGAAGATGCCCGACCGCCTGACCGCGAGCCCGGCGCGGTTGGCGTCGTAGTACATCCTGAGCGCGTCCTGCTGCCACCTGAGGACACCGATGCGTCCGAAGCCGATATCGGCGTTGAGACGCTCGAGCGCCACTTTGCCCAGTTGGCCGGTCGCCGTTGGGGCGGCTTCGCGACGCCGCTTCGGGCTGCGCTCGAAGCCGAAGCGCGTGAAGACGAAGCGCGTACGCAACGCCTGACGGTTCCCTTCAAAGAGGCCGCGCTTACCCGTGGCGGTGAGGAAGACGTCTGGCGCCTCAAAGGCGTCGCGGTCGAAGCGCTTCGCGCGCTCGACGATGGAGAATGGCTCGAGATCCTGGACGACCAGGGCCGCTCGCGCACCAGCGCGCGCGTCATCGATACCCATCCGACGGCCGGCACGTTGATCGTCGGGGTACGCACCGCCTCCGATCCGCCGCGCAGCGGTTTCGTGCGACCGCGCTCTCGACGCAAGATCCTCGAACAGAAACGCGCGTTGCTCGAAGAGCTGGCCAGTCCGACTGGCAGCCTGCCGAACCTGGTTCGATTGGTCGCCGCGCCGGCCTCGATGCCAGCCCCACGACCGATCCGCCCGGAGCGGTTCGTCAACCCGGCCGTCGTGCGCAACCGCAGCCAGGCACGCGCGGTGTCCCTGGCGCTTGGCCTCGAAGAGGGCCAGGCGCTGCTCATCCAGGGCCCACCAGGCACGGGCAAGTCGACCACGGCGGCCGAGATCGACGTTCAGCTGATCCTGCGCGACCCGGGCGTGCGCATCCTGGTGTGCTCGCACTCGAACCACGGCACCGACAACATGTTGATGAAGGTGCTGCCGTTCCTCGACGACGCCGCCGAGCGTATCGCCCGTATCGGCTTTTACGAGCGCATCGCAAAAGAAGCGCGACCCTTCTACGCCGCGCCGGACTCGGACCTCGGCGACCGCAACGTCATCTTCACGACAATTGATGCGCTCGTCTTGCAGGACATCGCCGGTGCGCGTGTGTACGACTACGTCATCTTGGACGAGGCCAACCGCGCGGGCGTGCTGGATTCACTGCTGGCGCTCGCCCGCGGCAAGCGCATGGTCCTCGTCGGCGATCCGATGCAGCTGCAGCCCGTCATGTCCGAGGCTGAACAGCAGATGGTCGCCGCGGCGAACGGCAACAATGGTCGACGCGGGCGCCGCGGACACCGTCCCGCTCTGGTCGGCGTGGCCCAACCGGGTGCGAACAACGTGATTGGCAAGAGCCTGTTTGCCTGGATTCAGGAGCGCCGCTTCGCACCTGCGTCGACAGTGCTGCTCGACCAGCAGAACCGCATGCACCCGTCCATCGGCGAGCTCGTCTCGCGCGTCTTCTACTCCAATCAGGTGCGCACTGGCCCGGCCGCGCCGCGACGCGGCACCGGTCTGCCGGCCTTTCCGTCGCCGGTCACGTGGGTCGACACGCGATCTCTGCGCGGCAATGTTGAGTCGCGTGCTGGCGGCACATCGCTGTTCAACGTCGCCGAGGCGCGCCTGGTGACCAGCATCACGCGCAATCTCGCCAGTCAGGCGCCGCCGAACCTGACCATCGGCGTGATCACCGCCTACGCCGAGCAGCGCGACCTGCTGCGTCGCTTGATGGGTCCGCACGACTGGCCACCCGAGCGACAGCTCGAGATCGACACGGTCGACGCGTTCGAGGGCCGCGAGAAAGACATCATCGTGCTGTCCTTGGTGCGCGCCAATCGTCGGCGTGATATCGGATTCTTGCGACTCGAGCAGCGCTTGAACGTGGCCGTGTCGCGGTCGCGACGGCTGATCATCATCGTCGGTGACACTTCGACGCTGCGCCAGGGCTATTTCCACAACCTGGTGGCGACCTGTCAGCAGGTTGGCCAGATCATTCCCGCGCCCAAACTGATCGGGCTGTTCTTGAGTCGCGGTCGACGACCGCGTCACGAGCGCGAGGATCGGCGGCGCGCGGGGGTGGCGGAGGACGTCGCCGCGCGCGAGTTCGCCGAGGCGGCGGCCGAAAGTGAGGGTCTTGCGCCGCCAGGCGTCGCGGTGCCGCCGGGTGTGGCGGTGCCGCCGGGCGTTGCGGCTGGGGCCGGCGCCGAGACTGGCGCTCCGCTGGTGCCAGGCTTCGCGGCCGAGCCGGGGGTGGCGCCCGCGGCTGCGCCGGGCCAGGAGAGTCCGGCACCCGGTGGTGCGAGGCGCCGGCGTCGGCGCGCCTGGGAACGACGGCGCGAACGATTGCGCGCCCTGCGCGAGCAGCAGCAGGCCGAGCAGCGCCCGGACGAAGCGGCTGAGAGCGGGCCGGGTGTCGAACCTGTTGAGCCATTCGAGGCCGGGACAGCTGGCGGCTTGGGTGAGCCTCACGTGGAGCCCGAGGGCGAGGTCACACCGCGAGCCCGTCGCCCGCGACGTCGGCGTGCTCCGGACCAGGCCGAACACACGGCTACCATCGGGGAGCCAGGCGAGCTGGCTCAAGCGGGTGTGCCTGTCGAAGCCACTGAGACCGCGGAGATGGCCGAGTCGGGTGCCGTTGCCGAACCCGAACCCGCCGTGGCCGCGCAGCCTCCGGCGCCTGCACGACGCCGACGCACGCGCCGAGCGGCCGAACCCACGGGCGAGCCGATCGCTGAACCTGTCCTCGAGTCGATCGCGCCCGAGGCGCCACCGCACCCCGAGCCCGCCGCAGCCGCGACAGTGCCCGCCAGGGCGCCGCGCGTGCGGCGCAAGCGGGCCGTCGAAGTCGTCGGTGAGACGGAGTTGGCGATACCGCCCGGGCCGCTGGAGATGGCACCCGAACCGGAGCCGGCGGTCGTCTCGCCCAAACCTCGTGGTGCTGGACGTCGACGCGCAGCCGTCGAGGCACCCTCCATGAACGGAATCGCGTCGATGGCGCCTGGTGAGCCGTCGCTCGTGGAGCCGGAGTCCGCGCGACAAACTCGCGCACGCCGAACCATCAGAGACACCAGAAACGGCCTCGATCTCCCGTCGCCCGCCGCGATCGGCGACGAAATCGGACCGCCAGCCAAGACCGCGCGCGCCAGGCGCAAGCCCGCGCAGGCTGCGGAGCCGGAGCTCGCCGTGGCGCCTCGCCCGCGCCGCGCCCGGGCAGCCGCGGCCGAGCAATCGGCCGCGGACCAGCCGCAGT
>VBGG01000480.1 GCA_005883405.1 Chloroflexota bacterium | reverse complement strand
CTCGGCAATAACTCCCAGATCGTGCGTAATGAGCAGAATCGAAGCGCCAGTCTCGGCACGTGTCTGTTGAATGAGCTCGAGGATCTGCGCCTGGATCGTCACGTCAAGACCCGTCGTTGGCTCGTCGGCGATGAGGAGCGCCGGACGGATGCCGAGCGCCAGACCAATCATCACCCGTTGACACATGCCGCCGCTCAGCTGGTGGGGATAGCTCCGCGCGACGCGCGCCGGGCCGGCGATGCCCACGCGGCGGAGCATGTCAATCGCCTCTTGCCACGCGGCGCGTTGGGAGATTCGCTGATGCGAGGTATACACCCGCGCGAGTTGGTCACCTATTCGCATGAGTGGATTCAGCGAGGAGCGCGGGTCCTGAAAGATCATCGCCACCTTCGCTCCACGGACACGCCTCATGGATTGCTCTGGCAGCGTCAGCAAGTCAGTTCCATCCAGCACGATTCGACCAGCCAGTGGCTGCAGCGGTGGCGTGGTCATTCGGAGTACGGCACGGGCGGTCTGAGTCTTGCCGGAGCCACTTTCGCCTACCAGACCGACGATCTCCTGGCGCCCGACCGTGAAGCTCACGTCGCGAACGACGTGTACCGGTTCCCGCGCGTGGTGCGGCGTGTAGCCGATGGTCAATCGGTCGATGTCCAGTAGCGGGAGCTCAGGCACGCACCGCCTCGCTGACCGGAGTTCACGTACTGGGTGCCTTCCGCGACGAGCACGCCCCATTCGGCCGTGGGAGGCCGGATGCCGATCCCGAGGAAGCTGAGTCCCGCAGCATCGAGGATCGAATAGCCCAGGCACAGCGTGAGCTGCACGATCGACGGGCCGAGGCAGTTCGGCAGCAAGTGGTAGAGCATGACTCGCGTCGGTGGGTTGCCAACTGCGCGTGCGGCCAGTGCGTAGGGGGTGACGCGCGCAGCGAGCATCTCGCCACGCACGATGCGCACGAAGTACGGGCAATAGGCCACGGCAATGGCCAGCACCACGTTGCGAATCTCGTTTCCGAGCATCGCCGCCACGCCGAGCGCCAGCAGAAAGGCCGGGAATGACTGGAGAATGTCAACCAGCCGCATCATGACGTCGTCAACGAGGCCACCCGCGAATCCAGTGAACCCGCCCACCAGCGAACCGACTACGAATGCGAGGACAGCGGCAAACAGGGCGATCAGCAAGTCGAGCTGCGCACCTCCGACAACCCGCGCAAGGACGGAACGGCCGTAGTTGTCAGTGCCCAGCAGCTCGGCGGATGAGGGTGGTTGAAGAATTGATTCAGGGTCCGGCATGAGCGGGTCCGACGTGAAGTGCGGTCCGATCAACGCGAGCGCGATCAGCGCCAGCAGGATTCCCCCGCCGACGTATATACGCGGATCCCTCGCGGGCAAGGACCCCATACGCCGAATCAGCCCAGCCGTACCCGCGGGTCAATCAACATATAGAGCACGTCAATGACGAGATTCACCAGCACGTACGTTGCTGCGACGAGCAGCACGAAACCCTGGACGGCGTCGTAGTCGCGGCCGGTGATTCCGTTCCATGCATAGAGTCCAATACCCGGCCAGGCAAACAGAGCCTCGACAATCACGTTGCCCGCCATGACGTAGCCGAGCACGATGCCAACGACGGTCAAGAGGCCCATCATCGCATTCTTCAACCCATCTCCCCAGACAACCGTCCGGTGCGGTAGCCCAAAACTGTATGCCGCCTGGATGAAGTCAGCGCTCAGAATCGAGCTCATTGACGCGCGCGACATCTTGATCAGCGGCGCCATGATGACAAAGCCGAGCGTCAGTACTGGCAGAAGCAGGTGGCCGGCCGCCGAGGCGAGCGCGGTGCCGTTCAGCGCGAGCACCGCGTCCACCGTATACAGTCCCGTAATCTGCGGCGGCGCTTCGACTCCGGTATCGAGTCGCCCAACCGGCGCCGGGGCGATACCGAGCTGGACATAGAACACGAAGATCAGCATGACGCCCAGCCAGAACAATGGCGCCGAGGCGCCCAGTATCGCCACCTGCTGGACCACCCGATCGAACCAGCCGCCCTCACGCACAGCCGCCAGCACACCCAGCGGCACGCCGATCAAGACCGCGAGCAACAGGCTGTACACAGCAAGCTCCGCGGTGGCCGGCAAGCGCTGAACGAGGTCCGCCGCGACCGGATGGCCGGAGCGTGTGCTCACGCCGAGGTCGCCTTGAAACGCGTGGACAACGTAGAGGGCGAGCTGCTCGGGCAACGGCCGGTCCAGCCCCATCTCGTGTTCCAGCGCGCGCAGCACCTCAGGCGTCGAGTACACGCCGGCTTTGACGAGCGCCGGGTTACCGGGCAGCACGTGGGTCATTACGAAAACGGCAACGATTGCGCCGATCAGGGTGATGACAGCCAGGCCCAGGCGTCTGCCCAGGTAGATCCAGAAACTCCTACCGTACATGCGCGATTTTGTCCGCGGTCAGTATACCCTGGCATCTGTGAATACAGGGTGGGACAAATTGGCCAAATGAGAGTGGTGTTCTTCTTGAACAAGTTGCACGAAACGGTCAAAGCGCAAGACTACGAACGCTGGGTACGTGAAGTAGATTACCCAACGGCAAAGAGTATTCCATCCATACTGGACTACAAAGTGGCGAAAATTGAGGGATTATTAGAAGGTGACGATAGGCCACCCTATGACTACGTTGAACGCGTGGAGATTACCGATCTCGAGAGCTACCGGCGTGACCTTGCAGACCCGGCTCTGGACGAGTTCAAGCAGGCGTGGATGGCGCGCGTCGCGGACTCCATCCCTCTCCACGGAACCGTCCTGGAGTAACGAAAGGGGACCACGATGGACTTCAGCGGGAAGATTGCGCTGGTAACCGGCTCGTCGCGCAATCTCGGCGCCGCGATCGCAACGCGGCTCGGCGAGCGCGGAGCTCGTGTGGCGGTGCACTACAACCGGAATCCAGATCGCGCGCGCCAGGTGGCGCAGCGCATTACAGGGGCCGGTGGAGTCGCCGCGGCCTTTGGCGCCGATGTGGCGGATGCTACTTCTGCGGTCGGCCTCGCCGATAGTGTGCTGGACCGTTTCGGGCGTGTTGACATGCTGATCAACAATGTGGGGCCATATTCGGACCTCCCGTTCACCAGTCTGCCGGTCGAGACATGGGACGCCGTCTTCAACAGCAACGTGCGCGCGCCGTACTTGTTGGTGCAGCGCGTTGCCCCCGGCATGCGCGAACGAGGCTGGGGGCGCGTTGTCAACATTTCGGCGGTTTCGGCCCTGCTGCGCGCGCATTCGATTTACGGACTCAGCAAAGCGGCGCTGATGCATCTCACCGAGTGCCTTGCGCTCGAGCTGGCGCCCGAGGTCGCGGTCAACGCCATCGCGCCCGGTCAAATCGAGGAGAGCGAAGAGATAGACGAGCTTGACCCGACCTACAAGTCGCGGCTGCGCGAGACGACGCCCACGCGGCGGCTGGTTTCGCGCACAGAAATAGCCGACGTGGTGTGCATGCTGTGCTCGGATCAGGTTCCCAGTCTGACGGGGCAAACGCTGGTCCTCGACGGCGGCTGGTCGTTGCCCGTTGGTCGCTCGACGCCGACAATCGGTACAGTCATGTAGTGCGGGCCGCATACCTCTCCTCGACCGGCACGAACTCAATCGAGTCCTCCATGAGCACCGCATCCGTATTGGTGCCACCGACGTCGATTCCGATGCGCACGTTACGCTGTCAAGCCTCCGGATGCAGTGCGCGGTACACGCGCTCGGGTGTCAGCGGTGTCTGAGTCATCTGGACGCCGGTGGCGTCGTACACGGCGTTGGCAATTGCCGCCGCGCTGGCAATCACCGGAGGCTCGCCGACGCCTTTTATTCCATAAGGTCCATTTTCGGACGGGTGCTCGACAATCACGGCCTGGATGTTCGGCACATCCAGCGTCGTGGGCAGCTTGTAGAGTGCAAAGTTCGGATTCAAAACCCGACCGTCCTCGAAGTGCAGCTCCTCCAACAGTGCGTAGCCAATGCCCTGCGCTGCGCCGCCCTGGATCTGTCCTTCTATATACGTAGGATTAATTGCGAAGCCGACGTCCTGAGCCGCCACGAACCGCTCCACTTTGACAAGACCGGTACTCGGATCGACGATCACCTCGGCTGCATGACAGTGAAAGCTTGGCGAGTTGAATGTCGGATACAGGCTGCCGGTGAGCGCGTTCGTATTGTATGGAGTTGGGGGTGCCAGGAAGGTGCCGGTGGCAGTTACAGCGCCAGTGGCCCACATCGCGCCAGCCATCAGATCGGCGTAGCTCACACGCTGCGTTCGTGAACCGCGGACGTAGATCTCGCCTTCGCTGACTTCCAGGTCGTCAACATGTGCTTCGAGAATGTCCGCGGCGCGCCCGAACAATTGATCGCGCACCTGGATGGCTGCTTCGCGCGCGGCGGCGCCCATGTTGAATAGCGTCCGACTGCCCTGGGCGCCGGCGTCATACGGTGTGGCCTCGGTATCGCCGGTTACCAGCTTGATGCGGTCCAGGTCGATTCCAAGCTCCGCTGCCACGATCTGCGCCACGCCCGCCGTGACCGCACCTGTGCCAATTTCCGTGGCACCTGTCTGGACGACGAGCGTCCCATCTTCATTCATCTTGATGCTGCACGCGGCTGCACCGGAGGTCGTCGTCCACCAGCAGCACGAGAGACCCTGGCCGCGGAGCGTTCCATCTGCATCGGCCCGGTTGGCACGCCAACCCAGCGCACCCGCCGCCTGTTGTAGTGCATCCGTCAAGCCGACTCCATGCAGAATCTGCCCGTTGGGTGCGCGATCACCCTCCACGTAGACGTGTCGCAGCCGAAACTCCAGTGGGTCGACTCCCAGATCACGGGCAATGGCGTCCGTGTGCGACTCCACGGCGAAGACCATCTGTGGACCAGTCGGGCCACGGTAGGCGCTGAACGGGAGTCTGTTGGTATAGACGGCGACGGCTTCGACTCGCACGTGCGGAATGCGATACGGCCCGGTTGCGAGGTTGACGGCGACGCCAGTCAGGACCGGACTGCCCGCTGCGTACGCACCGCCATCCATGACCACATCTGCCTGACGGGCCATGAGCTGGCCGTGGGAATCGACGGCGCTCTTGAGGTGAATCGTCATCGGATGCCGCGGGTTGCCGGTCGACAGGTCATCGTCGCGCGAATTGACCAGCTTGACGGGGCGTCGGGCCTTGCGCGCCAGGAGCGCGGCATAGAGCTCCACACTGGACTCCAGCTTTGAACCGAAGCCGCCTCCCACGTGGGGAGCACTGACGCGAACGTCGGTCAAGGGCACACCGAGCGCCTCCGCGATCTGCGCCCGGACGCCAAATGGATGTTGGGTGCTGGCATACAGCGTTACGCGGCCACGGGCATCGACGTCCGCGACGACTGCTCGTGTTTCCATCGGCGCTTGATGTGTGGAGTGCGTGGTGTACGTCTGCTCGATGATCCGCGTGGCGTCGGCAAACGCGCCTTCGACGTCGCCCTGCACCAGTGTGGCCCGCGAACAGATATTCCCCTCGCGGACCAGTGCTTCGGGTGCCGTGTACGCCGACCAGTCGGAGTGCACCAGGGGCGCCTCAGCCCGCAAAGCCGCGTTTGGATCGAGCACCGGAGTGAGGTCCGCATAGTCCAGTCGGATCAGCTCGGCCGCGGCGCGGGCTATCTCCGTGCTCTCCGCGGCGATTGCCGCGATGGGCTCGCCGATGTAGCGCACGACGTCGGTAGCAAAGGCAGTCTGGTCCTTGATCACCTCGCCGAAATGACCCGCGGCATCCTTACCACTCACGACGGCGCCGACGCCAGGCAACGCCTCGGCGGCCGCGAGATCGATGGAGCGTATCCGCGCGTGCGGACGGTCGCTACGTACGATGTAGCCGACAAGCATGCCCGGCAGCACCAGGTCTGACGCGTACCGAGCCGTACCGCTCAATTTGTCCAGCGCATCGAGCCTGACCACTCTGCTGCTCTGCATCAAGCACTCCGCGCGCGTTCCAATGCCCGATCGCCAGCGCGTTCAAGAAAGACGCGCACCATCTGGCGGCGATACCAGTCGGTAGCTTCGGTATCGCTCAGCGGTTCGCATGTAGCTGCTGCCGCCTCCGCTGCGCGCACCAATGACTCGCGGGTAGCCGGTGCTCCGCGCAGGACCTCCTCAGCCGCTAGACTGCGCAGCGGAGTTGGCCCGGCGGCTGCGAGCCCGATGCGCGCATCGCGAATGCGGTCTCCGCTTTGGGAGACCTGGAGCCATACCGCGACTCCGATCAGCGCAGTGTCGACATCGCGGAGGCGATATTTCAGATAGGCGGACCCGCTGCGCGAAGTCGGCGGAGGAAGGAGGATGTGCGTCAGCAGTTCGTTCGGCGCGAGGTCCACCTCCATGAAGTCCTTGAAGAAGGCTTCAACAGGAAGCCTTTTCTTGCCTCGCGGTCCGACCGCCTCCAGTTGTGCGCCCAACGCGATCAAAGCGGCTGGTGGATCAGCGGTTGGGTCCGCGTGACACAGGTTGCCGCCCAGCGTCCCGAGCGTGCGCACCTGGCGGCTCGCGACCACGCTCGCTGCCTCCGCCAACGCAGTGTAGTGCGTCAGCAAGCTCTGGTCGGTCTCCAGCCGCGCTTGTGTGACGGCGGCACCAATGTCAACGCCTCCCGTGTGCGAACGGGAGATGTCGCGGAGCTCGTTCACGTGCCGCAAGCTGACCAGCATGTCCGGTGAGATCAGATCCTGGCGCAGGAGTACCAGCAAGGACTGGCCACCCGCCAGGACCTTCGCCTGTTCGCCGTGGTCTGAAAGCAAGCGCACCACATCGCCAACGGTTGTGGGTGCGGCGTAGGCGGTCATGCGGGCGCAAGCAAGCGGGCGCGGACGCACTCGGCAAATGCCATCAGGGTCGCGTCAGCGCGCTGGCGGATGATGCCGTGGCCGTACTGTGCGATTTTCCCAGAGATGTCGGTCTCTGTGTTCAGGTTGACAATTGTCTGCGCTTCATCGCCAACAATCGTGAACTTGCTCAGCGCGCGTACTCCGGCACCGACGCGAGTATCGCGACCGACTATCTGGAACGAACCACTGCGCGAGGTAGGATCCAGGTTCACGATTTCAACCTGGCAGTCGAACGCGACGGCGATTGGCCCGATCTTGACCTTCACCCGCACCGAAAAATGCTGCGCATCGATGGTTTGCACGTCTTCGGCGCCGGGAATGCACTGCGCGGTGGTACCAACGTCGACGAGCAGATCCCAGACGCGCACCACGCCAGCGGGGAACACGAGCTGCTGCTCAATACGCAATCTTCGGCCCTGCCCTCGGTCAGCCCAATTCCGCGGCCGCCTGGACGGCCTCGACGATCTTCGTATAGCCCGTGCATCGGCACAGGTTACCGCTCAGCGCGGCGCGTATCCGAGGTTCGTCTGGGTGCGGATCACGAGCCAGCAACGCCGCCGCGGAGACCAGCATCCCCGGCGTACAGAAACCGCACTGGACAGCACCACGGTCGGCAAATGTCCGTTGCAGCGGGTGCAGCGCTCCATTGGCGCCGAGACCTTCAACCGTGATCACGCGGCGCCCCTCGGTTTCAACCGCGAGAACCAAACACGCGAACACGGGTTCATCATCGAGCAATACGGTGCACGCGCCGCATTCGCCCATGCCACACGCGTACTTGGTACCCATAAGCGCGAGTTTGTCGCGGAGCACGTCAACCAGGAACGCATCAGCGGCGACGGTAACGTGCACTGATTTCTGATTGAGGTCCAGAGTAATTGCGTGCTCGCTCACGCCTCGAGCTCCGCAACAACACTTGCCGTCATACTTTCGGTCAGACTCAACAGCTCCTGCATGATCGCCTCGCCCTCCGGTTCGCCGGTAGCCATCCCTGGCCACTGCTCGAAATCACCGAACCGATCCAGCTTCGTCAGCAGCCAGAACTGGGCGTGCCCAAGAGAGTACTGTGTCACGTACACGCGCACCGTGAATCCGCGACTGCGCCAATAGATGAGTGCGCGACGAAGAACCGTCTCCATCTCGCCAGGCCGACCGCGTGAATTGAATGTTTCAACGTGCCACATGCTCCACCTGCAGACTACTCGTCAGTCTGGGCAGCAATGTATCGTGGATTCGCGTGAGCTGCTCCTCCACCTCTGAGGTTGGAAACGGGAAGAACACGATCTGGTCCGCGCCTGCCTGCATGAGCCTGCGGATGCCGCGCTCGCACTCGGCGGGTGTTCCCGCGACAGCCAGTCGATCGACCATATCATCGTCGACCAACTCCACCGGCAGACGTCCGGCCCGATAGATCCGATTCATCTCAACCAGCCTGTCGTCGGCAACACCCGCCTGGCGCGTCAGCTGGTTCGGCCCACCCACACCCACGTACTCGGCCAGCGTCCGCCGCACGGCCTGACGGGCCCGGGCGCCGTCGTCATCGATCGAGATCACCACGTAGACGACGAGCTCGTGCCTCGTCGTTTGACGTGCGCCGCGGACCTGGCCGGCGGCGATCTGCTCACGGGCCCACTGCAAGTAGTCCGCTCCAGCCAGGATCGAGACGACGGTGCCGTCCGCAATTTCGCCGCTGAGCTGCATGCCTCTTGCTCGCTCGACTCCGAGATAGATCGGGATTAGCGCTCGATGCGGTTTGAAGCCCAGCTTCACCTGGTCCAGCGCGAAGCAAACGCCATCATACGTGACCGTCTCGCCGCCAATCAGCCGCCTGCACAGCTCGACTCCTTCGCGCATCGCTGAAAGTGGACTCTTCGGCATGAGCCGCATCTGGCGCATCCATGCCGGCACGCCATTGCCAATGCCGAGAATGAGACGGCCCTCGGCGATTTCGTCCAGTGTCGCGACCTCCATCGCGGTCAACGCCGGATGTCGCGGTAGCGGACTCAACACGCCGAGTCCGATGGTCATGCGTTCGGTGCGCTCTGCCACGGCTGTCGCCGTGGCGATGCCCCCGTGGTAGAAGAAGTCCTCTCCAAGCCAGCACGCGTCGAAGCCGAGGCGCTCGGCGAGCACCGCGCCTTCGAGCGTGCGTTGGAGTGGGAAATCGCCGCTGAAGACGACGCCGAAGGTCGGAGCCATCAGGCCGGAGACGGTTCCGTCAGGACTTGCTGACCTTCCAGAAGCGAGTCGCCACGTCGGGATACCAGTTGAAGTTCTGGACGTTGCTGCGTACGGCAATGGTGTAGTGAAGCTGATAGAGTAGCGCCCACGGCGCTTCCTCTACGACCAGTTTCTGCGCCTGCTTCGAGGCCTGTTCGCGCTTCGATGCGTCCGTCTCGTACAGGTTGTCATCGATCAGCTTGTCGACGGTCGAATTGCTATACCCGGCGGCAGCAATGGGCGACTTACTATGGAAATTCCAGAACAGGTGGTATAGCGGATCGTTGACCCACGAGTAGAACTCACCGATCCATGCCTGCAGTTGTTTCTTGTTGTACTTGTCGTAGTAGTCGGCGTCCGTCATCTTGATGATGTTGACCTGGACGCCGGCTTGTTGGAGTCCGGATTGGATCCACACTCCGATCTGCTCATCCTGGGGACGGCCCTGGAGCACCGCCAGATCGAACTTCAGGTCTGAAGCACCGGCTTGCTGCAGCATCTGGCGCGTTGCATTCGGGTCCGTATCGTAGTTCCAGAAGCTGAAGTCGCTGGTCGGCATACCCTTGGCTACCGGACTCTTGCACGCTTCGCCGAAGCCGTACAGCACCTTGTCGATAATGGTGTTGTACGGGATGGCGTGCGCCACGGCCTGCCGTACTGGAGTCTTGTCAAATGGGGCAATGGTGTTGTTCATCCCCATGTAGTAGGGCCATGGCACGCTGTACTGGATGAGTCGGACGTCCTTGTTGTCCTTCAGGCCGGCCATGTCCTTGGGCTGGAGGTCGTACGCCACGTCGACGTCGCCGCGCAGAAGGAGGTTGAGACGCTCCGAGGCATTCGGAATCGTCTTGATGATCGTGCCGCCGTTCTTGATCTCGCTCTTGTTCCAGTAATTGGGATTCGGTTTGAGCTCCCACTGGACGCCGGGGGTCCAGTTGGCCAGCACGTAGGCGGTCGAGCCAAGCGCGTTGTTGTGGTACCAGTCGTGTCCGCTGTCGTCAGCGGGGGTCGCGTACGATTTGATCGAAGGTCCACTCATTATGGACATGACGTTGATCGGGATCATCTTGAGGGCGAAGGGATTCGGCTTCTCG
>VBGG01000081.1 GCA_005883405.1 Chloroflexota bacterium | reverse complement strand
CCACCAGCATGGGTGCTCGCATGCCGCGCCGTTTAAGATCGCGCAACACCTCGGCCCACGACTCGGTCGACTCCCGAAAGCATCCCCGACCGCGACCAGCTCCTTGTGGCCGTCAGCGCGGACGCCGAGCAGGACCTCCGCTTTGAGCGCGGCCAGCAGCATGCGCCGGGCGCCCTCCCGCAGCAGCGCATCCAGATCGAGCTTGAGTCCGTCCTGCTCAGCTTGCTCCGAAGCGACTATCCTCAACATTCGGCGTACCCTCTCTGGACGGCTCTTCAGCCGCCCTTGGTCTTCGACAACCAAGAGGGTACGCCGCTCCCCCACCTCGACCCCGATCCACAACTTCCGGTTATACGGCCCGTGGGGGGGACCGAAATCTCGACGCGATTAGCGCGGGGGCGGGCCGGCCGCGCACGGCTCCTGGCACACAAGTCGACCCGCCACGATCGAGAGCATCAAGCTGCTCAAGCGAGGCCGTGGTCGCGCGCGTAGATGGCCGCCTGTGTGCGGTCGCGGAGTCCAAGGCGTCCCAAAATGTTGGAGATATGACTTTTCGCGATTGTAACGCTGCTGGCGGTGGTCGGACTCTGGCTGGACATCTGGTCACATTCCACCTACGGAGCCGACCAGTCGATCTTCAGCCAGTACCACCTGCTGTTCTACAGCGCGACGGTCATGGCCGGGCTCTTTCTGGCGTATACAGGTATCAGCAACCTGTTGGCGGGGTACCGCTGGTCTGATGCGCTGCCGGTTGGGTATAGCCTGTCGCTGGCGGGCATCATCTTCTTCGGGATCGACGGTTGTATCGACCTGACGAGCCATGCCATCTGGGGCTTCGAGACGGGCATCGAAGCCCTGACGAGTCCGACGCACCTCGGTCTCTTTGCAGGTATTTTTCTGTTCGCGTCCGGCCCAATCCGTGCCGAAGTGGCGCGACAGCGTCGGGGTGAATCGCTCACGCTGACCCGACTTGTGCCCTTCGTGCTGTCGGTGGTCGCGACCTTGAGTGCCATCACGTTCCCGTTCTTTGGCAGTCTCCCGCTCGTCGGCAAGCCCTGGGCCGTACAAATTGCGCGGGCTGACCAGGGAGCAACTCTTGGTGTGCTCGGCGTGCTGCTCGAAACCGCAATTATGATGGGCATTTTGCTGTGGATCGTCCGCCGCGTCAGCCTGCCACCAGGAACGATCACGCTGATCTTCGTGGTGTACTCGTTGCTGACCATGCTGACGACGCGTAACCCCATCTATGTGCCGATCTGGCTGATCGTGGGCATTCTCAGCGACCTGGCAATGGCCGTTCTGAAACCATCCTCCGGCGAAGTCTGGCGCTTTCGCCTGTTTGGGGCGATTGTGCCAGTGCTGATGTGGAGCGTCTATTACGGATTCTTCATTGTCACTGGCATCGGTGGCGGCATCTGGTTCACCGGCTACATCTGGACTGGCTCGATCGTGGAGGCCGCGATGGTCGGGTACATCCTCGCGTTTCTCATGTCGCCCGCCACCATTACGCAGGCTGACATCGCACTTGCTGGTCAGGAGTGATTGACATGCAAATCATCAAGATGTGTTGCGGTGTCTTTCTGGCTCTCGCGGCTCCGGTCGTTGTGTGGGCGCAGCCCATGTCCACGCCGATCGTCGATCCACCGCGCCAGCAGATGCAAACGGTTGCTCCGAATCTCGAGGTCGGTGCGTATCTCGTGAATGTGACCGGCAAGACCTTTGCGGGCGACTCGTTCCTGGACGTGGCCGTGACCGATAACGGCACGCCGGTCGCGGACGGCACGACGGTGACCTTGTCCGCTGTGCCCACGACCAGCGGCGACTCTCAGCCGGATGCCGGGAGCCCCCTCGATCTGACTGCGACGACCTCCGCGGGGCACGCCAAATTCGTCCCAACCATCACGGCGCCTGGGGATTGGACCGTCACGCTTGGTGTGAAAGGCGCCGCGGGATCCGCCGTCTCTACGCCGCAGAAGGTAGGCTTTGATCCCCTTCGACCGGCGGATACGCCCGCGTACCATATCGACCTGGAGCGATGGCCCACTGGCCGCGAACCAGCTCAGATGAATCATCGACGACAAACGCGCTCAGCAGCAGTCGGCTGAACAATCCACGCCAGATTCACTCATTCAAGGAGGTACTCGTGTCCAGTGTTTTGGAATCGGTCATGCCCAGTACCGACGACATTCTTGCAGCCACAGCGCATGAACTCAGGCTGCCGTTGAGCCACATCAAGGGATTCGTGACCAGCTTGCGCAGAACCGACGTCGAGTGGGATGACGAGACACGGAAGGAGTTCATAGCGGAGATTGACCTGGAGACGGACCGACTCGCGGAGGTTGTTGAGACTTTGTGCACCCCCTGGAGCGCAGCGGAGCGTGGGTGCACCCCGTGGAGCGCAGCGGAGCGTGGGTCCACCCCGTGGAGCGCAGCGGAGCGTGGGTCCACCCCGTGGAGCGCAGCGGAGCGTGGGCTGGCTACTCACACATCGGACGGCCGCAACAAAGCAGATGCGAACCGCCGCTTCACACATCCCACCACGGTCGTCCAGGGCGCACTGCACCGTATTCGCGGTTTGCTTGACGGGCGGCCGATGCGGCTCGACGTCTCACCATGCTTGCTCTCGATACGGATGGAGGCGAGCCAGATGGAGCGGGTGCTCGCGAATCTCATCCAGAACGCAGTCAAGTACTCGCCAGCAGGCACTACGATCAGTGTGACGGCTCACATGACAATCAATGCGGAATTGGAGTTCACTGTAGAGGACGAGGGGCCAGGCATCCCGGCTGAGTATCGTGAGCGGATCTTCGACCCGTTCTTCCGTATGCGAACGGCGCAGCAGTCAGAGCTATCAGGCCATGGGCTCGGGCTAGCCATCTGCAAGTCCATCGTTCTCACTCATGACTCCGATAGCAACTACCAACCCGAGGGGCGATGCGATGGCACAGCAACTGACGCAACAATCTATTCTCATCGTGGACGACGAGGCGCCGATTCGCAAGCTCCTGTCCAGCAAACCTCAGAGCCAGTGGGTTCGCCGTCCAGTCCGCGGCGGAAGGTACGCAGGCGTTGAAGCTCATCGCGAAGCACCGATTCGACGTGCTGCTGCTTGACATCATTATGCCTGGGCCGTACGGGCTGCACACCCTCGAGGCGCTGCGACGCGATACGGAGATGCCAGTCCTCATGCTGTCGGGTCGTGGCGGTGAGCGCGACAAGGTGGAGGCATTCGATCTGGGCGCCGACGATTACCTCACCAAACC
>VBGG01000485.1 GCA_005883405.1 Chloroflexota bacterium | reverse complement strand
GCGGCGCGGTCCACGGTATCGGCGAAACGCTCGGGGGAGAGTGCCTCGCGCCCGATGGCGCCGAAGCTCAGCTTGTGGCCGTAGGCCACGAACCGCGCGTGCCCCGGTACTCGACCTCGGATGTGTTCCATCGTGCGCTCGCTGCCGTAGGCGATGACGGCATCGGCCTGTCCGAAGGCGAGCGGCTCGACCACCGCATCGCCGCCAGGCCAGTACGTGACCGCCAGGCACTCCGCCAAGCGAGCGTCCACTTCGGCGATGGACTCGGCAAGCAGAGTGGCGAACAGCGGCTCCTCGGAGGCCACCTTGCCCAGGCTCGCGGATTTCACCAGGAACGCCGAGACGAGGCTCTGGGCTGGTAGGCCGGGCACGTTGCCGCTCCACACGTGCACCGTCAGGCGGGGGCCAAACGCACGCGTTTCTCCGCCGGCGCGACCACGCGGCGCAAAGCCGTCCAGGACGGCCGGTTCTGGCAGCTCCGCCTCGAGCAGCCTGAGCACGTTCTCCTCGCGCAACGTGGCCAGATACGCGCTCAGCCCCTTGCGGATGGCTGGCTCGGCGAAGCCGGTGATCAGCGGCAGCAGGCGCTCGGCTTCGTACCGGTATGGAGACGCGGGATCGAGCCAGCGGCTGGCGACGCGATCGAGCAGCGTGATGATGCGACGGACTGGCAGACGCGCGAGATAGTCGTCGCGCGCGGCCTGGATGCGATCCACCTGCGCCGTGAGTCCCTCCGCGGTGAGGCGTGGTATCTGGACGTCGAGACCAGGGAAGGTGAGCGTCTGTCGATCCTGGATGTCCGCCTCGCTGACGCCCGGCAGCCAGCCGGCGCGGCGAAGCTGAACGCCAATCATCGTGCCGCTCCGCGCACGGCTTCGATCAGCTCGTCGAGTGCGATCGAGCAGCCGCGCGCCTCGCTCCCCTGGGCTCGCCCGAGCAGCTCGAAGCCGTCACCCAGACTGTGGCCGACGTCCTCGGTGAGAACGCTCAGCGCGGACGCGCGGTTGATCAGGTCAACGTGTAGTAGCAGCCCGCGCTCGCCTGGAGGGCGCTCGACCATCGTCTCGGGGTCGACGACAAGGCTGCGGGCCCAGGGCGGCACGACCTTGTAGCGCACCAGGCCTGCCGCGGGGTTACGCACGTGGTCGCGCAGCACGGCATCGAGGAACTGCGTGCCGTGCTCGGTCATGCCGTACATGTTCACGATGTGCGAGGCGGGCACGCCGAGGCAGTCGGTGACCATGGCGTACAGCTCGTCTTTGGCGTACTCACGCGAGCGGCCCTTGTAGCCGCCGGTGTCCATGACCCGGCTGCCCGGCGGCAGCGTGACGCGCTCGCCGTGGTCCTGGCAGTACTCGAGGAAGTGGACCAGGCCGAAGCTGGCGGCCAGCACGCCGACGGGTTGGTGCGCCTCTCCCAGCTTCGACAGCAGGCGCGGGGCATCCAGGCCCGAGCTGTTGGAGACGAACCAGTCGCTGCCATCCATGCCGAAACGCTCCACCATGAGCGAGAGCCAGTGCGCCAGCGACGAGTTGGGCAGCTCATGCCGCGGCGGAAACAGCACGAGCAGCGGCATCTGCTCACGATCGGGCAAGACGTGCGCTTTGAAGTTGAACTGCGCGTTCAGGTCGTAGAGCTCGAGGTCCGGATGGAAGTGGCGGCTCTTGTGCTCGGCCCTGGTCGTCCCGCTTGAA
>VBGG01000484.1 GCA_005883405.1 Chloroflexota bacterium | reverse complement strand
GGATTCGCGGGTCACGCGAATCGGCGCCTGGCTGCGCCGGCTGAAGCTGGACGAGCTGCCGCAGCTCTTCAACGTCGTGGTCGGGGACATGACCCTGGTGGGTCCGCGGCCGGAGGTGCCGTGCTACGTCGCGTCCTACGATGCGGAGCAGCGGCGCGTGCTCGAGCTGGTGCCGGGCGTAACCGACGAGGCGTCGATCCGCTACGTCGCCGAGAGCGCCCTGCTCGCTGCGGCCCTGGACCCGGAGCGGGTATACGTGAGCGAGATCGTGCCCGACAAGATTCGGCTCAACCTCGCGTACGCGGCCCATGCGACGGTGTGGACGGACGTACGCGTGATCCTTGCGACGCTGGGGCAGTTGCTCCGATCCTCCAACGGCGCACATCACACGGCGCCCGCTGGTCCGACCGACTCGTCTTTGGCAGCGAGGGTCACGACGCGATGAGGCACACCTGGTTGCTGGTCGCAGCCCTGGCGGCGAGCGGCTGCGGCGGCCGCGGGCTCGATCCCTCGCTGCCACAGCCGCTCGCGCAGGCGGATTCCGTGCTGCGCCCGGGCGACGTGCTGCGCATCACCGTATGGCGGCAGCCCGACTTCAGCGGTGAGTACGCGATCAACCCTGACAGCACGGTCGCCCATCCGCTGTTGCAGGCAGTCCGGGTTGCTGGCGTCCCGCTCTCGGTGGTGCGGACACGGCTGCGCGATTTCCTGCTGGCGTACGAGCAAACGCCCCGCTTCGTGGTCGAGCCGGTGTATCCGGTCGTCGTGGCCGGGGAGGTGCGCGCGCCTGGGCTCGTCTCGCTGCCGCGGGGCACGCCGCTGTCACAGGCGGTGGCCCGGGCGGGTGGTCCGACGGAGCGGGGGCGGCTCGACCGCGTGACGCTGCTACGCGGCGGGAGGAGCTACAGCCTGAATCTGTTGAGTGACGACCTACGCACGGCTGTGATGCCGATTGCGTCCGGCGACCAGATCTTCGTGGCTCGCCGGCGGGATTTCAACATCGTGCGAGATGTGTTCAGCCCGGTCGCCAGCGTCGCGGCGGCGGTCGCGGCATTCCTCGCGTATTCCCGGCGATGAGACGTCCCGAACCGGACCGGAGCAGGAGGGTGCATGGCTGAACAGCTGCCCAGTGGCCGGCGCGTGCCGACGGCTCTGCCGCCTACGGTAAGAGGTGTGAGCGCACATCCGAGCGGGATGGAGCCGCCGCCGGACCTGCGCGAGTGGTTCGCCGTCGTGCGGCGGCACCTGCGGTTGGCCTCCGGGGTAGCCGCGGCGGTGTTCGCGGTCGCCGTCTACCTCGTGTACACGTCGCCGGACGTGTATCGCGCCATCTCCGTCGTTCGCCTGGTGGATGCGCGCCGCGCGCTGGCGGGCGGCTTGGTGGACCGTGGGGCGGACGGGGACGTCGCGCTGCCGTCCGCCAACCCGGTGCTGTCCCAGGTCGAGGTGCTGCGGAGCCGGGCCACCGCTGGCGCCGTCGTGGATGACATGCCCATTCTGCGAGTTCGCACCCCGCGTTTCCCCGTGGCATTGCTTCAGGACGTACGCCTGTCCCCCGCAGTGGAGCGAGATTCGCTGCCGCTCCGCTTCGGGCCCCAAACGGTCACTGTGCAGGGCCACACGCAGCAGCGAGAGGTCGCCTACGGTGCTCCGGTCGAGCTGGACGGCGTCAGGTTCACGGTCGCCGCACCGCCGGGCCACGAGAACGGGACGCTGTACGTCGTCGGCCGCGAGAACACCATCAGCAGTCTCACCGGGCGGCTGCTGGTACGCCCGCGCGAGAACACCGACGTCATCGACATCGGGTTCACCGCCTCCGATCCCGAACGGGCGCAGGAGGTCGCGAATCGCGTGGCCCGCGTTTTCCAGGCGGCGAACGCTCGCACGGCGCAGCAAGAGGCTCGGCGCCGCCGCGAGTTCATCGAGACGCAGCTCCGATTCAACGACTCCCTGCTTGCGGAGGCCCGGACGACGTTGAGCGCGTTTCGCGCCCAGGCGCCGGGCTTGGCCGCCGAGCGGAGTGCTCCCTCGAGTACGCTGGAGGCACGCCGCCAGGAGCTCGACGTCGAGCGCCGGCAGTACGCGAGTCTGCTGGGGCAGCTGCGAGACACCAACCGCGTCGCGCGACGGGTAGCGCTGCGCAACATGGTCGCCTCGTCACCGACGATCGGCGGCAATTCGGTCGTCGCCCGCCTGTACGACCAGCTGGTGCGCTACGAGACACAGCGTGATTCGCTGACCACCGGGGACTGGGCGCGCGCCGCCACAAACCCGGATGTGCAGCGACTCGTGCCGCTGATTGCCTCCACCGAGACTGATCTCGTGGGAGCGGTGCGGAGCGTGGTAGCCTCCCTCGACGCACGCATCGCCGTGTTGGACGACCTCCAGGCCCGCAACGTCGCGACGGCCCGGCGTCTATCAGGCGCCCAGGCGACCGACGAGGGCCTGGCGGAGCGGGTCGAGAACACGCGGCGGATCGCGGACCAGCTGCGGATCGAATACCAGAAAGCGCGCATCGCCGAAGCCGTGGAGGCCGGTCAGGTCGAGATCGTCGATCTGGCACCGCTACCGCTCGCGCCCATGGGCGTGGGACCGGTGCGCACCCTCGCCTTCGGCCTGCTGCTCGGCCTCCTGCTGGGTGGAGGCAGCGCCTTCCTGGCGGACCATCTCAACCGCTCCGTCCACCGTCGCGAGGACGTAGCCCAGCTGGGCTTGCCC
>VBGG01000479.1:2086-9460 GCA_005883405.1 Chloroflexota bacterium | reverse complement strand
CGCGAAGAGCGCCGAAGTGTCGACGAACACCGCCACCCGGTCAGTCGTCCGTCAGGTACCGATCGTGGTTGGAGGAGATGTCATCGCGGCCCGAGTGGAAGCGGCCGACCGCCGCCGCGGCACGGCGTGCACGCTCGTCGTGTTCCGACAAGCCGTCGCGTAACAGGGGCGCCAGGCCACGGCGGGCGAGCTCGGCGATCGACAGGCCAGTTTTCGCCGAGAGCTCCTTCAGCGCTTGTGCCTGGTCTTCGGTCAGCTGGATCTGCGTGCGAATCATCCGCCTGCGTCCTCCAGCATGCCTACATCGTAGTACAGCATGATAGCATCAATCATCCGCCTGCGTCCTCCAGCATGCCTACATCGTAGTACAGCATGATAGCATCATCGTCGCCGCCCCGGCGGGTGATACGCTAGCGCCCGCGCTCCTGGGGGAGGTTTCTCACAGGAACGGAGGGGTACCCAACATGCAACGCCATTCGGTCTTCGGCACACTGATCAGCCTGCTGCTGCTCCTGGCGACGGCCTGCGGCGCGCCCGCGCCGCCTGCACCGGGCACTGCCGCGCCGGCGGCTGGCGGCGCACCAACCGCCGCGCCCGCCGCGCCCACGGCGCCCGCCGCGGCAGCCAAACCGACGAGCGCCCCGGCCGCGGCTGGCGGCGGCAACCTGATCATTGCCATCGATCAGTCGGACGTCAAAACACTCGACCCGGCCCGTGAATTCGAGTTCGCCGCCGCGTTCATCGATCTCAACGCGTACGACACCCTGATCACGCAGAAGGGGCCAGACGACCTGAACACCTTCGTGCCGGTGCTGGCCAAGAGCTGGACGATCTCGCCAGACGGCAAGGAGTACACATTCACCTTGCGCGACGACGTCAAGTTCGCCAGTGGCAACCCCTTCACCGCCGACGACGTCAAGTTCAGCCTGATGCGCCTCAAGAACATCAAGGGCAACCCGGGCTGGATGATGGACCCGCTCAAAGAGGTCCAGGTCGTCGATAAGACTACCGTCAAGACCATCCTGACCGACTCGTTCGGCGACTGGCTGGCGGTCCTGGCTGGCCCGAACTCCGGCATCGTCGACAGCAAGCTGGTCATGCAGCACGGCGGCACCGACGCCGAAGGCGCTGACCAGAACGACAAGGCCGAGGAGTGGATGAGCCAGAATTCGGCTGGCTCGGGACCGTTCACTCTCACCGGCTGGCAGAAGAACAACGTCATCACCCTCGACCGCAATCCCTCCTACTTCCAGGGCGCGCCGAAGCTGGCGAAGGTCGAGGTACGCGACGTGCCCTCACCCGCGACGCAGAAGCTGCAGGTCGAAAACGGCGACGTCGATGTGGCGCTCAGCCTGACGCCTGACCTGGTCGATACGCTGAGCGGCAATCCCAACGTCAAGGTCGTTCTGGGTCAGTCGCTCGACAACCTGTACATGGGCCTGACTACCGACCCCGCCATCAATCCCAACCTGGCCAAAAAGGAGGTCCGTCAGGCCATCCGCGCCGCGATCGATTACGACGGTGTGCTGGCGCTGACGAACAATCAGGCCATCCGCGGACCAGCCGTCTACTCGGTCGGCGTGCTGGGTCTGACACAGGCCGACGCAGATCGGTTGAACCCGAAATACGATCCTGAAAAAGCCAAGCAGCTGCTTTCGCAAGCCGGTCTCGCGGGTGGATTCAGCTTCCCGATCGAATATGGCACCGGGCCCTCGCCGGTGGGCGTGACGTACGAGTCGATCGCCCAGAAGGTGCAAGCGGATCTGAAGAAGGTCAACATCGACGTCCAGCTCGTGCCCGAAGAGTTCAGCGTGATGTTGACGAAGTACCGCGCCAAGGACCGCACGGCGGTCATCTCGTACAACCAGCCTGACTATCTCGGGGCGTCGGACTGGGCAGCGCAGATGATCCTCAATACGTGGGCGCCGCGACTGCACTACGACAGCAAGCCCGCGCAGGACCTGGCCAACCAGGCGGGCGCGGCGACGGATCCCCAGAAGCGCATCGATCTGTATCAGCAGATGCTGCAACTGCTGGTTGACGAAGGTCCGTACGTCATGCTGGTGCAGGGCAAGGCGCCGGTGGTGTACCGCAGCAACGTCCAGGGCTGGGTGTACTTCCCGATCGGCGATGCGCGGTTGTTTGGTGTGAGCAAGAGCTGATCGCCGCGCGTGGGGGCGTACATTGCACGCCGCCTGCTACTGATGGTCGTGGCGGCGTTGGGGGTGACGCTGATCTCGTTCGTCATCTCCCACGCCGTCCCCGCCGATCCGATCGTGGCCAACCTGGGCCAGCAAGCGTCCCAGCGACCGGAGATTGTTGCCGCCTTCAAGCAGCGCTGGGGCCTCGACCGGCCGCTGTACGAGCAGTACTTCGCATTTGTCGGCAATCTGGTGCGGGGCGATCTGGGGACCTCCATCAACACGCGTCGGCCGATCATGACAGACGTCTCGCAGTTCTTGCCGGCCACGATCGAGCTGTCGACGGTGGCAATCCTGTTCGCACTGGTGGTCGGCTTACCACTCGGCACGTTTGCGGCGCTGCACCGTGATGGTCCGATCGATCACCTCGCCCGCCTGGTGTCCCTGGTTGGCGTATCGATCCCGATCTTCTGGCTCGCCACCGTGTCGCTGGTGGTCTTCTACGCCGCCCTCCAGCTCGCCGTCGGACCCGGTCGGCTTGGACCGCAGCTGCAGGCGCCTAAACCAGTCACCGGCTTTCTTACCGTCGACACGCTCCTGGCTGGCGATGCTTCGACGTTTCGCAGCGCGCTCGACCACCTGATGTTGCCTGGCGTCGTGCTCGGTAGCTCGGTGATGGGCCTGATCACGCGCGTGACGCGTTCGTCGCTGCTCGAGGTGCTCGGCCAGGACTACGTCCGTACGGCACGTGCGAAAGGGCTCGTCGAACACCTGGTGGTCATACGCCACGCGCTGCGCAACGCGCTTATTCCCACGGTGACGGTGCTCGGCCTTGCGTACGGCAGCCTCTTGTCGGGCGCCGTCATGACCGAAACCATCTTCGCCTGGCCCGGTCTGGGCCGTTACGCCTATCAGTCGGCCATCACCAATGATTTCCCGGCCATTATGGGTGTCACGTTCGTGATCGCGCTGATCTACATTGTCGTCAACCTGCTGGTGGATCTGGCGTATGCGATGCTCGATCCACACATTCGGTATAGCTGAGCCGGCGTGGCGACGACCTCCATCAACATCACGGCCGCTCCCGTGGCGGCGGCTCCCACGGTACGCGTCCGCGAGCAGACCAGGGCGTGGCGCTTGATGCTGCACAACCCCATGGCGCTGGCGGGGGTTGCGGTGGTGCTGGTGTGGGTGGCGGTGGCGCTGCTAGCGCCACTCGTCGCTCCGTACGATCCGATCGATCAGCACGTCCGCCAGCGGCTCCAGGGGCCATCGGCGGCGCATCTGCTCGGAGTCGACGAGCTGGGGCGCGACGTGTTCAGTCGCCTGCTGTACGGCGGCCGGGTGTCGCTACCGGTGGCCGCGGTGGTCGTCCTGGTGGCGACTGTCTTCGGCACGTTGTATGGCGGCCTGGCCGGTTTCGCTGGCAAGTGGCTGGACGAGGGCGCCATGCGCCTGGTGGATATGGTCCTGGCCTTTCCGTCGCTGATTCTGGCCATGGCGATCGCTGCCGCGCTCGGGCCGAGCATCCAGAATTCGATGCTGGCGTTGCTGCTGGTGTGGTGGCCGCCGTACGCGCGAGTTGCGCGTGGCCAGGTTCTGGGCCTGAAGCACCGCGACTTTGTGATCGCTGCGCGCGCGTTGGGAATGCCGGAGCGACGGATTCTGCTGCGCCACGTTCTGCCGAACGCGCTCGCGCCGGCGCTGGTGTTGTCGACGATGGACTTCGGCAACGCCATCATCATCACCGCCGCGCTGAGCTTCCTCGGGCTGGGGGCTGTCCCGCCCACACCTGAATGGGGGGCCATGGTGGCCGAAGGTCGTGAGCTGATCCAGCAGTGGTGGATCTCGACTTTCCCGGGCGTGGCGATCTTCAGCGTCGCGATGGCGTGCAACTTCATCGGCGACGGGCTGCGAGACGCGATCGACCCTCGCTTGCGCGGTCGCTAGCTGGCGCGGGCCGGGTCGACGCTGCGGCGGTCCAGAGCGTGCACGCTGCGAAGCGGCAGGAAGATGCCTGGTCGCGCACCACCTGCTGGAAGTCGATGTCAAGCGCGTGCTGCGGCGGCATTCACGTGATGCTCACGGGCACGATCAGCTGCCCATTCAGGTAGGCCCGAGACCACCCAAACGTTCAGGCTCCAGCCAGGCAAAGACGAAATGTGCCCTGCGTCTTATCTGTTGAAAGACTCTAGAGGAGCAGGTCGCAAACCTGGAACGGACCATGGAACTAAACACTGAATCCCAGGCGTATCCATTTACCCCGGCTGAATTCGAGCGGCTCGCCGCCTTCAGGCAGGCGGTCCTGGCCGGCTTCTACACCGATGAGTTGGACGACGACGAGGCGGATCGGTCGTTCGAGGTCGGTGCCGCTGCGTGGTCGATGGCCCTCAAAGTAGACTCGCTAGACGCGTAATGGCGGAGCGTACGTTATTGGCGGTTCACGCCCACCCTGACGACGAATGCATCGGCACCGGCGGCATCCTCGCACGCTACGCGGCTGAGGGGGTGCGCACGGTGCTGGTGACATGTACCGACGGCGCGGTGGGCGAGATCAGCGATCCGAGCCTGGCCACGCCCGAGAACCTGGTCGAGGTGCGCGCCCGCGAGCTGGACGAGTCGGTGCGCATTCTGCGCGTCAGCCGCCTGGTCAAGCTGGGCTACCGCGATTCGGGCATGGCCGGCACCGCCGACAATGCGCACCCCGACAGCTTCCAGCAGGCGCCGTTTGACGACGCGCTCGAGCGGGTAGTGAGAGTCGTGCGCCATGAGCGTCCGCAAGTGCTGGTCACCTACGACGAGCGGGGCGGCTACGGTCATCCCGACCACATCAGGGCGCACCAGGTGGCGGTGGCCGCCTTCGAGGCGGCAAAAGACAGCACCAGGTTCCCGTCGGCCGGGCCGGCGTGGGCACCGAGCAAGCTGTACTACAGTGTCGTGCCGAGATCGGCATTCGTGCGCTTCATCGAACGGCTGCGGGCCGCGGGCATCGAAGTGCCGTTCCGGGAGCAGGTGGAGACGGCCGATGCGACCGGCGGGGACCCGCCGTTTGGCGTGGCAGACGAGCGCGTGACCACGTCCGTCGACGTCTCCGCGTACGTTGCCCAGAAGCGCGCGGCGCTACAAAGCCATCGCACCCAGATGGGTCCCGAGCAGTTCTTCATGCGCCTTCCCGAGGAGCTCTTCGCCGAGGTGTTCGGCCGTGAGAGCTTCCAGCGCGTGGCCGGCCCCGGCGACAATCCCGAAGCAGATTTGTTCGCCGCCCTCGCGTGACCAGCGCGAGGCGCCCAGGCGTGGCGGCTTAGACGTGGCTGGCGGAGATGGTGTAACCGCCGCAGACGAAGAGCACCTGGCCCGTCACGTAGGCCGCGTCATCTGAAGCCAGGAATGCCGCCGCGCCGGCGACGTCGGACGGCTGGCCAGCGCGACCAAGCGGAACGGCGCTGACCGCGCGGTCGAACACGTCAGGAGGCATCGCCCGCGTCATGGCGGTGTCGATGAACCCGGGCGCGATCGCGTTGACAGTCACACCCCAGCGCGCGACTTCGAGCGCCAGGGTGCGCGTCAGACCGACCACGCCCGCCTTGGACGCCGAGTAGTTGACCTGCCCGAAATTGCCCAGATATGAAGTGCTGGACAGGCTGATGATGCGCCCAGCAGGGCCGGCGTCGACCACGTACGGGAGCGCGGCCTTGCAGCCGTTCCAGACACCGGTCAGGTTGGTGCGGATGACCGCGTCCCACTCGTCGACCTGCATGTTCTTCAGCGTGCGGTCGCGGGTGATGCCGGCATTGTTGATCATGATGTCCAGTCGACCGAAGTCCTCGCGAACGCGGGCCAGGGTCGACGAGAGCGCCGCGAGGTCGGTCACGTCGACCTCGTAGGCGCGCGCGCCAGGGATGCTGGCGCCGACGCGCTCGCCGTTCGGCACGACGAGCTCGAGAATGGCGATACGGGCACCATCCTGCGCCAGACGCCGGGCGATCCCTTCGCCCAAGCCGCGTCCGCCGCCAGTAATGACCGCAACGCGGCCGTCGAGTCGCATGAGTAAGCAGGACCTCCAGGCGCAACCTAAGTGAAGATTGTACCTAAAGGCGCGGTGCACCTAGGTGCAGAGCCGGTTAGCCCGCGGCGTTGCGGGCTTACCCTGCAACTGGACGGCCTACGCCGCCCCCGGGCTCAGTCGCTGCCCTCCTTGCAGACCACCTCCGGCCAGCCCTCGGATCGGCGCGGAGCGTGATCGTGAGCGCGGGCGGGGTCATCCCAGACTGAGTACAGCCACTTTTTCGGTTCGCTGAGCGTGGCCACGTCGGTGGGCGACAGGCTACGGTCGGACCAGAATTCGCCAGCGATGTCGTACCTGGCTGGTTTCGACAGTGTCATTGATCACTTCACCTCTACTTCAGAAAGCTCGTTCAGAAAGCTCGCAAACAGAGGCTAGCCGGACCGTAATGCGTCTGAGGTCCGTGCAAAGCCCTTAGGCGGGCAAGCCGTCATGCGCAGGTCATACGACGCGCGGCAGTGCGCGAGGCTGCTTCTCGGCTGGTCTTTGCCGATCAGTGTCTGTCTCGTCGTGACGTGCCCTGGCTCGTCGTCCGCACCATCTTGGGGCGGAATGCCAGGAACCATCGTCGCAACCTGCCAGCTCCCCGCCTGCGGCCGCGACGCGACCAGTCTACGCCATCCGCATCCCCGAGCGTGTAGGGCAATGGGCCCGTTGAGGCGTGGGGTTTCTCCCCACGGGCCAGCGTCAGCTATCGTGGTCGGGCGTGGACGGGCTGGCCAGGATCGCGATCGCCTGCCAGGGCGGCGGCAGCCGTACGGCATTCACCGCTGGCGCGCTCGGGCGTCTTCTGCGGTGGTGCGAGGCGGGCCCCGCACTAGATGACCAACGCGTCCAGGTCCTGGCGCTCAGCGGCACGTCTGGCGGAGCGATGTGTGGGCTGCTGGCCTGGTACGCGCTCCTGACGCAGGACGCCGGAGGCCGCTCGCCAGCCGCGCTGCTGCGCGATTTCTGGTCTGATCTCAGCGCGACCGAGTGGTGGGACGTCGGACTGAATGCGGCGCTGGTTGGCGCCACTCGGCTCGAGGAGTACGTGACGCTGCCACAGATCTCGCCGTACACGTTCGAGGCCTGGCGCGCGCTGACGCCGCCCCCCGCGCGTGAGTGGCTGAACGGCCGTGCTCGCCTGCGGCACCTTCTCGAGCAGCACGTCGATTTCCCAAAGCTGGC
>VBGG01000479.1:0-2055 GCA_005883405.1 Chloroflexota bacterium | reverse complement strand
GCGAGTTTCGCGTCTTCAAGAGCGATGCCGATCGGTGGGAGATCACGCCGGACGCCCTTCTGGCTTCGGCCGCGCTGCCGATGCTCTTCGAGGCGGTCGAGATCGAAGGCAAGTTCTACTGGGATGGCCTGTTCTCGCAGAACCCGCCAATCCACGACCTGCTGTCCACGTCGCTGCGGCGCGACGAAAAGCCGGATGAGATCTGGATCATACAGGTCAATCCCGAGGCGGTTTCGGCCGTCCCGCGCACGACACCCGAGATCCTGGACCGCCGCGACGAGCTGGGCGGCAACCTGTCGCTCAACCAGGAGGTCCGCTTCATCCTGCGGGTGAACGAGCTGATCCGCCGCCAGCGCGATGAGCACCACGTCGAGCTGCACCCGGACTTCAAGGAGGTCCGCATCGCGCGCATCAGTCTCAGCGCGGAGCTCTCGTCGCGGCTGGATGCCGCCTCCAAGATGGACCGCGACCCGAAGCTGATCCGCATGCTCGAAGCCGACGGCGAGCGGCAAGCCGAGGCGTTTCTGCGTCGACGCGCCGCCGGTACGGTTGACTGGGAGATCTATCCGCCGTGAGCGCTGCTTGACAGGCCGAAGGCCTGCATACGGTCGGTGCCGACGTACACCACACCGTGGGCGATGGCCGGTGTGTTGTACTTGCCGCCGACTTCGAGCTGCTCCGGTGCGCTGCGCCACAACAGCTGCAAGCTGGCGGCGTCGAAGGCGTACAGCACCGGGTGCGGCACCTCCGGGCCGACCAGCGGCTGCGAGCGTCGCACGTTGGCGTCCAGGACCCACACTACGGCGTCGGCGGCTTCGTTGCTGGTGACGACAGGCGAGCCCGGGCTGAGGAAGGCCGCCTCGTCGGCGGTGGCCTCGACCGCCAGATACGCGGCCTGGCCAGGGCTGGTAACGATGCGCAGGCGAGCCACGGCGGGCGGCACGGCCTGGGTCGAGTCCTCGGCTGCCCGGGTCGTGCCCGACACGAACAGGACCGACGATCCGTCAGCCTGACGGAAATACGCCGGCGTCGTCCGCATCTTCGCCCAATCGCCCTGACCGTAGCGCTCGGAGTACGGGCCGAACACGTTCAGCGGTCCGCGCGCAGCGTACTGTGGCTGCGGGTCTGGCGGCTGGAGCGAACGATCGGTGGTCGAGTCGGCGCTGCACGGCGGCCGGTGGTCCTCGCGCGGCGAAAGCCCAGGCGCGTCGCGGTCCAGCAGGTACACCGTGCCCTGCTTGCCGCCGAAGGCGACCAGCCGCGGCGTCTCGGTACTGGCAGCATCAAGCTCCGGGATCAGCACCGGTGAGGCGCCACCGAGATCGATATCGCCGCTATCCAGAGCGCAGTAGTTGAACGGCGTATAGGCGCCAACCAGCCGCAGGTGTGGGTCCCATACCAGCAGCGACTGCCCCCAGACCCGGGGTGCGTCCGCCGAGCCTGCTGGACTGTTACCGGTGGTAGCGTAGACGCGCCCGCTGGCGTCGATCGCCGGTCCGCCGGCTGACCAGATGCCTCCATTAGCGACCGCCTCCATCGAAGGCGCTACGGAGAATGCGCTGTCCAGCATGCCGCGGTGCGTGTCGATGGCGACCAGCCAGCCCGCCCCGCCATCCACGTAGCTTCCGAACGGGACATACAGCAAGCCGCCGTCCGGGCTGAGATTCAGCGCGCCACGCTGAGACATCACGTCGGCCGGCTGGAGCCGAGCCGGACCATTCTGGTTCACCGGTTGCACCGCACCGTCGTCGATCTGCACCGGCCAGCCGTTCATGATCTCGCCGCTGCTCAAGTCCAGCGCAAACGCCTGCCAACCTCGGACCTCGTCGGCGGCGACCGCGTACAGCCGCTGTGGCTGCGCCTCCAGGTCGACGATCGGCGTACTCAGTATGCCCATCGGTATGCCGCCGTCCAGGTGCCGATTGATCGACGGCCTGCCCAGCTGGCGACGCCACAGAATCGTGCCCGGCGGCGCGCTGGGGCCCGCGGCGATGGCGTAAACAAACCCGTTGCTGGTCGCCGCTATGACCAGCGCGGCCCGCGCCCCGCCCGATA
>VBGG01000483.1 GCA_005883405.1 Chloroflexota bacterium | reverse complement strand
GATCACCCGGAGGTATCCCGCGGCATCGTGACCCGCAAGCTCGACAATGTGCGCTCCACGGGAGCGAGCGTCTTGTGCACCGACAACCCCGGCTGCGTGCTCCACCTGCGCGCCGCCGCCGCCCGCGTTGGACTGGGCGTCGAGGTGCGACACGTTGCGGAGGTCCTTGCCGCTCGCCTCGGCCGCTAGGTAATCGCCTCTCCCTCTGGGAGAGGCCGCGCGCGCAGCGCGGGTGAGGGGTGCTTACGAGCGGAAGCGTTCGTGCTCGTGCGCACCCCTCACCCCCGCCCTCTCCCAAAGGGAGAGGGAGTCAGGCGAACGCGGGTATCAGCTCTTCCAAGTCCAGCTCGCGAAGCGTCTCGGGAAGCGGCATACCGGTGTCTTCGTCCCAGCCCATGGTGCGGTAGTAGTTGCGCTTCATGATCGGCCATGCCTGTTCAGGATGGCTGTCAAGCGCGCCGCCGTCTTGCGGATTGCTGACGTACCGCGGACTCGGCTCCTCGACCTCAGCCGTCAACCCGTGGCGGGCGTTGAACGCGCGCATCAGATGCACAATCTGACGCCCTTTGCGCAACGCATCGAGCGGCGAGTAGCTCAGGCCGGTCGCCGCGTTGAACGTGTGCAGCTCGAGCAGCAGATCCTGGCTGTCGAAGCGGCAGACGCCCAGTGAGTCGTCGAACTGCCGACGCCCGTTGATCTGGCCAACGAACCGACTGACGTCAATCGGATCAAAGCGGTTCTTGACCGGCTCGACCGGCAGGTTGTCCACCGGATCCGCGCCGGCGGTGGCTTCGATGGTCGAGGTGTTGCCAACGCAGGTGTCGAGCAGCTCCGTCCAGCGCCCGCGGTGGTCATGCCCGCGCGGCGAGGCGCCCTTCTTGGTGAAAACCGCCAGCGCCTCGGCGCCGCGCCCGACGTGCTGCGCCGCGCGCATGACGCCCTCGGCCAGCCAGTCGCCGCAGCCTTCGCGGAGGCTGATCTTGCGCAAGAGCTCGGCCAGCGAGTCTTCGTCGTCCCACTTCAGGTCGAGGCCGTCGAGGTCGCGCTCGCGGTCCAGAATGCCGCGCTCGACGCACTCGAGCACCCAGCCCAGTAGCCACCCCGCCTCGTTGAGATCGACCGCGTAGCGGTCGGCCAGGTTCGAAAGCCAGAACGCGGCGCTCTGATCGGTGATGCCGACCTGTGGACCGAACGCGGCGAAGCCTTCGTACTCGGGCTCCTCGCCGACGTAACCCTTCTTACGACCCTCGGTCATACAGCCGGTGTGGAGGTGATTCATGCGGCACGCCCAGCAAGGCGTGTGCTTTCCATCGAAGTGCTCGCGGAACGTGAGGCCATTCATCGCCTCGTGCTCGGGGTAGATGCTCGTCGTGTAGTTGCGAACAGGCAGGCTGCCGAGCTTGTGCAGATCGCTCAACCCGACCGCGGTGCCGCCCCGGGCGAGCCAGCGATCGCGGAATTCGTACGCGTGCTCGAACAACGCATCGGCGTACTCGGTGAGCCGCTCGGGATGGGCGACGGGCACCTGCTGCTTGCCGCGAGCCACCGCGATGCACTTCAACTGCTTGCTCCCCATCACCGCGCCGACGCCGTTGTGCGCGGCGACGTGGCCCTGATCGCCAGCGATCGCCGCGAAACGCACCAGGTGCTCGCCAGCCTGACCGATGCCATGGACGCTGAGCATGCGGAACTTGTAGCCAAGCTCCTCGAGCAGCGCGCCTTCGGTTTCCCAGGTGTCTTTGCCGAGCAGGTGATCGGCCGAGCGGAGCTCCAGCACGCCTTCGGCGATGAACAGGTACAGCCAGCGCCTGGCCCGGCCTTGAACGATGATGCCGTCGTAGCCGTTCTGCTTCAGATAGGCGCCGAAGAAACCGTTGGCCTGGGTGGCGCCGAGCAGATTCGTCATCGGGCCTTTGGTAACGGCTGAATAGGTGCCCGCGCCGTGCACTTTGGTGCCTGCCAGGGGGCCCGCGGCGATGATCAGGCGATTTTCGGGATCGTCCCATTCGACGCCCGCGGGTACCTCGTCGTACAGGAGTCTGGCACCGAGACCCGTGCCGCCCAGCCACATCCGCGCCGTCTCGGCGTCCAGCGGCTCCACGCTGATTGTCTCGGCTGTCAGATCGATGCGCAGCATGTGGCCCATGATGCCGCCGGGCATCACACTTTCCTGTTCCGCGAGGTGTGGCATTGCGCCCTTAGTCTATCCTCAGTGCGTGGAGCCGGGCCTCATCGAGGTGGTGGTGGAGATTCCGCGCGGCAGCCGCAACAAGTACGAGCTCGACAAGGAGCGCGGGGTCCTGGTCCTCGACCGTGTGTTGTATTCGTCGGTGCACTATCCGACGGACTATGGCTTTATCGCCGGCACGCTGGCGCTGGACGGCGACGCACTGGACGCCCTGGTGGTGGTCGACGAGCCGACATTTCCGGGCTGCCACGTGATGGCGCGGCCGATCGGCGTGCTGGACATGCGCGACGAGAAGGGGCCAGATCAGAAAATCCTGGCCGTACCGGTCGGCGACCCGCGGTTTGCGAGCATTCGTGATCTGCACGACATCGACCAGCACTGGCTGCGGGAGATCGAGAACTTCTTTCAGACGTACAAGGCGCTGGAGGATAAGTGGACCGACGTCGTCGGCTGGGAGGATGCGACGGTGGCGGCCCAGGTGATTCGCCAGGCGCGCGAGCTGCACGATCACGGCATGGAGGGGTCGGATCTGCCGTGATTGGCTGCTCGAGGGGTTGACCGGGAGAGCGATAATGAACAGCGTCACCCTGGTTATGTGGATGTGTTCGTGGTGCGGCGGAGGCGCTGAGGACGAGCAGTCGCTGCTCGATCACCAGGAGTGGTGCCTGGCTGACCCCGAGGCCAACACGCGCCTGCTCAGCGACGTCGCCGAGCGCGACGGCGAGCTCACCCAGGAAGCGCTCGTCGCCGCCGCCAAAAGACGGCGGCTCAACGCCTCTCCCCCTGGGAGAGGCCGCGCGAAGCGCGGGTGAGGGGTGCTCACGAGATTTCAACGTTCGCGAAGATACGCACCCCTCACCCCGGCCCTCTCCCAGAGGGAGAGGGAGTTCGAGGCCTACGCGATCGTGCGGCCCAGCGCGGAGAGGATGAGCTCGGCGGCGAGACGGCCGGTGCGGTTCTCGTGGTCGGCGATGGGGTTGACCTCGACCACCTCCATGGACGAGACCAGCCCCGTATCGGCGAGCAGCTCCATCGCCAGATGCGCCTCGCGGTACGTCAGGCCGCCGGGCCAGGGCGTGCCCACCCCAGGCGCCTCCAGCGGATCGACCGCGTCGATGTCGATGCACGCAGGTCGTCACCCCGCGCTGATCGATCTCACTCATCGTGAACATGCGGATGTCAAGATCGCGGATGGTCTGGCGCTCGCCAGGATCCAGCGTGCGGGTGCCGAGGAACACCACACGTTCTGGCTTCACGGACCGCGGACCCCAATCGAGCCGCGAGCCGAGATCAGTCTTGCCGAGCAGCGTGGCTACTGGCATGCCGTGCACATTGCCACTCGGCGACGTGGCCGGGGTGTTGATGTCGCCGTGCGCATCGATCCACAACACGCCGACGTCGCCCCGCGCATCGAGCAAGCCCGCGACCGTACCCATCGCGATCGAGTGATCGCCGCCCAGGACCAGCGGGAAGTGCCCCAACCGGGCGATCTCGCCCACGCGCTTGCGGAGCTCGATGCACGCGGCCTCGATCAAATCATCGAACTTGGCGCGCGGGTTGCCGATCGTGCGGCTCTCAGGCACAGGGACGGAGATATTGCTGTAATCGGTCACGCGCAGGCCCATCTCCAGCAGCCCGTGCTCGAGCCCGGCGTAGCGGATCGCGTACGGCCCCATGTCCACACCGCGCCGCCCGGCGCCGAGGTCCATGGGCACGCCGATGATGCCGACTTCGCGGATCTTCTCAGCGGCTGGGGGTCTGCTCGCCTGCGTCATAGTTGTAGAAGCCACGTCCAGTTTTACGGCCCAGGTACCCCGCCGTGACCATCTGACGCAGCAAGGTCGGAGCGGCGAAGCGCGACTCCTTGAATTCGTCGAACAGGATGTCGGCAATGTAGAGAGTCGTATCCAGGCCCACAAAATCGAGCAAGGTGAACGGGCCCATCGGGTAGCTCGTCCCCAGCATCATGCCGAGGTCGATGTCTTCTCTCGAGGCGAAGCCCTGCTCGAGCATGCGCACCGCCTCGCAGAGGTACGGGATCAGCAGGAAGTTGACGATGAACCCCGCGCGATCTTTGCTGACGATGATCCGCTTGCCCAGGCTTTCGCCGAAGGCTCGGGCGATCTCGACCGTCTCGTCTGAGGTGGTCAGAGTGCGGACATACTCGATCAGCGGCATCACCGGCACCGGGTTCATGAAGTGCATGCCGAGCACTTTGTGCGGGCGCCGAGTCGCCGTCGCCATGTGGATGATCGGGATGGACGACGTGTTGCTGGCCAGGATCGCGTGTGGCGGGCAGACACGATCAAGCTCGGCGAACGTCGTCTTTTTGATGTCCACGTTTTCCGTGGCGGCCTCGATTACCAGGTCGCAGCCAGACAGATCGTCGAGGCTGGTCGTCCCGCGCAGGCGCTGCAGCGTCGCATCCCGCTCAGAAGTGCCGAGCTTGCCGCGCTCGACGGCCGTCCCGAGCGAGCGTTCGATCCGCTGCCGACCTTTTGCGAGCAG
>VBGG01000482.1 GCA_005883405.1 Chloroflexota bacterium | reverse complement strand
TCTCATGGCGGATTGGGTCGAGTCCATGCTGGACACCAGGCGACTGCGACTCGGCAAGCTGCCGCTGGAGCTGGGTCGAGTGGACCTCGTGCAACTTGCGCAAGCCGTGGCCGACGAGTTCCAACAAACCACTCGCGACCACCACATCCGAGTCGTAATCAGTGGTCGACCGCCTGGGCCAATCCTGGCGGATCGGTGCCGACTGCGCGAGGTGGTCATCAACCTGCTAGCGAACGCCGTGAAGTATTCGGCCGGCGGCACGATCGAGGTCCGCGTCGGTGTGCAAGAGCGCGCAAAGGGTTGCGCCCAGGCGATGCTCACAGTTCGCGATCAGGGACAGGGTATCGATGCTGCTGATCTGGACCGCGTCTTCGGCCGCTACGAACAGGGCACCCGAGAGACCGGGTGCCCGCGCGCGGGGCTCGGCGTTGGCCTGTACCTGGCTCGCGAGATCGCCCGCGCACACGGCGGCGATCTGTGGGCCGAGAGTCGTGGCCGCGGGCATGGGAGCACGTTCGTGCTTGCTCTGCCGCTGGACTGACCGATCTGGATCTTGCCGAATTCCTAGCCCGCACACACGTCCTCTTTGCCACTGGCAACTGATTGTTCAGACAAGAACCTTGTAACAGGAAAGGATAGTCATGCGTCTTACTCGCCTTCTCGCCATCATCACCACTCTTGCTGTCCTGGTAGCTGCCTGTGGGCTCGCCCGGCAGGAAAACACCAGTTCAGGCACTGCCCAACCGACGGCCACCGCCGGTGCAACCAGCACTGCGGGCCAGGCGGCAGCCACAGCAACGCCTCCAGTGGAGCCAACCGCCGCGTCAGCGCAACCGACTGCCACGCCAGCGGAGCCAAGCGCCGCGGCGGCGGAGCCAACGTCTCCGCCAACACCTCCCGCTGATATTCATCTCGGGCGCCAACCGTGAGCCGTTTACACTGCCGCTCGGGCTGGCACAGTTCCAGAATTTCTACTACACGGACTGGCCGGTAGTGATGGCCGGCGCGGTGCTGACGACGCTGCCAATCGCGCTGGTGTACGTGTTCTTCCAGCGGTACTGGGTCGAGGGCATCGTCACGACCGGCCTGAAGTGATCGAGTGGAGGCGAGCATGAATGTGGATAGCGTAGAGATTCAGCCTGAATGGGTATGCGGTTGGTGTGGCACCGCACTTGAATGAGCACTTGATCGCCGAAGTAGTAGCGCGGGATGGCGAGCTCACGCAGGAGGCTCTGGTTGCCGCCGCTGAGCAGTTTCGACTGGCTCAGGAGGGAGCCAACCCCTACGGATAACGCGCTGGCATGTCAGTCGGAGACGCCAAACACGCGCCCGACCAGGAAGCCTGCCAGGGCAGCACCCAACCCAATGAGGACCATCTGAGCGCCGCTGCGGCGCTAGTCTCCAACCAACGAGGTCGCTTTGTAGGCGCCTACCCCAAACAGGGTCGCGGCACTGATTGCCACCGCGAGCCATACGGCTGATGGAGATGGCAACACGAAAAACGGCAGGAGCGGAACGAGCGAACCGACGATTGACGCGAGCGTAACCGTCATCGCAGTCCGCAGGACATCGCGGGTGTCGACCGGTTCGAGTTGGAGCTCCTCAGCCATCATGACATGGAGCCAGGTTTCTTCATCCGCGGTCATCCGATCGACGATTGCCTCGAGCAACGGCCCGTCGAAACCCTTGGCGCGATAGATGTCGCGCACTTCCTGGCGCTCCTCTTCTGGGCACTCGCGGATCTCGCGAAGCTCGCGCTGAAGCTCGCTCAGGTAGTGGTCGCGCTCGGCAAGTCGAGATGTGTAGGCGACGGCGCCCATTGACAGAGATTCGGCGAACGTCGCCGCCAGAGCCGCGGCGACCAGGATCCGTGTGTCTGCACCGGCGGCCGTTGCCCCCAGGACGATGCCAAGCACATTGACCAGGCCGTCCTGGCCTCCCAGGATGATGTCCCGAAGCCAGCTGCCCACCCTGTGGGGCTCGCGTGACCCGGACGGCCCTTGAGGTGTGCAGCCCACAGCCGTAGGAGCTGCCTGGGAACGGAGTTTTTGCATCTCTTTCGAGTGTGGTTCGGACCGATAAGAACCTCTTCGAAGGCCCGTTGGAAACTCGCAAGAGCTCTGTCCGTCAAAGGCCTACACCGGTATGCGTCGAGCGCGGGATGGAGCCTCGCACGCGTCGCTGGAAACTGACAGAAACAGGGCTACGCATCTGATGATGCAAGGCCCACCTCAACAACACGGAGGAGCACACATGGAAGTCGTCCGGTACGGGCGCACCTATCGAGTCTCACACTCTTGCGGAAGGGGTCGCCCGGAATTTGCATTTCGCCGCCGGCTTCGGCGCGCATTTCAGCATCTCCTGCAGCTCGCCGGATTGGCTGCGCTTGGCGCGGTCTTGATGCTGCTCACGGGTTGTGCTGCGCAATCCAGTGCAGCCCCCAGCGGCGGTGGCGGTCGGCAGTCTTTCACAGTGAACATGACCCAAGCAAACCGATTCGAACCTGCTGAGTTGACAGTGCCGAAAGGGTCTACCGTCACCTGGATCAACACGAGCCAGGTGGTCCACACCGTGACGGACGACCCGTCCAAGGCGATCAACAAGTCCGACGCGGTATTGCCCAGCGGAGCGCAGCCGTTTGACTCCGGGAGCATCTCTGCTGGTGCCAGCTATTCCCACACCTTCGATGTGCCCGGCCAGTACACGTATTTCTGCATTCCGCATGAGTCGCTGGGCATGGTCGGCCACATCACCGTCACGGATTAGGTAACGCAGGAGACCTTCTATGCCCGAGCCATACGATAAGGAGGTTTGTGATGACTGCAACTGGTCTCGATGTATTTGATGCGACGATACAGAAGACGAACAGCTGGCTCGACGACGTTATGCAGGTGGGAGGCTGGCCGGATCGCCACACCGCATACCGCGCGTTGCGCGCGACGCTCCACGCGCTCCGCGATCGTCTCATAATCGACGAGGTAGCGCAGTTGGGGGCGCAGCTCCCGATGCTGATTCGTGGCCTCTATTACGAAGGCTGGGATCCCAGCAACAAGGCGCTGAAAGAGCGCCGCCCGGAACAGTTTTTGGCTCGAATCGAGCATGAGCTCCGTGACGACGGTGGTTTCGATCCTGAATGGGTGGCGCGTAG
>VBGG01000080.1 GCA_005883405.1 Chloroflexota bacterium | reverse complement strand
ATAGTCAGACAGGACAGTACCTGGGGGTGGCACCCAACGCGACCGTATTGAGCGTCAAGATCTCCGACGACGGTGGCGTGGCCCAGGAGTCGGACATGCTGCGTGGCTTGCAGTGGGTTTATGACAATCGCGCAACATACAACATCAAGGTTGTCAACATCTCGAGCGCAGTCGGTACGGCTGAGAGCTACAAGACCAGCCCGATCGACGCCGCGGTCGAGCAGCTGTGGCTGAACGGCATCACGGTGGTGGTTGCCTCAGGCAACACGGGCAATGCCCCCGACGCCGTGAGCTATGCGCCCGCCAACGATCCCTTCGTTATTACCGTGGGCTGTGTGGACGACAACCTGACGGCCACCTCCTATACCGACGACAGTCTGTGTACCTTCAGTAGCCGTGGCATCACGCAGGATGGCTACGCGAAGCCGGAGGTAGTGGCCCCGGGCCGCCACATCGTTTCGTCGTTGTCCAGCCCCAGCAGCATCCTGGCCCAGGAGCTGCCGGACCACGTCAGCTCAGATGGTCTGCACATCCGATTGAGCGGCACCTCAATGGCGGCGCCAGTAGTCGCCGGCGCAGTGGCTCTGCTGCTCGAGCGCGTACCGAGCCTGACGCCAAACGTGATCAAGGGCCTGCTTCAGTCCACGTCGCGTAACTACCCGGGCCAGGCAGACTCCGCTGGCGAGATCGACGCCTTCTCCGCGGTAACCAACGCCGCGACTGGCATCTCTCCCACCGCCAATGCTGGACTGGTGCCAACCGCGGGCATCAACACGGCGACCAATACGGTCGGCTGGAGCAGCTATTACTGGGATTCCTACTACTGGGATTCCTACTACTGGGATTCCTACTACTGGGACAAGAGCTCATATGACTGACCGCATGACCGTTCTCCGTCGGCTGACTGCGCTTTGCCGGCCGCGGACCGCGGGCTCGATCGTCGCCAGCATGCTGCTCTCGGGCTCACTACTCGTCGGGGTTGCCGACGCGTCGTCCGGCGGTTCGAAGGTCAAGCTGGACCCCAAGCAGCATGTCCACCCGCTGCTGCAATACGCCGCTCAGCTGGAACCGGACAAACGCGCGCACGTCCTCGTCCGTAAAGACAAGGCCTCCTCGGACTCCCGCGAGATTGCGCACTCCGTCGGGGCGACGCTCAAGGAGGAGTTCCACTCGATAAAAACGCTCGCGATGGACGTGCCGCTCAAGGCAGTGAGCGCCCTGGCGAAGAACCCGCACGTGCAGTACGTCTCGCCTGATGCGCCCATCCGGCTCGAGCAGATCAACACCGATACGCTCCTGACGAGCTACCAGGGCACCATCGGTCTCGGACAGGTCTGGAACGACCCCATCAAGCCGGCCACCGGCAAGGGCGTGACTGTGGCCGTGCTCGACAGCGGACTGCAACCCCACCCCGACCTGCCAAACGTCACCAGCATCGACGTAAACCTGGCCAGCCTCGGCATCGGGGACCAGAACGGCCATGGCACACACGTCATCGGCATCCTCAACGGTCGATCGGCCGACGGACACTATGTCGGGGTCGCGCCGGATGCCCGTGTCATCAGCATCAAGGTCAGCGATGCCAACGGCATGGCGCGGGAATCGGACGTCCTGCGCGGTCTCCTGTGGGTCCAGCAAAACGCCGCGGCGTATGGCATTCGCGCCGTGAACCTGTCGATCAACTCTGGCATCGCCGAGAGCTACGCCACAAGCGTGCTCGACGCGGCGGTCGAACATCTGTGGTTAAGTGGTGTGACGGTGCTAGTTGCTGCTGGCAACCGCGGCTCGGCCTCCGATGCTGCGTGGTACCCGCCTGCCAACGACCCGTACGTGATCTCGGTGGGCGCGCTGGACGACAACCAGACCACGCCGAGCTTCGACGATAGTCTGGCGACCTTCAGCAGCCGAGGCGTGACCCAGGACGGCTTGACCAAGCCTGACGTGGTCGCGCCAGGTCGCAAGATCGCCGCGCCGGCAGCGGCCGGCAGCACCCTCGTGACCCGGTTTCCAGACCGCGTGACGCCGGACGGCCGGCACCTGCTGCTGAGTGGCACGTCGATGGCCACGCCCGTCGTCAGCGGGGCGGTCGCGCTGCTCCTGCAGCGGTTCCCGTCGCTCACGCCAGACCAGATCAAACGGCTGGTGACCCAGCGAGCGACGGCCTACCCGGGCATGGTGGACCGGGCCAGGGTGGTGGCGCCATCGCTGGAGACGGCTACCGCCCTGAGCGGTGCCCTGGGCAGGGCCAATGTGGGGCTTGTTCCGAGCAGCGGAATCGATCTCTTGACAGCGGCCATGGTCGGCAGCACCGCCTTCTGGGACACCGCCTTCTGGGACACCGCCTTCTGGGACACCGCCTTCTGGGACACCGCCTCGACTGTTTTCTGACTGTTTTCTAATGTTGTGGATCCCCTCGTTCGTATGAGCGAGGGGATCTTCCTTTTTAAGACTCTACTGAGCAGCCGAAAACGGTCGATAGTCACTCTCGGGACAGAATGAAGAAGTACACGCCCGCCGCGCGTATCTGGGTCGAACTCGTTGCGCTGGCCGCGCTCGCCTTGACTGGCGTGACCCACTATCTGTTCGGTCTGGATGGTGGAGTCCCGCTCGCCTTTGTCCTTCTGGGCGTCTGCGCAGCCCTGGCCGACATCTATCCCATCCGACCGGCTTTCAACAACGTCACCTACCGGCTCACGGTCACCTTTGTTGTCGCCGGAGCCCTGCTCCTGTCACCTCTGCATGCTGCGCTGATCCCCGCGCTGGCCCTGGCTCCCGCCCTGTGGCTCCGCCGCCGAACACCAGGCATTGCCACCATCTGGGCGTTCAACACGGCTCAGACTGTCCTGGCGAGCCTGGCCACGTGGGCCTGGGTGCACTGGACCGCCAGCTCCGGGTTGACAGATGTGCGCGACCTGCTGGCTCTGGTGGGCGCGATCGGCATCTTCACCCTGACCCAGGCGTTGCTGGTCGGCGTCATCATCGGCCTCAATTCCGGCCGCTCGCCGATCAAGTCGGGCACGTTTGCGCCTTCCGCTCTGCTCGGCGACGTGTTGATCGCGGGCATGGGCATCCTCATCGCCGAGTTGTGGCTCGCGCGGCCCTTGCTGCTGCTGACGATCCCGCCCCTGCTCTTCGTCGTCCACCGCCTGACTCGCGCGGCTCACCTGGCGGAGCTGGCCGAAACGGATCCCAAAACCGGCTTGCCCAACTCACGCCACTTCGAACGGGTCCTGGACGAAGAGCTGGCGCACAGCCGGCGTGTGAATCGACCCCTGTCACTGGCGTTCGTCGATCTCGATCACTTCAAGCGAGTCAACGACCAGTTCGGGCACGAGGCCGGTGATCAGGTACTGCGCGAGGTTGCCGACCAGATCCGCGGCAAACTCCGAAAGAGCGACGTTGTTGCGCGCTTCGGCGGCGAGGAGTTCGTGATCCTGCTGCCCGGCACGGACACTGAGGAAGCGGTCTACCTCGCCGAACAATTGCGGGCTGCTGTTGCCGGGCATGCATTTGTCCTCGACGATGGCAACGAGCTCGAGTGCACGATTAGCGTGGGTATCGCGACGTCGCCCGAGGACGGCACGGACGTCTCCACGCTGTTGCGCAGCGCCGACGCGGCCATGTATCGCGCGAAGCAAACTCGCAACACTGTAGCCCAGGTCGAACGGAGCGGGCATGAGCAACAGAGGTCCGCCGCCGCGCGACCGCGCAGCCCAAAAGCAGCGCCGCGCGCGGTCGCCGCTCGCTCGCGTTTCCTCATGTCCGCCGTGTTGTGGGGAACCGTCCTGGGCGGCCTCCTTCTGGCGCTGTGTAGCGTGAACCAGGTAATCCAGAGTGGAGGCTGGGACCGAGTACTGCCGTTCGTCGCCCTTGCCATCCTGGCAGAGCTGCTGCAGGTCCGGATTTCGGAGCGGCGTGGGCAGCACCTGACGTTTTCGCTCGCGGTGGCGGTCACTCTGGCCTCGGTCACCGCGCATACTATGGCCGCGCCGCTGGTGGCGCTGTCGGCGGTTGTCGTACACAGCGTGCGGAGTCGATCCGCACAGCGCTCACGACTCCTGTTCAACGCCGGCAACCTCGCGCTGGCCGCCGGCTGTGCTGGATGGACCTACCGGCTGATTGAACCGAGCGCGATTGACTTCACGCCATGGCACCTGGCCACGGCCTCTCTGGCCGTATTCGTGTACTTCGCGGTCAACCTCGGGGCGATATCGCTGATGGTCAGCCTGACCTCGGGCCGATCGATCTCCGCCATCCTGAGCGAGTCCGGTTGGTCACTGCCAATCAACGCGTTTCTCGGGCTGACCGGCGCCTTCATCGGCGGTGCCCACGAACAGCTGGGTCTGCTGGGCACGGCGCTGTTTGTCGTGCCGGTGCTGCTCATGCGATTCACATTGCTGCTGTATTCTCAGCGCAGCCAGCTGATCATTCAGACCCTCGAGACGCAGGCCGACCAGCTCGAACAGCAGACGCAGATCCTCGAGCACCAGGCCTCGCATGATGCGCTGACCGAGCTACCGAATCGCGTGCTGCTCCAGGAGCGGCTTGAAGCTGCGCTGGGGACGAACCCGCGCGAGCCAGTCGCGTTGCTGATTCTCGATCTGGATCGCTTCAAGGAGATCAACGACACCTTCGGCCACGACCACGGCGATCGTGTCCTGGCAGAGTTCGGGCGCCGTCTGGACGCCGCATTGCGCGACACGTCAACGGGAAACACACAGCAGCCGTACACGGTCGCGAGGCTCGGCGGTGACGAGTTTGCGATCCTGCTGCAGGCGGCCGACGTGGACCAGGCATGCATCGTGAGTGACATGCTGCTGCACGCACGCCAGGAGCCGTTCATTATCGAGGGTTGCCCCGTCGACGTGGGCGCCAGTATCGGAATCGCCGTCGGACCGCAGCACGGCCAGGATCCGGTGACCTTGCTGCGACGTGCTGAGGTGGCGATGTATGTCGCAAAGCAGCAGGGCGGCGGCTACTCGGTCTACAGCCTCGAACGCGATCGATACAGTCCCGAGCGGCTTGTGCTGATCGGCGACCTGCGCCAGGCGATCGAGTCCAACGCCCTGATGCTGTACTTCCAGCCCAAGGTCACCGCAACCGGCGGCCGTGTGCACTCGATGGAGGCGCTGTTGCGCTGGGAACATCCGCGTTTTGGTCTCATTCCGCCGGACCTGTTCATTCCCCTGGCTGAGCACACCGGACTCATCAAACCGCTCACGCGCTGGGTCCTCAACGCCGCGCTGGCTCAGTGCCGCGACTGGTTGGACAGCGGCCGCGAGGTGCCGGTGGCGGTGAACGCGTCGATGCACGACCTTCACGATGTCCACCTGCCGGAGCTCATCGCCAAACTGCTGGAGCTGCACGGAGTACCGGCACGCTGCCTGCTCGTTGAGATCACCGAAGGAGCCATCATGAGCGACGCCGAACGGGCAATGGGGGTGCTGACGCGACTGCGCGACCTGGGGGTCGGCGTGGCCGTGGACGACTTCGGGACCGGCTACTCGTCGATGGCTTACCTGGGCCAGCTACCGGTCGACGAGCTCAAAATCGACCGGTCGTTCGTGCGCGAGCTGAGCGCCAACGTCAAACACGCGGCAATCGTTCGATCCACCATCGCCCTGGGCCACGATCTGGGCCTGACGGTGGTCGCCGAAGGGATCGAGGACGGGCAGGCGTTGGACCTGCTCAGGCGGTTCGGGTGCGATCTCGTCCAGGGTTATTTCGTGAGTCGGCCACTACCGGCGTCCAAGCTTGGCCCATGGCTGAACAACGTGCAGTGGACGCCCAAAGGCCGGCTCGCGGCCTGAGTGCATCAAGCGTCCCCTGATCAATGGTCGTGCAGTGGGCTCCGGACCAGCATAGAATGCCCGCCCGGAGGAGCGGGCTGTGGCGAAGGTCGTACTCGAGGGCGTAGTCAAGAAATTCGGGCCCGTAACCGCGGTCGACGATCTGACCATTGAGATCGCCGACCGCGAGTTCGTCACGCTCGTCGGCCCATCCGGCTGCGGCAAGACCACCACGCTGCGGATGATCGCCGGGCTGGAGAAGGTGACGGCCGGCCAGATCTACTTCGACGACGACCCCGTCGGCCACTTGCCCGCCGACCACCGCGACATCGCGATGGTGTTTCAGTCGTACGCGCTGTACCCACACATGAACGTGTACGACAACATCGGCTTCGCGCTGCGCATGATGCGCGTGCCGCGCGCTGAGATCGACCGCCGCGTGAAGTGGGCCGCCGAGATGCTCGGCATCGCGGACCTGCTCGACCGCAAGCCTCGCCAGCTGTCTGGCGGTCAGCGCCAGCGCGTCGCCCTCGGCCGCTCCGTAGTGCGCGAACCGGCCTGTTTCCTGCTCGATGAACCGCTCTCGAACCTGGATGCGAAGCTGCGGGTGACCATGCGCGGCGAGCTGAAGCGGCTGCACCTGGAGCTCAAACGCACGTTCATCTACGTCACCCACGACCAGGCCGAAGCGCTGACGATGTCCGATCGCATCGCGGTCATCCACGACGGACGGTTGCAGCAGTACGGTCCGCCCGACGACGTCTATAACCGGCCGCGCAACGTCTTCGTGGCGGGGTTCATGGGCTCGCCGACGATGAACCTGCTGGGCGGCGACGTCGGCTTCCGGGATGGCCTGCCGTACTTCACCGCGCGCGGATTTGAGCAGTCGCTTCCGGCGCGACTGGCGACTGCGGTGCGGCAGGCAGCGCGGCCCGGGTCGTTCCTCGGCATCCGACCAGAGTCGATCGTCGTCCGCGTTGACGGCAGCACCACGCCGCCCCGCGAAAGCAGTTGGTTTGACGCACCCGTCTACATCCAGGAACCACTCGGCTCTGACCAGTTCCTCACCCTCGAGATCGGCGGCACGCTGGTCAAGGCGCGCACCAACCCCGACCTCGCCGTCCGCGCCGGCGACCGCGTCGAGGTCGCCTTCGACCCCGCCAAGCTCCACCTGTTCGACGGTGAGACCGGGGTGTCACTGACGATCTAGCGCTGAATGTCATCCTGAGGGAGGAACCCGTGTGCTTCGCTCGCAGGCTCGCTTCGCGCAGGGCACGGCGACGAAGGATCCGCTTCTCGTTGCGAGCGTCGGAGTAGCGGATCCTTCGCAAGCTCAGGATGACACTCACCCAAGAACACAGGAGCATTTAGCGCCAGGGAAGCGTTTTAGCGCTTCGATGGCTCGGAGATGAAGACCTCGACGTTCTCGTTGTTGTGGAGCGTCAGCTTGTCGCCCTTCTCCCAGGCCGGATTGACGCGGTAGGCCCAGTGAAGATCGGTGGCGGAGTCCGCGCCGGCGGCGGTGTGGACCTTGACACTCCGCCCGGCCGGAAGGGTGAACCCCACCGGGAAGTCATACGAGCGACCGAGCACGTTGCGCAGCACCCACGAGCTCATGTCGGCCGCGTTCGGGTCCTGGTTGGTCAGACACACGTACTCGTCCGATGCGTCTCCAAGCGTGGAGCAATCGCGGTCGATGACCACCTTGGGCACGCCGGACTCGGTGATGCGGGCGCTGGAGGCAACGTTGGAGGACGGCGTTGCCTCGCCGCGTGCGCTGGTGATCCCGCGGCAGCCCGACACGGCGACGGCCACGGCAACAACGTAGACAGCCAGGAGCCGCCGCATCGCCGGCGACCGTCAGCCCTTGACCGCTCCCGCGGTAATGCCGGACACGATCAGGCGCTGAAAGATCAACGCCAACACGAGTGGCGGGATTACCGCGAGCACGCCGCCGGCGTTCATCAACACCGGCGAGGTGTCCACGTCCGTCACGAAGCTGGCGATGATGATGGGCATCGTCTTGGAGTTCATGGTGGACGTGAACAGCAGCGCGTACAGAAATTCGCCCCACGACGACATGAAGGCGAACATCGCACAGGCCACCAGGCCAGGGCTGGCAACCGGCAGAAATACCCGCAGCATCATGTTGATCCAGTTACAGCGGTCGACGCGGGCAGCGTCCTCCAGGTCGCGCGGGATGCTCCGGAAGTAGCTGGCCATGATCCAGACCGAGTACGGCACGGTAAACGTCAGATAGGACAGGATCAGCGCCAGCAGCGTGTCGAGCAGCCCAAGCGTCTGAAAGACGAGGTACAGCGAGACCATGATCGCGAGCGCCGGAACCATGCGGGTCGCCAGATAGACAAGCAGCAGGGTGGTCGAGCCGCGGAAATTGAGACGCGCAAAGGCGTAACCGACAAGCGAGCCGATGATCATGTTCAGGATGGCGACCGAGAGCGCCACGATCGAGCTGTTGAGCATCGCCCGGGCGGCGCCAATGGCCGCGCCGCCCCCGACCAGGCGCTGTTTGCCGACCAGTAATGCCGGATTGATAAAGGACAGGTAGTTATCGAAGGTGATGTAGTCAGGGATCCAATGCGGCGGCACCGACATCGACTCGGCCTCGGTCATCAGGCTGGTGAGGACGACCCAGGCAAAGGGCAGGATGATCCACAAAATGAAGACGATCGAGGCGGCATGGATCAGCAGCGCCCGCCACGGTACGCCGTAGCGCAGGGCCGCGTGGACACCCCGCTTATGAACGGATGTCGCCGCGGCCATACAGCAGCTTCATATAGAAGATCGCGATCACCAGGGTCAGCAGCGCTACCGTGTACGCCCAGGCATTGCCGCGCCCGATGTCGGTGGAAACAAACGAGGTGATGTAGGCGGCGAAGCCGAGCGTCGTCGTCTGGTACCCGGGCCCGCCGCCGGTGAGCAGATAGATGATGTCGAAGATTCGGATACCACCGAGCGCCTGGACGATCAGCACAATCAAAATCGGTTGCGAAAGCCACGGCAGCGTGACGTGGCGGAAGCGCGCCCAGAGCGACGCGCGGTCGACTTTCGCCGCGTCGTAGAGCTCGCTCGGGATCGCCTGTAGACCAGCCAGCAGCACGAGGGCTGAAAACGGCAACGTGTTCCAGACGTTTGCCGAAATGATCGCCAGATAACTGGTATCCGGCGAGAGCAGCCATGAGCGGTAGTGCGAGATGATGCCGAGCGAGTACAACAATCCATTCAGGGCGCCGGCATTCGGGTTGAAGATCCACTTCCACATCAGCGCGGTGACGACGCCAGACATCGCCCACGGCAGCAGGATCAGCGCGCGGAGGATCGGCCGCTGTGGGATGTGCTCATTCGCCACCAGCGCCATGCCCAGCGCGAGCAGCAGGACTCCGAATGTCGACCAGAAGGTGAACAGGAGCGTGACGCTGAGCGATGGGAAGAATTCGCCGCTGGTGACCACGTCGACGTAGTTCTGCAGTCCGACGAAGGCATAGGCCTCCGGCCGCCGCAAGTTGTAGCGGTGGAGGCTGAGCCAGAACGCGTCGACGATCGGATACGCGACGAGCAGCAGGACCGTCAGAATCGCCGGCAGGTTGAGCAGATAGGCGAAGGCGCTTTCGCTCAGCTGGAAAGTCGTGAGTCGTGAGTCATGAGTCTTGAGCTTCGTTTGCGCCAATGAGGTAGTCATGTCTCATTCACACTCGCGACCCACGACTCACGACTCACGACTCACGACTCAGGCTTACTTGTTCTCCCACTCCTTCTTGAGTGCCCGCGCCTTATCAGCCGAGGCTTGCAGCGCGTCCTTCGGCGTCTTCTCCTTCAGGAGCGCCTGCTGGACGTTGGCTTGCAGGTCCATGTACCAGTCCGTCCACCAGGGGAATTCCAACCCGTCGCGCGCCTGGCCGAGGCTGTTCGCCTTCTGCATCAGCTGGGAATCGGCGATGAACTTGCTGGTTCTGTCCTGGATCTCGGGATCCGTCCAGGGCGACTTGTATGCCATCCCGAGGCCGCGCAGCAGCCACCAGCGCTTGGCGGTGTAGTACTGGCCGCTCTTGTCCTTACCGCCCAGGTACTTGATGAGCTCCATCGAGGACTGCTTGTTGAGAGCGGTCGACGGGATACCGTAGTAGCGGTTCCAGGCGGGTACGTTATGGGGGGAATTCGTGTCGAGCCCCGGGAACTGGCCGAACTTGATGTTGATCTTGCCGGGGATCGCCGACTTTGACCGTTCGGGAGCGTTGTCGGCCTCCAGGTCATAACGGGAGTGCGCCATGAAAGTGACCCCACCGTAGCCCGGCTGGCTGCCCTGGGTCCGCATCGCCGTCAGCGCACCCGCCGTTGGCACCTCCATGTCCGCCTGGGGGTTGACGATCTTCCAGTCGTTGGCCGCCGCGACCCACCACTCCAGGATCGCCTGCGGCACCTTGTCCTTGTCCGGGTACGTCGGATCGCCCGCCTGATCCAGCAGGTGGCCACCCGAGGCGAAGGTGTACATCCACAGGTCCCACATCTGGTCTGAACCCTTCGAGAGGTCCATGTACAGTGGGAACTCGCTGATGTTCTTCTGCTTCATGACCTCCGCCTGCTTGCGGAGCTCGTCGAGCGTGGCCGGCGGCCCGCTGAAGCCGGCATCGCTGACCATCTTTTCGTTGTAGGCAAAGACGTCGAAGTCGGTGTAGTAGGGCAGGCCGTACTTCTTGCCCTTCCACTGCATCTGGTTGGCGTTGTACGGGAACATATCCGCGTACAGGGCGTTGATCTCGTCCGTTTCATCCAGCGGCTGCAAGAAGCCACTCTCGACCCACGAAGCGTGGTACTGGTCGCGGACGTAGATGACGTCCATGGGCGTCTTGGCGCGGAAACGGGTCAGCAAGTCCACGAGGTAATCACCAGCGATCGGCTCGTACTCGACCTTGTAGGCCGGGTTCTGCTGCTCGAAGCGGTCGAGGTTCTCCTGGACCAGCGGCGGCTCGTAGTTCCAGCCGAGCAACTTGAGCGTCGTGACCTGCCCGGTGCCTGAGACTTGAGGCGCTGCCGCGGGCGCGGTGGCTGCGCCGACGGGCTGGGGAGCCTCTGTCGGTTTGGCTGCCGCGGGCGGCGCTGTCGCCGCGGGCGGCTGCGTCGCCGTCGGACCACACGCAGCCAGCAGGCCGAGCCCTCCAGCGGCTGCTCCCAACCGGACAAAATCACGGCGTCCGAACGTGCGCTTGCCAATGTCGCGCATGTCCAGTCCCCCTCCCTTCCGCGTTCCACGGGCATTATATGGGGCCTGTACACTGCCGCCGTGGTCCGAGATCCAGCAGCGAATCATCCGACGAGTGTCCGTCGACCAGCAGACTTCGATGCGTTCTGGTCCGACATCATGGCGACAGCCGCGCGCATTCCGCTCGGCCCGTCCGTGGACGCCATCGCAGCGCGGTCAACCGAGGCGGTCGAGGTGTTCGAAATCGGCTACGACAGCCTCGACGGCGTGCGCATCGCAGGCTGGTACTGCGTGCCCAGGCGTGAGCATATTCCTCCTCCGTACCCTGGGCTGCTGCTGGTGCCGGGCTACATCTCCGAGCCCACCCTGCCCAAGTCGTGGGCCAAGCTTGGCTATGCCGCCGTCGGTGTCGCGCCGCGCGGCAAACTGCGCTCCAACCGCCAGTACAACCCAGGCTACCCCGGTTTGCTGGTGGATAACGTCGTGGACCGCAATACCTACGCCTACCGTGGCTTCTACGTCGACGCAGCGCGCGCGGTCGACTTTCTGCGTAATCGGCCCGAGGTCGACCGCGCGCGCATCGGCGTTCACGGCAGCAGCCAGGGCGGTGCGCTGACGATCACCACCGCGGCGCTTCGCGCGGATGCCATCGCGTGTGGAGCGGCTGGCGCTCCATACCTGTGCGGGATGATGGATGCCGCCGGGCTGACCCACTCGTACCCGTATGAAGAGATCAACGAGTACCTGCGCCTCTACCCGGAGCGCGAGCAGGCCGTGCGCGAGACCCTCAACTACTTCGATGGCATCAACTTCGCACCGCTGATCCGCTGCCCCATGCAGATCAATATCGGACTGCGCGACGACGTATGCCCACCTGAAACCGGTTTCGCGCTCTACGACGCCCTCGGCTGCGAAAAGACGCTCCACCCGTACCCGAATTGTGCCCACGATGCAGGTTCGCACTGGGAAGCGCCGCGCATCGTCGAGTTCTTAGCGCGCCACCTCCAACCCGCGGGCGCTCTGGTGCGCGCATGAGCTCCGAGCTGGACACGTTCTGGGACGCGGTCGACGCCGAGCTTGCGCGCTATCCGATGGCGCCCGAGCTGCAGCCGCTGCCCATGCGCTCGACGGACTCGTCCACGACGTACGCGGTGCGGCTGACCAGCCTCGGTCCCTATCGCATCTTCGGCTACTACAGCGTGCCAAAGGGGTCCGCGCGAGCGCCTGGCTTGCTGCTCACGCCCCGGTACGGCAGCGTCAACCACGTGCCGGATTACCACGACCGCGAACGCTACGCCGTCCTTCAGCTCATGCATCGCGGCCAGCGGCTGGCGGACCGTCCGTTC
>VBGG01000478.1 GCA_005883405.1 Chloroflexota bacterium | reverse complement strand
TCTTTCGAGAAGATCAGCAGCTCCATCGGGACGCCAATCACGACGAAGATGCCGCTCATCACCAGCATCTCTCGGCGTCCACCCGGGTGGCGCCAGTAGAGCAGGAGCCAGACCGGCACGAACAGCAGCGCGCCTATCAGATACGCCGTGGTGTACGTGCTCGGCATGGTGCCAGGGAAGCTCCTGAAGGGGTGAGGCTAGCAAACTTACGTTGCAGAAGCCCCGCTGGATCACCCAGGCGTGGTTCGGTCCTGATCCGTCATGCGCGCGCAGAGCCGACGGAGCGCGGCGCGCGATCACGTCCCTCGGCCTCGGCCGGCTGAAGGCCGCGAGCGACCTCGGCGGATCGCTTCCCGCGCAGGTCATTGCCACGCTGGACGACATTCGTCGCCAGCGACGTCCCCCTGATCACCGAGCGCCTGGAGCTCGCCTCTGAGCTGCTGAGCTCGCTGCTGCCAAGCTGGTCGTGGGACAGGCCACAGGGTGGGTTGTGCCTATGGGTGCGGCTGCCGCATGGCAGCGCGACCGAATGCAGCCAGCTCGCACTGCGTCATGGCGTGTTGACTGTGCCCGGCTCCGTTGCCTAGCCGGACGGCAGCTTCGACGACTATTTGCGGCTACCCTTCGGTCACCCCCCAGCGCTGCTCGAAGAGGGGCTTCGCCGAGCGTGTCTTCGAGCCTGAGCGAGCTGCGCGTCGAGAAGCTGCGCGTATGCCTTGATGATCGCTACGGGCGTACGCAGCTCGTGAACCACCAGGCTAACCAATTGGTCGTTGCGGGCTGGCTGGTCCTCGCCAACGAGCAACGTCCCAAAGGCATACGCCAGTGCGCGCCAATCACGGGGATCGTCGCTGACGCATTGCATGCCGTCCTCTCAGGATGACATTCAGCTTTATACGACCCGAACCTTACGGGACGGTGTACTTAGCTGGATCTCTGTCCGTTGCCGCCGCTGCCCCCGCCAGCTGTCTGCACGCGGATCTGGTGCGGCTTGGCCTCCTCTGACTTGGGCATAGTCAACATCAGCAAGCCGTTGCGGTAGGTGGCCTCCACACGGTTCGGGTCGATCGGCGTAGCGAATCGGAGCGAACGTCGGAACCGCGTTGGACCGAATTCTTGGCCAGATGACCGGTGCCAGCACTGCCACCATCTCGGCCTCCATAGAACGGCGCGAATGCGTCTTCGAACAGGATGCGTGTCGTCGTCAACCGACGTCCAGCGGTTCGATTGAACGCGTCTCGTCGAAATAGATGAGCGCGTCGAACTGATCGGCGAGGCGGGCGCGGACATAGGTCTCTGCGCCGAACTGCTGATCGAACACGGCGTCCACCATGCGCTCGAGCAGCGGTGTGCGTAACGCGTCTGCGAGGGGCTGTGGAATCCCACGCAGGGCCAGATAGAACCGCGGAATCTCGAGAGCGCGACACAGCGCCTCCACACTGTCCGTGGGCGCGGGTGGCAGGACCTGGCGGCGTGGCGGGCGGCCCTGGCCCGCGGCGGCGATCGTCGTGCCGGAAAACGTGCTGAACCCGACCAGTACGGTCCGCGGGCCATGCCGCTCGCGCGCGAGCTGACCCAGGCTGGGTGCGGGCTGGTTGGTCGCGCGTGCATCGCCGACGTGGCGGCTGTGGTCCTTGTAGTTGCGCAGCCAGCCGACAAAATCCAGCATCTCAGCATTTCGCCACACCCAGGAGGGGAACGAGGTGACGTCGCCAAGCGCGCCGATGGCCAGGGCATCCTCACTGCGGCCCTGCACGAAGCTGTCGAGCCGCTGCACCGCACGTGAATCTGCGGGCAACGCCACGGCGACAAAGCCTTTGTCCTTGATCAGCCGCGTGGTCAGCTCAGCCCGCGCACGAAAGAATTCGTGTGTCCCGAGCGATGATGTGCCAAGCAGCACGATTTGCGCTTCTCCGACGAGCTTCAACAGCGTGTCGTAATCGCCCGCTTCACCGTCCGTCAGCGGCTCGACCAACAGGCGCAGCTCGTCGACCGTAGCCCGTGGCAACACCACGGGCACTTACGTCTGCACTATTCAGGCCGGCCGCCAGTACGGTGAAGTACCGACCGCGCGGGCCGGCATGCGTATCGTCAGGGGCGCGATGCTTGACGTCCAGCGCCTACGCCTCGGAAAAGTACGACTGGATACATGTCGCGCGCGAAATCGTCCGCCTGCAGGGTGGCGAACTGTGGGCGGAGAAAGGCGTCAACGGCCGTGCCAGCACCTCGATGATGGTCATTCCACTGCGGTTCCCGTCTCTTTCTCACGCCATTCTTGCGAGTAGCGCGCAATGCTTCGAACCAGAATGAGCCAATCGAACAGGTCCGCGCACTGCATTCTCGTGGTGGACGACGGGCCCCACCTCCTGCTAAAACAGCTGTCCACGCGAACGGCTGAGGAATCGGCCGTTCCATGCGCGGTCGACCTCAATGGATTCTTCGCGCTCGCTTTGCGAGAGCTGAAATCCTCC
>VBGG01000477.1 GCA_005883405.1 Chloroflexota bacterium | reverse complement strand
GCGCCTCAGGCGATCGGCCCGAACGGCAGACCGATCCAGGGGAGAGTAGTGGTCGCCTTTCAGCCCAACGAGAACCACTCGCATCACCTGTTGTCGCACTGGCCGCTGCACCCGCCGCCTGGCCGTCAGCCATACGCCCACCAGCCATACCCCGCCGCCGACGTGAACGAGGCGGCTGCGCGGCTGACCGTCCGCGATTCACGCCTGGGGGCGGCCACGACGATCCCCCGCGAGCGCTGGCGTTTTGCGCGGGATGAAGGTGGTCGGGCCGTCACCGACGACTGTTACGTCTGGCTCGACGGCGGCTTCCAGACCGGCAAATGGTACGAAGTCCTCTACACCACACGAATCTGCCCGGTGGTCGGGACAGGGCTCGTGGCAACGCGCGACTGCGTCAGCTGGCTGCGCCATGATCCGTCGGGGGATAATCCCACGGCCGGCCGCCTGGATTTCACGTACGGCCACGGCCGCTCGCAGTGCGGCCGCTTCCTGCGGCAGTTCGTCTACGACGGGCTGAATCTCGACGAGCAGGGCCGCCAGGTGTTCGACGGGTTGATCCCTGACGTGGCCGGCGCGCGCCGCGGCGAATTCAACCAGCGCTATGGCCAACCTTCGGAAACAAACCCGCTCGGCACAGGCGGCCTGTTCCCGTTCGCCTCGGATGAGCTGACCGACCCGCTCACGGGTCGCACGGATGGGCTGCTGCGGCGCCAGCGCGAACTGGGCGGCGTACCCAGGATCTTCACCACGAACACGTCCTCCGAGTACTGGCGCGTCGATTGCTCGCTGATCCACACGGACCCGACTGGCACGCGTGACGTGGAGCCGCCGCCCGAGGAGCGTATCTATCTGATCGCGGGCCACCAGCATGGCGCGGGGCTGCCGCTGGTCAACGACACCACGCCGATCGGCGCGCGGGGGGCCAACGCCTTCAACATCGTCGATGGCAGCACGGCCTTGCGCGCCTTCCTGATCAACCTGGACCGCTGGGTGTCGCAGGGCAAGGAACCGCCGCCGAGCGCCTTCCCGCGTCTGTCTGACAGGACGGCCGTGACGCGTGAAGCCGCTCTCGAGCAATTCAGCGCCTTGCCCGGTATGGCGCTGCTCGACCCGGCTGTGTTGCCGCGGCTGAGGCGGGCCCAGTCCCCGGAGCCATACCACAGCTTCGTGCCCGCCCTGGACGCCGACGGCAACGAGGTCGCTGGCATCCGCGTGCCTGACGTGAGTGTGCCGGTTGCCACCCATACGGGCTGGGTGCCACGGCATCCGGAGACCGGCGGCGCGGGCCAGCTTCTGGACATGATGGGCACCACCCTGCCGTTTGCGAGGACCGCGGACGAGCGCCAGACGGGCGGCGACCCGCGACCGTCGTTGGCCGAGCGCTACCGCGATCGCGACGACTACGTCAGCCAGGTGCGCGCCGCGGCCCAGGCGCTGGCCGTCGCTGGCCGCATCGTGGAGGAAGACGTCGAGCTGGCCGTCGAGCTGGCGGCGCAACGCTACGACGTCGTCGCGCCCCATCCAGTTGTCGCAGTCGGGGTCGCCAGATAAGGGAATTCCTGGTGGCCTGAAACCTGCAAAGGGTCTAATCTCTCTACCGCGCTGTGAGCCTCGCGTTCGATCGACCTGCCCTGCTCCTGCTGCTGCCAGCGTGCATCGGTCTGGTCTACCTTCTCTGGCGAACGAGCCGCGTCTACATGCCGCCCCTGCGGCGGCGCGTATCGCTGGTTATACGTGTGCTCGTCGTGACATTGTTGGTCGCCGTGCTCGCCGAGCCGCGCGTACAGCTGCCCGCCAACGACCTGGCCGTCGCCTTCCTGCTCGACCGCTCCGACAGCATCACCCCGAGCATGCAGGCGGACGAGGAACGCTGGCTGGCTGACGCCCTGCAGCACAAGGCGCAGCAAGACCAGGCCGCGGTCATCTCCTTCGCCGGTGAGCCGGTCGTCGATCGCGCGCTGTCGACGGACCCCGATCCGCCCCGGCTGAGTCCCTCGAACAACACCAACCCCAGTGCCACGGATATCGCCGCCGCGGTCCGCGCCGGGTTGGCTGTGCTGCCGCCGTCTGCCGCGCGTCGCCTGGTACTGCTGTCGGATGGCCAGGAAAACCAGGAAAAGGCTGATACGGCGGCTGCGCTGGCGGCGGCAGCGGGCGTGCAGCTGCTGGCGATGCCGCTCGAATCCGTCCGCGGGCCGGAAGTGCTCGTGCGCGCGCTCGACGCGCCGTCGCAGCTACGCGAAGGTGAGCGCTTCACTGTCAGCGCACAGCTCGAAGCCAATGTGGCGACGAACGCGACCCTGTATCTGATGGTCGACGGCCGCCTCGTCGGCAACCAGGACGTGAACGTCCAGCCTGGCTCGAGCCGCTTCATCTTGCCCGTCGAGCCGCTGAACAGCGGCCATCATGTGGTGCGTTTGCAGCTCCAGGCCGATGCGGACACGCTCGTGCAGAACAACACCGCGGGGGCATACGTCATCGTGCAGGGGCCGCCGAAGGTCCTGGTGGTCGAAGGCACGCCCGGCGAAGGCCGCTTCCTGGTCGACGCGCTGCGGACCATGGGACTGACTGTCGATGTCACCACGCCCGATGGCGCGGCCCTGGATGCGAGTAGTCTGCTCAGCTACGCCAGCACCGTGCTGGTCGACGTTCCCGCCGAAAGTATGCCGGCCGGGCGCATGCTCACCCTCAAGAGCTACGTCCGCGACCACGGCGGCGGGCTGCTGGTGGTCGGCGGCGAGCGTGCGTTCGGACCCGGCGGCTATGCGCGTACACCGCTCGAGGACATGCTGCCGGTGCGCATGGACCTGCGCGGCAAGAGCCTGTCGACGAGCGTAGCGTTGATCCTGGTGATGGACGTGGCCGCGGTTGAGCTGCTGGGCGAGTACGACCAGGTCGGCCTGCTCGCCTTCGACGACCACAACCAGTGGATGATCCAGCCAAGCTTCGCCAGCGACCTGACGCCGATCGAGGACGCCATCGGCCGCATGCAGCCTGGCGGCGGCACTGAGATCTATCCGGCGCTGAAGGAAGCATTCGACAAGCTCGTGCCGCTCGACGCCAAGGTGAAGCACATCATCCTGCTGACCGATGGCGAGGCGCCGCGTGGTCCGTACGAAGAGCTCGCCAAGCAGATGGAATCCGCACAGGTAACCCTCAGTACCGTCGGCATCGGCTCGGATGCGGACACGAACCTGCTGCAGGAGCTGGCGCAGCTCGGCCATGGCCGCTACTACGACGGCAATGACCCGTTCGACCTGCCGCAGCTGCTGGTCAAGGAGACGCAACAGGTGCAGCGAGCGGCGATCGTCGAAGAGGATTTCACGCCGCTGCCGATCGCCGCGAACCCGGCGACGGAAGGCATCGACGTCCGCCAGGCGCCGCAGCTGCGCGGCTACGTGGCCACCACGGCCAAACCGCAGAGCACCGTGCTGCTCGCGTCGCGGCAGCTCGATCCGGTGTTGTCGGAGTGGCAGTACGGGTTGGGTCGGGTCATGGCCTGGACCTCCGATGTGAAGAACCTGTGGGCGTCTCGCTGGCTGGAGTGGCCGGACTTCGGCCGATTCTGGGCGCAGGTGGTCAAACGCACGGACCGACCTCCCGAAGATCCCAACCGCCAGGTGACGGTGAAGATCGAAGGCGACCGCGCGCGGATCACGCTCGACGCGCAGACAGGCGCGGAGCAGCCCGAACGGAAGTACCTGAATTTTCTGCCGACCCAGGCGGTGCTTGTCGATCCGCACGGCGCGCAGCAGCATGTGCCCTTGCCTCAAGTTGCACCGGGCCGCTATGAGGCAACCGTCCCGGTCCAGAGCGACGGTGTGTACACCCTGACCGCGACCCAGACGGAACCCACGGGCGAGCAGGCTTCCCAGTCGAGCGGTTTCGTGGTGCCGTACTCGCCGGAATACGGCCTGACGGGCACCGACCAGACGCTTCTCGACGGCCTGGTGCGGCGCACTAGTGGCAAGGTGATCAGCGATCCGATCGATGCGTTCGCGCATACGTTGCCGTCGGTCGGCGCGCCCCGACCGCTGTGGCCCCTGCTGATGATTCTGCTGGCGGTCCTCGTGGTCGCGGATGTGGGTGTCCGCCGCGTGCGGATCTCGGCACCCGAGCTGCGCGCGGGCTACGCCGCGGTGCGTCGGCGACTTGGCTACGTGGACGACCTCGCCGACTTTGGGTCACGCTCCTCGGCGTCGATCCCGAGTGGACGCACCGACGGCGCTGCTGCCCTGGGCCTGGTCTCGGCGCTCGGCGCAGGCGCCCCGGTGGCTGCCGTCCGGCAGCGGCACGAGCCAGTCGTCAGCACCCAATCCGGTCGCCTGCTGGCGGCCAAACGTCGCGCCGCGCGCCGATAGATTTTCTCCCCAGGGGGGCCCCTCGTGGAATTCATCTGGCCTTCGGCCGCGTAGCCGCGCGCTAGCGGGCGAGTTCCTGCGCACGCTCGGCGCGGTAAAACGTGTCCGCATAATATGTCAGCCGATCTCCGGCAAACCCAGACTGCGATGTCGCTCCTGTTGAGTCAGCTCGTGCACAGCGCGGTGGTCAACCCCGCCGGCGATCGCCTGGGCCGAGTCGAGGATGTCATCGTGCGCCTGGCCGACAGCGGCTACCCACGCGTCAGCGGCTTCAAGGTACGCATTGGCGGTCGTGATCTGTTCGTGCCTGAGCAGCTGGTGCTCCGGCTGGAGCCCGGACGAGTGCAGCTGCAGGGGCAGACCCTGGACCTTGGTCGCTTCGAGCGGCGTCCGGGCGAGGTGTTGTTGCGTGAGGATGTGCTCGATCGCCGGCTGATTCACGTGGCCGCGGGTCGGTTGGTGCATGCCAACGACCTGGTCCTGGCTGAATCGGACACCGGTTGGCGTCTGGTGGGAGTCGACCCGAGTCCGCGTGGCATCGTGCAGCGTCTGCTGCCCGGCCAGCGACGCGACCTGCCCCCGCCTGAGGCAATTCTGGACTGGAGTGAGATTCAACCATTTGTTGGCCACGTGCCGAGCGCCGGACTGTTGATGCCGCTGGGGCCGCTCAAGCGGCTCCACCCCGCGCAGATCGCCGACCTGGTCGAAGGCGCGTCCCACGAGCAGGGTGAAGAGATCATCGAAGCGGTTGAAGCTGACCCGGAGCTTACGGCAGACGTTTTCGAAGAGCTGGAGCCCGAGCATCAGGTGGAGTTCCTGGAGGCGCGCACCGATTCCGAAGCGGCGGAGCTTCTGGCGCATATGGCCCCGGATGATGCCGCCGACCTGCTCAACGAGCTCGACCAGACTCGCCGCCGGCCGGTGCTCGAATTGATGCCCGCGGCGGAGGGCCAGAAGCTACGCAACTTGCTGCAGCACAACCCGTCAACCGCCGGCGGCATGATGAGCCCGGACTTCATCGCCGTCGAGCGGGGGACGACGCTCGAGTCAGCCCTGGAGCGTGTGCGGAGCGCCGAAGACGTGCCTTCCCCGCTGCTTGGCTCCGTCTTCGTCACCGATGTGGGTGGGCGGCTCGTCGGCACCGTCGGTATCGCCGATGTCGTGCGTGGCGACCCGTTCCAGTCGGTGGAAGACCTGCCGCAGCTGGTGACCGGAGGCGTGCCCCTGAATGCCGACCTCCAGGATGTCGCGCTGAAGATGACCGACTTCAACCTGGTTGCCGTGGGAGTGACGGACGAGGAGGATCGCCTGATTGGAGCTATTTCGGTAGACGACCTGCTCGAGAGTCTGGTGCCTGAAGAATGGCGTCGCCGAGCCGAAGCTAGCTCCAGTGACTGACCAGCAGGCGCCGGCGCCGGTCGTGCCGAGTCACACCGCCGTACTGGACGACGCGCACGTTGGCGATATTCGTGGCGCACTCGGGACGATCCACGTCGACGACACCGCGCGCCGCCACACCTGGAAGCAGCGGTTGCTGACGTTGCTGGCGATCATGGGCCCGGGCCTGATCGTCATGGTCGGCGACAACGACGCCGGCGGAGTATCCACGTACGCCCAGGCCGGCCAGGACTACGGCTATTCGCTGCTCTGGACGCTGCTGCTGCTGGTGCCGGTGCTGATTGTGAACCAGGAGATGGTGGTGCGACTCGGAGCCGTCACCGGCGTCGGTCACGCCCGACTGATCACTGAACGCTTCGGTCGCTTCTGGGGGCTGTTTTCGGTCGGCGACCTGTTCGTGCTCAATTTTCTGACGATCGTGACCGAGTTTATCGGCGTCAGTCTGGGCGCGGCGTACTTTGGCATCAGTCCGTACCTGGCGGTGCCGGTTGCGGCGCTGGTGCTGATCGGTATCACTGTGACGGGGAACTTTCGCCGCTGGGAACGGGCGATGTTTGTGTTCCTGGTGTGCAACCTGCTGATCTTCCCGCTCGCGTTTCTCAGCCATCCAGATGGGAGTCAGGTGCTGCGCGGCCTGCTGCTACCCGGTATCGCGGGTGGAGTGAGCTCCAATGCGGTGCTGCTGATCATCGCCATCGTTGGCACCACCGTTGCGCCCTGGCAGCTGTTCTTCCAGCAATCGAACGTCATCGACAAGCGCATCACTCCGCGCTGGATGGGGTACGAACGTGCCGACACGATCATCGGCGCGGGGGTGGTGGTCCTTGGCGCGGCGGCCATCATGGTCGCCAACGCCGCGGCGTTCGATGGCACCGACCAGTTCGGCCGATTCACCGACGCGTTGGGCAGCGCGGTCGGACTCGCCCGAGAGCGTGGATCGCTGCTGGGCTCGGTCTTCGCGCTGCTGCTGCTCGACGCGTCGATCATCGGCGCCTGCGCGGTGACGCTGGCGACCTCGTATGCGTTCGGCGACGTGTTCGGGCTGCGCCACTCGCTCCACCGCGCCTTCAAGGAGGCGCGGGTCTTTTATGGCACGTACGCTGGCCTGGTCGGACTGGCGGCGGCGATCGTGCTGATTCCCAACGCGCCGCTTGGATTGATCACCACCGCGGTTCAGGCGCTCGCCGGTCTGCTGTTACCCAGCGCGACGGTCTTTCTGGTGTTGCTGTGCAACGACCGCGAGGTGCTCGGGCCGTGGATCAACCCCATGTGGCTGAATGTCGTGGCGACGGTCATCGTGAGCGTGCTGCTGGAGTTGTCACTGATCCTGGTGGTCACGACGCTCTTGCCGTCGGTCGACGTGGGCGGGTTGCTGGTGTTTCTCTCGGTAGTGCTGGTGGTCGGACTGGCCGCGAGCGGCGTGTGGCTGTGGCGCTCGCGTTTGGCTGCTCCCGCTGGTGTAACCGGTGCGGGCGCTCCGGTTTCGCTCACCACCCGCGAGCGTGAAAGCTGGCGCATGCCGCCGCTCGCGCTGCTCAATCGCCCCGAATGGTCTCCAGCGCGCAAAGTCGCCATGCTCGCGCTGCAGGCCTACCTGGTGCTGACGGTGATCCTGCTGGTCGTCAAAGCGGTCCAACTGGCGGTGGGCCGATGATCCGGCTGATTGTCAAGCCAGTCCGACTGCGGGTGGGGTGCTGAGTCGGTCGAGACTGCGCCGGCTGTCCACCGTGCTCGGCGGGGGTGCCGCGCTGTTCGGTGTGGCGCCGCTGGTGGATCCGCGCCTCTTTGGCCGCCTGTTCGGCATCGCCGCGGTCGACGATAGGACGGTGGCGACCGCGATCCGCTCGGTGGGTGTCAGGGACCTCGTCATTGGCCTCGGCCTGCTTCGAGCGGCCCGCACGGGCGATGATCGCGACCTCCACCGCTGGCTGGTCGCTCGCGCGGCGTGCGACGCTGGAGACCTGGTCGCGGTGGCGCTCGCGGTTCGCTCAGGCGAACGCGACCGGCGTTTCCTGGCGCTTGGCGCCCTGGCAGCCGGCGCCACGGCATTCGGCGCCGCGCTTGCCCGAGCCGCGCGTTAACCGCTCAGCCGAGTCGCTCGGCGTACGGCCGACGACCTTGTGGTTGAGAGGTGCGCCGGTCAAGGGGTCCGGGTCCAGTGTCATGACAAATCTCACGACAATCGCGTATGATCGAGAAAATGGCGAGCATGCCGCGCCCCACTTCGGTGGTCGATCCGCGCACGATTCGCGAGGCGCTGTCCCTGTCCCATGAACGCATGGGCCGCCTGCTCGACGTAAGCGGTCGCACCGTCGAGCGCATGGAAGATGTTGGCCGGCCGCCGCGCAGCTCGGCGGTCATCGAGCGCCTCGGGCAGTT
>VBGG01000476.1:3531-4973 GCA_005883405.1 Chloroflexota bacterium | reverse complement strand
TCGGTTGCAGCACGCCGGTCCCGAACGACCAGGCTCTGGACGGGCCTTTGAACAGATCCGAGAGCTGCGCGCTTTCCAGTCCGAGTAGCGCGGTGAGGCTGATGTCGGGAAAGTACGCGGCTCTGGCGACGCCGATGGTGGCATTGGCGGCGATGAGGTTCTGCTCGGCCTGACGAATGTCGGGTCGGCGCTCCAGCAGTGATGCGGGCAGCCCCTCGGGCACGGCCGGGAAGAGCAGCGCATCGATGTCCCGCCCTCTCGGAATCGGGCCGGGATTGTGACCGAGGAGCACGCTAAGGAAGTTCTCCTGCCGCGCGATCTCTCGCTCGAGCTCGGGCACCCGGGCCACGGCGTCGCGGTATTGCGATTCAGCTTGCAGGTAGTCGCTCTGGGGAACGGCGCCCTCCTCGAAACGCACCCGCTGAAGGCGCGCCGCTTCGCCCAGGCTCTGCGAAGTGTACTGCGCGATTTCGAGCTGCCGGTCCAGCGCGCGCAGCTGGATGTAGCCGCTGGCGACCGTAGCGACGACCGTCAGCACCACAGTGCCCTTGCCTTGCTGACTGGCGAGCAGGCTGGCGCGGGCCGACTCCGTCGCGCGGCGCAGCCTTCCCCAGATGTCCAGTTCGAAGCTTGCCGAGAGATTCACGGCGTAATCATTGACCGTCCGGCCACCGGGCAACGGACCGTTCGCACTCGAGCGCTCACGCGCCAGCGAGACGCCACCATTGACCTGAGGAAACTGCGCGGAGCGCGCGATGCCGTATTGCGCGAACGCTTGATCCACATTGGCGGTTGCGATCTCGAGGTCCTTGTTGTTCGCGAGCGCCGTCCGTACCAGGTCAGACAGGACCGGATCCTGGAACTGATCCCACCAGGCGATGTTGGAGATCCGGGATGCTTCGGTGGCTCCGAGGCGCCAGGCGGCAGGGACCTCGACCTCGGGGCGGCGGTAGTCCGGACCGACCATGCAGGCAGACAAGGGCACTGCGAGCAACAACCCGAGCGCGCAATTTCGCACGCTCGATGCGTTCCGGGTTGAATTGAGCATGCTCGACCTTTGACGCTAGTCTCCGCGCGCGGGCGATGGGGGTGGACTCGTTCCTGCTTCGCCGCCCGCTGCAAGTGCGGCAGCGTCTGGGCGCTTGAACGGCCACTGACGTTCGCTCACGCGCTGAAGGATCACGTAGAACACCGGGATGAAGAACACGCCAACCAGGGTCGCGACGAGCATCCCGAACACCACTGCCGTGCCCAGCGCCTCCCGCGCGCCCGCTCCCGCGCCCAGCGCAATCGCCAGCGGAATAGTGCCGAAGATGAAAGCGAAGGAGGTCATCAGGATCGGGCGCAGCCTGAGCTTGGCGCCGTCCAACGCTGCTTGTTCGATGGTCTCGCCCTGCTCGCGCTTGAGCTTGGCGAATTCGACGATCAGGATGGCATTCTTT
>VBGG01000476.1:0-3515 GCA_005883405.1 Chloroflexota bacterium | reverse complement strand
ACGTTGTTGTCGAACGACCGGAGCAACAGACCCAGGAACGCGCCGAACACACCGAACGGAATCACCAGCAGGATCGCCACCGGCATCGCCCAGCTTTCGTAGAGCGCAGCCAGCACCAGGATGACGAACAGCAGCGACACGCCGAAGATGTATGCGGTCTGGCCCCCAGTCTTCTTCTCCTGGTAGGTGGCCTCGCTCCACTCGTAGGCGAAGCCCGTGGGCAGCGCGCGGGCGAGCTCCTCCATGGCAGCGATGGCCTGGCCGGAGCTATAGCCCGGCGCATTTGTGCCGTTGATCGTGGCCGCGCTGTAGACGTTGTAGCGCTCGAAATACTGCGGGCCGTTAAGCGGCCGGCTGCTCACCAACGTCGAGAGCGGCACCATGGTCCCGTTGTCGCTGCGTACGTAGAAGCGGTTGACGTCGTCGGGCTGCCCGCGCTGCGCGCCCTCCGCCTGAGCCTGGACCCGGTAGGTCCGGCCGAAGAGATTGAAGTCGTTGACGTAGTAACTGCCCAGGAAGGTTTGCAGCGCGAAGAACACGTCGCTCAGGTGGATACCCAGCGATTTGACTTTGTCGCGGTCGACCTCGAACTCGATCTGGGGAATGCGGGGATCGAAGCCGCTGTACACGAAGCCGATCTCGGGACGCTTGCGCGCTTCGGCGAGAAGGTTCTGCAAGACCTGCGACAACTGCGCGGTGTCCGCGCCGCCGCGGTTCTGCAGCACGAAGGTGAAGCCGCCGGCAGTGCTCAACCCCCGGATGGGCGGCGGGTTGAGGACGAGCACTTGCGCGTCCTTGATTTGCGCGTTGAGTCGTCCCATCAACGTGCGCACGAGGCTGTCGACCGCCTCGGAACGCGCCTTGCGTTGATCCCATGGCTTGAGGCGGATGAAGGCGGTCCCATTGTAGGAAACCGCCTGGCCGGTCAGCAGATTGAAGCCGCTGATGTAGACGACGCCATCGACACCCGGGACCTCGCGCGCGATACGCGTGAGCGCCGACATCGCTGCATTGGTACGCTCCAGCGCCGCAGCGGGGGGGAGGCTAACCACCGCGAGCACGTAGCCCTGGTCCTCCGGTGGGACGAGTCCGGTCGGGCGATTGGAAATCAATCCCCAAACCGCAATCAGCAAGACGCCGAAAGTCAGCATGACGATGACGGCGTGACGCTCCATGACCGACACGCTCTTGATGTAGCCGCCGCGTGAGCGCTCGAAGAGTGCATTGAATTTGGCGAAAAACCACCCGAGCGGCCCATGCCTCGGATGGGCTTGTTCCACCGGTATAAGCAACAACGCGCACATCGCTGGCGTAAAGGTCAGCGCGCAGATGGCTGACAGGATCACCGACACGGCGAGGGTCAGGGCGAACTGCTTGTAGAGCTGCCCCGTGAGCCCGCCGAGAAAAGCCACCGGCACGAAGACCGCCGCCAGCACGAGCGCGATCGCGATCACCGGTCCGCCGACGTCGGCGATCGCCGATTTGGTCGCTTCCATCGGCGTCATCCCCCCAGCGTCCAGGCGTTGCTGAACCGCTTCCACCACCACGATCGCGTCATCGACGACGATGCCGATGGCGAGCACCAACCCGAACAGCGTGAGCGTGTTGATGGAAAAGCCCAGCGCGGCGAACGCTCCGAAAGTGCCGATGAGAGAAATGGGCACGACCAGGACCGGGATCAACGTCGCGCGCCAGCTCTGCAGGAACAAGTAGACGACGAACACGACCAGCGCGAAGGCGATAAGCAGGGTCTTGATCACCTCTTTCAGCGACTCGGTGACGAACGGCGTCGTGCTGTAGGGAATCGAGTACACCATGCCCGGCGGAAAGTGCGGTGCCTGTGCTTCCATCACCTGCTTGATCTGCTTGGCGACGTCGAGCGCATTGGCATCGGGCTGCAGGAAGATCCCGATCAGCGCGGCGGGAATGTCGTCTTCGGCACCGCTGATCGAGTAGTCGGCGGCGGCGAGCTCGACGCGGGCGACGTCCCTGAGGCGCACCACCTGGCCATTCCCGGCTTCCCGGATGACGATGTTCTCGAACTCGGAGGCAGCGGCCAGACGTCCCTTGACGAACACCGTGTACTGCATCTGCTGGCCCTGGGGGGCGGGAGGCAGGCCGAGGCCGCCGGACGGCGCGACGACGTTTTGCTCGCGTATGACGTTGGCGATGTCGGAGGCGGTGACGCCCAACCGGGCCATGCGCTCCGGGTTGAGCCAGATACGCATGCTGTAGTCGCGCGCGCCGAAGATGCGAACCTGGCCGACGCCGGGCACCCGGCCCAGCGCGTCGTACAGATTGAGCAGCGCGTAGTTGCTCAGGAATACGGCGTCGTAGCGGCGCTCCGGGGACGTGAGCGAAATCACTTCGAGAAAGTCGGTGGTCGACTTGCGTACGGTAATGCCGTTGCGGATCACGTCTGCGGGGAGCTGGCTCTGGGCGATGGCTACGCGGTTCTGGACTTCGATCGCATCGATGTTCTTGTCGGTGCCGATGTCGAAGGTCACGGTCAGGCCGTAGGAGCCGTCGTTGCCGCTCTTCGAGCTCATGTAGAGCATGTCCTGCGAGCCGTTGACCTGCTGCTCGATGGAGGCGGCCACCGATTGCGATACCACGTCCGCATTGGCGCCGGGAAAGCTGGTCGTCACCGTGACCTGGGGTGGAACCACCTGCGGGTACTGCGCGATCGGAAGGTTCACCGCAGCCAGTGCGCCCACCAGGATCATGACCAGCGCGATGACGGTGGAGAAGACCGGACGCTCGATGAAGAAATTGAGCATGACTCGACCCTGGATGATTTACGCGGTCTGCTCTGCAAGCAGGATCGATGGCGGAAACACGCCTGGCTCAGCCTTTCTTCTTCGGTGCCGCCGGCGGAGGGCCGGTACCGGGATGGCTGTCGACGACTGCAGTCACGACCGGCTTCACCGGCGCGCCGGGTCGAATCTTGCCAATTCCCTCGATCACCACTCGATCACCGGGGTTGAGGCCGCTGTCGACGACCCAGTCGTTTCCGAGGCGGTAACTGGCAACGATTTGCCGAGGTTCCGCCTTGTCTCCGGCGCCGACCACGAATACCGACTTCAGTCCCTGGAGCTCCTGGACCGCCTGTTGCGGGACGCGGATCGCGCTCGGATTTTCGAATGCGGCGACGATGACGCGCACGAACAATCCCGGGCGCAAGATGCGATCGGGATTGGGTACGGAGACCCGCACCTGCAACGTTCCGCTCTTCTGGTCGATCGTGGCATCGATGAAGTTGAGCTTGCCGGTAAGGGCGTAGTCGGTGCCATCGGCAAGCCGGATGTGAAACGGCGGTGCCGTATCGGGCCGGTCTCCCGGCGGGTGCTTCAGCGTCTTTTGCAGCTCCAGGAACCTGTCTTCGCTGATGCTGAAGTTCACCCACATCGGGTCGCTCGAGTAGAGCGTCGTCAGCAGCGTCTGCTGGGCAGTGATCAACGACCCCGGCTTGACCTGCGAGCTGCTCATGAACCCGTCGCGCGAGGCGCGGATGG
>VBGG01000475.1 GCA_005883405.1 Chloroflexota bacterium | reverse complement strand
AGCCGCGGCAGAAGCAGGAGGTCACTGATGCGCGGACAGCGTCATCCTGAGCCAGAGGGGCAGCGGTTTCTGGAGCAGTCGGTCTCGCGGCGGCATCTGCTGAAAGCGCTGGCGGCGCTGACTGCCGCGGGCGCGGTCGTACCGCTGGCGTCAGCTTGCGGGCCGGCGGTACCGCCTCCGACGACGGCGCCAACCCAGCCGGCTGCCGCGGGCAAGCCCGCTGGCACATCAGCACCCGCGGGCCAGCCGGCCGCCGAGCTGAAGAAGGGTGGCTCGCTCAAGGTAGCCATCCTCGGCGAGCCGCCGGCACTCGACATCATGTTCACGACAGCCACGGTCACCCGTAACACGGCTTGGCACATGTTCGAGACGCTGTACGCGCCGAACTCCAAGATGGAGCCTCAGCCGCTCCTGGCCGAGAAGGGCGACGTGTCCGCGGATGCCAAGACGTGGACGTTCAGCCTGCGTAAGGGCATCCAGTTCCACAACGGCAAGGAGATGAAGGCCGCCGACGTCGTGGCTTCACTGAAGCGGTGGGGCGCCATGGGCGCCCGCGGCCAGGTCATCGCCCAGCGACTCGAGACGATCACCGCCAAGGACGACTACACGGTGGTGATGACCTTCAAGGAGCCGACCGGTGCCACGCTGCTCAGCTTCCTGGCCGAAGGCAGCTCCTTTGTCATGCCGGCCGATATCGCCGAGAAGTTCCCGAAGGACAAGCTCAGCGAGTACGTCGGCACGGGCCCCTTCCAATTCGTGGACCATCAGCCGGATCGCTTTGTCAAGATGAAGCGCTTCGACAAGTACCAGCCGCTGGACAAGCCAGCTGACTTTGCATCTGGCAAGCGTGTTCCGTACGTGGACGAGATCTCGTTCATTCCTGTGCCGGAGGGGACAGTGCGCGCCGACGGGGTGAGCACCGGCGAGTACCACTTCGCCGACGATCTCAACCCGGACCAGGTCGAGAGTGTGAAGGGCCAGTCGAACGTCACGCCCGTCATCGTCATGCCGTACTACTGGCTGGTCTACCACTTCAACAAAAAGGAAGGGGTATTCGCCGGGCCAAACGGGCTCAAGCTGCGTCAGGCGGTCCTGGCCTCGCTCAGCATGGAGCCGCTGGCCAAGGCCGGTGTCGGTCCGCAAGAGTTCTGGCGGCTCGGCCCGGACATCTCAGCCAAGGAAGTCGCCTGGCACAATGCCCAGGCCGGCGCGGACGTCTACAACAAGCCGGACCCGGACAAGGCCAGGACGTTGATGAAGGAGGCCGGCTACGACGGTACTCCGATCCGCTGGATGTCCACCAAGGAGTACTTCTACAACTACAACTCGTCGCTACCGGCGAAACAGCAGCTCGAAGCGAACGGCTTCAAAATCGACCTCCAGGTCATGGACTGGGCGACGCTCGTCAAGCGGCGCTCGGACCCGAAGGAGTACGACGTCTTCGTAACCGGCCACGAGTCGTTCAATCACCCGATCCTGCAGCCGTACCTCGCGTCGAGCTGGCCAGGCTTCTGGGAGAACGCGGAGCGCGACCAGATCGTCTCGTCGATGTTCACCGAACCGGACCCGGTCAAGGTAGTGGACCTGGTCAAGAAGCTGCAGGAGCTGCAGTGGCGGGAAGTGCCGTGCGTCAAGATTTGTGAATACGGCAAGCTGCAGTCCGCCAGCAAGAAGCTCCAGGGCTACGAGCTGAAGACGGACGCCTTCTTCTGGAACGTCGCACTGACCTGAGAGCGATAGGGGTGAGCACCCGCTCGCTCTCCCCTATCCAACTCCTGCCTGCCGATTTCTCGCTGCCCACCTGAATGGCGCGCTACCTCATCCAGCGCGTGCTGGCGTCAATTCCCGTCATGGTGATGGTTGCGACAGCGGTCTTCTTGCTGCTCTTCCTGACCCCGGGTGATCCAGCGGCGGTCATTCTCGGGCCAGACGCCACGGCGGAGAGGGTGGCCGAGTTGCGGGCGCGGCTGGGGCTCGACCAGCCCGTTTACGTGCAACTCGGTAACTGGTATGTGCGCCTGTTGCGGGGCGACCTGGGACGGTCGATTTTCGAGAACCGGCCGGTCACCGAGGCGATCATGAGCCGCGCCGAGCCGACCCTGCTACTGACGTCGCTGGCGACGCTGATCGCGGTCACGCTGGGCCTGACGATGGGCCTGGTCGCCGCCTTATGGCACGGACGCTGGCAGGATAACGGCGCAATGCTGGTGGCAATCGGCGGGGTGTCGATGCCGACCTTCTGGCTCGGCCTCAACCTGATCTTCGTGTTTGGAGTCGTGCTCGGCTGGCTGCCGGTGGCTGGGTACGAGCCGCTGAGCAGCGGGCTCTGGGAGAGCCTGCGCTACCTGATCCTGCCGTCCGTGACACTCGGCTTATTCCAAGCGGCACTGCTGGCCCGGCTGACGCGCTCGATGATGCTCGAAACACTCGGCGACGATTACGTCCGAACGGCGCGGGCCAAGGGCTTGGCCGAGCACGCGGTGGTCATCCGACACGCCTTTCGCAATGCGGCGATTCCGCTGCTGACGGTTATCGGGCTGATCTTCGCGGCGCTCATGGGCGGGGCGGTGATCACTGAACAAGTCTTCAACATCCCGGGCGTTGGGCGAATGCTCATCCAGGCGGTGGCGCGGCGCGACTACCCGGTCGTCCAGGGCGTGGTGATGATCGTGGCTGGACTGTATGTGCTGATCAACCTGTTGGTCGACCTGTTGTACGGCTATCTCGATCCGCGGCTGCGAGTCAAAGGCGGCTAGAAAGTTCGGCCGACAAGCCGGTTTTGAGACTCCGAGGCATTGTGATACTTTTCGGCCGCGTTCCTACGCAGTCACTCGCATGGCCGACGCGATCGCCCTCGACAGCCCACTACCAGTCCGGCGTCCGCTCGCGCAGCGGCGCGTCCCGCCCCTCTTCCGCCACCGCGGCGCGGTTCTCGGGGTAGTGATTGTTGCCGGCATCCTGCTGGTGGCTGTGGCGGCGCCAATCCTGGCGCGGCACGACCCGCTGTTTCTCGATGCCAATATCCGCCTCCAGGCGCCGAACGCCGCCTACCCATTCGGGACCGACAACCAGGGGCGCGACACCTACAGCCGCGTAGTGTTCGGGGCCCGGCTGTCACTCCTGGTGGGCGTTGGAGTGGCGCTATTGACGCTCCTGATCGGGACGACCGTCGGGTTGCTGGCCGGCTTCTATCGCCGCTTCGACAGCGTGATCATGCGGGTCATGGATGGGCTGATGGCCTTCCCAGGTGTGATTCTGGCAATTGCCATCATGGCCGCCATCGGCCCGCGGGTCGAGAATGTCATCTTCTCGCTCACCGTCGTGTACACGCCGCGCCTGGCGCGGGTGATGCGGAGCGCAGTGCTCCAGGTGCGAGAGTTGCAGTACGTCGAGGCGGCCCAGGCAATCGGCGTCGGCGCGCCACGGCTGCTCGTGCGCCACATCCTGCCCAACTGCATGGCGATTCTGATCGTCCAATCGACGTTCATCTTCGCCGACGCGGTCCTGGGCGAAGCGAGTCTCAGTTTCCTTGGTGCCGGTACCCCGCCGGAGATCCCGAGCTGGGGAAACATGCTCGGCGATGCCCGCCAGTACCTGGCCCGCGCGCCCTGGACCATGCTGGCGCCCGGCGCCGCGCTGATGCTTGCCGTGCTCGGCCTCAACCTGCTCGGTGATGGGGTCCGCGACCTGCTCGATCCGCGCCTGCGGAGGCTCTAGCCACGGATGCAGGTCCGACTCGGACGGCAGCGCCGAGTCGATGCCTGTACCCGGCCGCGGGCGCACCGGGGAGGGCCGGGATGCGCGATAATCCGCCGCGCCCATTGCCGTGCGCCGGCACCCGCACGCCATTCGCGTTCAGCACAAAAGTGAGCGACCTCGCCCCGTTGATCATTTCCGTGAAGATCGCCGAGCGTATCGGCGATCAAGCCTGGCCACGGGACTGCGGCGTGGGTCCGCCCGCAGCCGGCAGGCTCTGGTTGTATCCGCACTTCGAATTGCTGAACGTGGTCCAACCGCCTGTCGAGCTGCGTCCTGTCTCGCGCGGTCCCGTGAACGAGATCACCACTTTGCCCGTCTCGGAGCTGAGCTTGCGCATCACGGCCTCGCCCGACCCGCTGCTCGTCCTCAGACCGGCCACCTCAATGGTCGTGGTGCACTGGCCCGCCGACGCGATGTTCGTGTCGACCTGCTGCCTCAGCATTTCCAATCGCCTTGCCCTTCGAGATCAGCTCGACCGTGAAGTTGCGATTGCGCGATGTGACGATTCTTGTCGTGACCGACGAGCCGGCCATGCTTTGTGTCTTGGACAACGAACCTTGCATCGATTTCGGTCATCGTCACCTTGCCGATCCAGTCTTGCTGACAGCGCTTCGTCTTCTGCTCGCAGTCGCCTTCAAAGCCAAGCAGCGTCAATTGCCGCGTAATGTCTGACCTCAACCCCGACCGCCGGACACGACTCCACTTACGGACTGCGCAGGCGTGGGAGCGTGTACAGGTCACGAACGAGCTCGTAGGCGCGTTGGCGATGCACTACCGGGACCCCGCCGGCACGGAGCAGGAGATGCTCGTGATGGACAACGCCGTTCGCTCCCACTCCTGGATATTCCGCGAAGGCAACGGAGTCGGGCGCGAACGCTGACAGCCAATCAGCGGGCGTGATGTCGCAGTAGCGGCATTCATCTGGGCTCGGCGCGCGGTCCGGCACGACGTCCGAGTCGAGCAAGTTGATGAATTGGCG
>VBGG01000088.1:31113-35976 GCA_005883405.1 Chloroflexota bacterium | reverse complement strand
GTGTATGTGCGAGCCCGTGGACGTCAGTGACGAGCGCCCGCTGGGGCTGTGAACACCATCAGCGTAGCCGTCGATCAGGACAGATCCTGTCCTGATTGAGTTTCAATTCATGCGATCCGGCGTCTGTGTGTTGGCGGCCGCTTGCGCGACCCGCTCGGCCCGGGTGTCGCCCAGCTTCGAGCGCACAATCGTGAGCCGCGCAAGCTCGTGGGGCGCGAGATACACCTTCGGGCGGCCGAAGCGGTACTCGGCATCGACGCTGGAAAGGGACTGGAGCTGTGTCAGATCGCCAAACATGGTTCCGCTACCTCACTCGACTTTTTCCATTGGATGCCGACCAGTCGGTATGTATCGGGTTGCAAAAAAGGGGCCGCGGGCAGCCTGCAGAGCGCGTGACGGCCGCATGACGCTGGCGTGACGCTCGCATGACGCTCGCATGACGCTGGCGTAACCGCTCGCATGACGCCCACGTGACGCTCGCATGACACCCTGACGCTGGCGTGACGCTGCCGAGACGGTGGCATCACGCTGGCGTGACGGTGGCATGACCATGTGACGCTGGCGTGACGCTGGCGTGACGCTTCATCATGACCGCAGGCTCTCCAGGTAGTCGCACACGCCGTCAGTGGCCAGACGCATCACGTCCTTGCTGCGGGAGCTTTTGCCGCTGCCCCAGATGCCCATCTGCGCCGCCACGATGAGCGCCGCGACGTGCTTCGGGCGGACGTCGGCCTTGACGCGGCCGGCGGCGATGCCGCGCGCGAGCGCCGCCGCGTAGCGCTCGCGCCACGTGTCATACAGCTGATTGATGCGCACGTGAAAACCCTGGTCGAGCGGGGACATCTCCTGGGCCAGGTTGTTCAGTGGACAGCCCTGCAACCAGTGGCCCGAAGAGATGTCCTCTTCGACGATGCGGCGGAAGGCGCGCTGGATGTCGGCCACGGGATCCGCCGAGTCGACCACTGGATCGAGCCAGCGCGTCAACAACAGCGGGCCGATGATCTCGTCGACCACCGCGTACCCCAGCTCCTGCTTACCGTCGAAGTGGTGAAACAGCGCGCCTTTGGTGGTGCCGGCGCTCTCCACGATGTGATTGAGGCTGCCGCCTTGAAACCCCTGGGCGTAGAACTCCCAGAAGGCCGCCTCCAGGATCTTCCGACGGGTGGCTTCGGGTGCTCGGATGTGGGTCGTCGCGCGGCTCATAGGTATAAGATACAGACCAGTCGGTATGTTGTCAAGAAGGTTGCCGGCGTGGGTAACTGCGCGCCGCTCCTCTCGCCAGGCCCCAAATGGCACGGCATCTGCCAGATCAGCCGCATGGCACCCAAGACGACCTGGCAACCCAAGACCCGACACGGTGAGCTGGATACCGACGACCGCGAGTCGCTGCCCGATAGCGTTTACGCCTTCCCGAGGCAGCGCAAGGAGCCGTTGACCGACGCTTCGCACGTCATCAATGCCCTGGCTCGGTTTGACCAGGTGGAGGATGTTTCGGACGCCGAGCGGGACGTCGCGTTCGCCAACATCAAGAAGGCGGCCGACTATTACGACGTGGACGTCGAAGAGAACAGCTGGCACGACCTCGGCAAGCGGCCGCACACGCGCAATCCAGCGCACGACTAAAACGACCGTCGCTGCACCCGCTCGATGTACAACTGGGCGTATGCCGATCACGTTGAATCACACCATCGTGCCGTCGCATGACAAAGAGGGCTCGGCCAGGTTTTTCGCGCGCATCTTTGGGCTGAACTACGCCGGAATGAATGGGCATTTCGCCCAGGTGCGGGTCAACAACGACCTCGCCTTCGACTGGGACAATAGCGATCACTTCGAGGGTCACCACTACGCGTTTGTGGTCGACGACCACGAATTCGACGACATCTTCGGTCGCCTCCAGGGCGAACACATCGCCTACGGGAGTGGCCCGTTCTCGTCCACCGACGGCGAGATCAACGACCGTCGCGGTGGCCGCGGCCTCTACTTCAGCGACCCTGACGGCCACCTGCTCGAGATCATGACCGTACCGGAGTGAGTCTTCAGCGAATTCAAACGAGGCCGCAGAAGCGAGCTACGTATCGCTGTTGTCTCGCCGGAGGCTTTTGAGAAACTCCTCCAGGTCCTGGAGCACAGCGGCTGAGCTGGGGAGCTCGGCGGGTGGCTCTTGTGGACGTGGCGGAGGCGACGGCTTGGGGTCTGGCTCGGCGGTGAACGGCAAGCGCTCGACGGCTTCCCGCAGCTCGGGTCGTTCCGCCAGAAACTGGTCAACGCGTTCGGCCACCACCATGCTCTCGGCGTCCAGGTCGCTCAGCGGAAACTGGACCGCGCCGATTTCGCCCGCCATGCGCAGGAGGGCCGCCGACGCGCGCGGGTTCGGCATATCCGTGAGGTAGCTCGGCGACGATGTGCTCAGGCTGAACGCGGCCAGACCTCGGTCGCGCGCCGCGGCCAGCAGGACGGTGGTGATGCCGGTCGGGCCTTCGTAGCGGCCGGAGCCGACCTGTCGGCGACGCAGCAAGGCGCGTAGGGGGTCGGTGGTGGCCCAGCCGCGCACTGGCGGACGGGCTCTGTGGTGCACCGGCGCGAGGACGGCGCCAAAGCTCACCAACGTCTCGGTGCCGAGCTTCTGGAATACGTCGAGGACCACGGTGGTGAAGCCACGCCAGCGCAGATTCGGCTCGGGGGCGGTGAAGAGCACCAGGTCGCGATTGGCTTTCTCCGGCATGTGCACCACGTACCACTCGGCCTTGGGCCAGACCGGTTCGCGGCGGCCGGGCGCGGGGTGGCTGACTCGCGGGCGTGTATCGGTGAAGGCGTAGAAGGGCTCCGGGTCGATCTCGGCGACGCGGGTGGCCGAGAGTTGATCGACCAGGTAGCGCACGGCACCCGTCGCGGCGAAGCCCGCGTCTATCCAGCCTCCGAAGCCGACAATGGCGAACGGCTGCCGCAGGCGCAGCGACGCGAGGTCTTCGAGTTCGCGCAGGACGCCGTCGGTCTCGCTCACTGGGCGCAGTGTAAACGATTGGAGGCACCGCCTCTCCCAGAGCGAGAGGGAGACCAGCTGCCGTCGATGCGGCCGATGCCGGGGAAGGGGAGGTGGTAGGACAGTACAAGTGAGCCCTCGCGGCGAGCGCGATCCAGGAGGGCGCGCCGCGTCGCGCGGGAGAGGGGTGGGAGTGCGTCGAAGATCGGACACCAGTCGGGGTGCTCGATCTGGAGTGGGTGGTGGATCATGTCGCCGACATAGACCGCCATCTGCTGACCGCTGGTGAACGCCACGCCGATGTGGCCCGGTGTATGGCCAGGCAGCGGCAGGAGGCGAACGCCAGGTGCGATCTCACGCTCACCATCGGCCAGATCCAGTTGCTCGGCGGCCGCGAGCGGCAGCAGCTTGTCAACCAGCAGTTGCGCCCGTGCCAGGGAGTCGGGTCGGCTGAAGTGGTCCCAGTCGGCCGTTCCGAGCCAGTAGCGCGCACGTGCATAAGAAAGACGGACGTTCTTACCCGTTCCCGTGGTCGCCCCGCCGATGTGATCGCCGTGCGGATGGCTGATCACCACCGCATCGACCTCGTGCGGCGCCACGCCGAGCTGGGACATGTTCCTCGACAGCAGACCGAGCTCTGACGAATCCGACCGGTGGCCGAAGCCCGTGTCGACCAGAATGCGTCGCTCGCCAGCCTTGACCAACAGGCACGTCAGCCCCAGCTCGACCCGACCGTGGTCGTCGCGCGGCACGTGTGGCTGCCACTCCTCGGGCGCGGCATCGGCGAAGATGTCAGACGGATCGAGCCTGAGCACGCCGTCCGATACGGGCTGGATCACCAGTGAGCCGAGCCGGAGCGGGCTAGCGCGCGCGTTGCTCGCCATCAAAAGATCGCGACGGGGTTGACCATCGACGCCGTGCCGCCGATCAGTTTCAGCGGCGCGATCACGAGCATGAACTCCCAGCGCGAGCGAGCCGCGCACGCCGCGGCGAGATCCTCCAGGTTCTGGTTGTCCAGCAGCTGCATACCCATCGCGACCAGCGTCAATACATGCATCGGATGCATGGTGACGGTAAACGGGTGCGCGCGATAGTCGCTCACACCGTCGCTGCCCAGGAGCGCGACGCCCCGCTCCTTCAGCCACGGCGCCACATCGTGGTGGAGGCCTGACAGCGCCGAGCGGCTGTCCCACGCGCCGATAGCGTTGCGGCGGGCCTGACGGCCGGTGCGCACCAGCAGCACGTCGCCCTGCGCAACCTGGACTCCAACCTGGCGTTCCGCGGCTTCCAGGTCAGCGATGGCGATGGATTGGTCGGGCTCGAGCCACACCTTGCCCTGTACCCGCGGAATATCGAGCAGGACCCCGCGCGAGACGATGCCGTCCTGACCGATGGTGATCGCGTTGGCGCGTGCACCTGTCGAGGTGACCGTGCTTGCCGGTCGGCCGTTATAGGTCTTGCCCTGCCAGACGAAATGGCACAACGCGTCCAGGTGCGAATGAGCGATGCCGTGGGGTGCGACGGCCAGGTAATCGGCGGTGAATGCGACGGTTGTGCCGTCGGCGACGTCGCCGGCGCGGACCATGAAGTGCATGGCTGGCGACGAATTCTCGGCGTCGCCCACGGTGTTGATGGGGTGCGCGCAGCTCACGCTGACGCCTTCGCGCACCAGGCGAGCGGCACGCACCCGCACTTCGGCCGTGATCAGGTTCAGCGTTCCGCGCTCGTCGTCGGCTCCCCAACGACCCCAGTTGCTGCAGCGATCGAAGAGTGCCTGGAAGACCTCGGTGCCGAGGAGTTGTTGCTCAACCACCATACACGCTGGGACGGTACACCGCCGTGTCGGTAGGATCTCACCCAATGGCACGCGAGGGGGAGGGGCG
>VBGG01000088.1:3757-31080 GCA_005883405.1 Chloroflexota bacterium | reverse complement strand
ATCGTCCTGGGAGTGGTGGTCGTGGTCGGGCTTGGGGTGCACGGCTATACGGCGTTTGCCACGATCGATGGCATCAACGGCCGCTCCAAGCTAGACACCCCCAATCCGGTCGTGCTTTTTCAGGATCTCGCGACCAACGGGCCAAGGGTTCCGGCGACCGTGGAGGCGAGCAGCCGCAACACGTACGGCCGTGCGCTGAGCCAGTTCGTGCTCGACGGGACCGGGCTGTGCCTGGGCTTCACGCTGGCGTTCGCCGGGCTCTTCATTCGCGCCAACCAGCACGTCTCGAGGCAGCCGGCCTGACGCTCTCCGTAAAGGTGTGGACCGACCACGGCGTTCTGGACTGACTGAGCCAGGAGCGCGAGGCGGTTCGGGCCGCGGGCGGCGATTCGGCCGAAGTCCGGGGCCGGGGTCCCCGTAATAGACTGAAATTCTGGTGCCGAAGATCGACTGGTTTGACTCCTTTGACGATCAGCCGCGCTGGGAACCGCGGGTTCGCCGCGATCGTCTGCGACGTGACGCGCGGGACCGGCGCACGCGGCTCGAGCAGATCATCGCGATGGCGTCACTCCCGCCGCTCGTGCAGGAGCCGCCCGTCAAGCGTCCCCTGCATCTGATCTGGGGTCAGCCGGTTCGGGGCGCGGCCAGGGATGCCGAGAGCGGCAGCGGTTAAGACCACGCAGAGCCCGAGCACGACGAGCCAGCCGGCCTGGTAGGCAAGCCAGTGGCGCCCATCAGCAACAGCGGCAAGCCCGACAGCAAGCCGGCAATCGTGAAGGGCATGTGGAAATCATCGATCACCAGCGGCAACAGTGGTCCGATGGCCAGCAGCGGCGCCCGCGCGTTCAGCGCTGCAAACCACGCGCAGGCCAGGGTGAAGGCTTGATCGATCGGAACCGACTTCACGCTCGATCCGTGGTTCAAGATGTGCAGCATTGCACAGGTGATCTGGGCGTGATGCGCTCTAGTCTAATATGGCTGTTTTCCGCACAGCTCCTATCGAGATCGTATGGATGCACAGACAACGACACCGCGCGTTCTGTTGCTCGAGCCGAACGCGCCGCTGCGTACGGCTGTTCAGAGCGTACTCATCGCCGAACACTTCGAGGTCAAGACTTGCAGCTCACTCGAGCAGATCCTGGCACAGACTGATGGCCACCCGGCTACGGTTGCGCTCGTCGCCTGGCAGAGCATGGAGGGTCTGCTCGCTGAAGAACACCGTCATCACCTGGTGGCGCTGACGCAACGCATCCGACTGGTGCTGATGGTGCCGCGACGCTGGGCGAAGCTTCTCGAACGCACCGACGTGGCCGACACGGTGGCCGGGCTCGTCGCCAAGCCGTTCGAAGCGGACGAACTACTGCTGGCTCTGCAGCGCGCCCTGGTTACTGTCGTAGACGCCTAGGAGCGCGGCCGAAAACCGTGTCGAGTCGAAGTCTGGCAGCCGCGCTCCTAGGCCAGTCTGTCGCAAGAAGTTTGGCCGACTGCGACTTGAGCCAGAAACCGGCTTGTCGGCCAAACTTCTCTAGTCGTCCATCCACGCAAGCGGACGGACGGAACCGTCGGCCCAGGTGTGCAGTAGCGCGTCACGGGGCTGGGCATCGGGCTGTGCTTCAGCCCAGGTCGCGGCCTCGGCGACTTCCTGGCTGACTTCGTTCTCCAGCTCCGCGGCGCTCGTCTCGGACAGCGCGCCCGAATGCAGCAGGTGCGCTCGCAAGCGGGCGATAGGATCGCGCTGCCGCCAGGTATCGACCTCCTCGCGCGAGCGGTAGCGCGTGTCGTCGTCATTGGACGTATTCGGCATGTAGCGGTACGCACGCGCTTCGATGAGCGACGGTCCTTCGCCGCGGCGAGCACGCGCGACAGCCTGTCTGGCGAGTGGATAGACCGCGAGGAGGTCCATGCCGTCGACCGACGCACCGGGCATGCCGTAGCTCGCGGCACGCACCGACAGGTCCGGCACCGAAGACTCGAGCCGTAGCGGCACCGACTGCGTATAGAGGTTGTTCTCAATACAGAACACCACGGCCAGGCGGTGAATCGAGGCGAAGTTCATCGCTTCGTGCACTTCGCCCTTCTGGGCGCCACCGTCGCCGAAGGCGATCCAGACCACACCGCGTGAGCCGAGCCGGCGGTTGGCGAATGCCACTCCGACGGCGTGGCTGACGACATTGGGCTGCGGGCCCTCTTGGGAGATGATGTGGCGTTCGCTCGAGCCCCAGTGGGCGTACGGTTGGCGGCCGCCGGTGCACGGGTCGGCCGCGCGCCCGAAGTAGTGCGCCATGACTTCGCGCGGCTGGAGGCCCCAGGCCAGGCAGGCGGCCAGGTCGCGGTAGTGCGGAGCGAGGAAGTCGGTCTCCTGATCGGCCGCCAGGCCGGCGGCGGCGCCGATGGCCTCGTGGCCGGCGGACGAGACGACGAAGTGGCCCTTGCCCTGGCGGCGGAGGGTCCACATCGTGTCATCGATGCGGCGGGCGACCAGCATCCAGCGGTAGGCCTTTTTCAGCTGGTCGGCGGCAGGCTGTTCTACGTCGTCGAGCTGCTCGGCGCGTGGCGCTCTTGCCCGTGGCTGCTCGGCGCGTGCCCCCTGTGCCGCTGGCGGCTCGACCGGTCTGGTGCTTCGAGCGCGGCGTGGCATCGGCGTCGTCACTCCGCTTGTTGCGCTTCTTGCCAGGCGTCGAGGAGGACCTGCGCCACCCGCGCGGCGGCGGCCATCGAGGTGCCATCGTCCGCGCTGGCCGAGGCGAGAACGCGCAGACGCGCCTCAAAGGTCTGCGCGTCAGGGTCCTTCATCACGGTCGAGTGCAGGATCTCGAGCGTGGCCGCCTGCGCGCTCGGCACCAGCTCCTCATCGCCGAGCATCAGCAGCTGCTCTTGACAGAACTGGCGTGGAGTGATCGGTGACACTCGCGCTCTCTAGTAGTAGATCACGCCTTTGATGCCGCCGCCGGCGGCGATGACGTCGCCGTTGATGGCAGCGGATCTAGGGGAGGCCAGGAAGGTGACGACGTAGGCGATCTCGCGGGCGTCGATCCAGCGGCCGACCAGGTTATTGACCATGCGCTTTTCCGCCTCCTCGAAGCTGACGCCCTGACGTTCGGCCAGCGCGGCGATCACGGCGGGCGTCTTTTCGGTCCGCGTCAGGGACGGGTGAACGACCGTCACGTTGATGCCGCGCGGTCCGAGCTCGTCCGCCAGGTTCTTGGTCATCGCCACCACGGCCACGTTGCGCATGCTGCCGATGGTGGAGCCGGTGCTGCGCGCCGCGAGTCCGCTGATGCTGATGATGCGTCCCCAGCCCTGGCGAATCATGTGCGGGGCCACTTCACGCGCACAGCGCAGGTAGCCCATAACCTTGACGTTCACGTCGGAATAGAACGCGTCGTCGGTGATCTCGGCCAGCTTCGGAGGTGGCGCCTGGCCGCCGGGTTGAGCCGCGCAGTTGACCAGGATGTCCAGGTGACCAAACGCGTTGGCGGCCTGCTCAACCATGGCTTTGACGGCTGCGTCGCTACTCGTGTCGGCCACGATCGGCACGATGCGTCGTCCGCTGGATTCGGCCAGCTCGGCGCTGGCCTGCGCCAGCGCGTCGGCCGAGCGCGCCACCAGCGCGACGTCCACGCCCTCGGCGGAAAGCTCACGCGCGACGGCCTTGCCGATACCTCGGCTTCCGCCTGTGACGATGGCGGTCTTGCCGGCTAACTGCAGATCCATATGTGTCGACGGCCAGGGTACCGGAGCCTCCAAGCAGATCGGCGAGTAACGTAACGGGCGTAACGATCTCGTTACGCGTTCGTAGAGATTCTTTTGCAACGAGAGGTAACCGGTTATACCCCGACCCAAGGCCCACAATGCTCAAAGCTCTTCTCTTCCGAGCCATCCCGCTCGCAGCGCTCGCGCTGTCTACCACGTCTGCCCTGGCCTTCGCTGAAGACAGCGTTGCGATCAACACCAGTACCGAAGTCGCGGCGGATGGCAGCTCGATGCTGGCTGCCGCGGCCGCCAACACGCCGACGGCCGCCACTCCGATCGATACCGAGCACTGGACGAACTATGGCTTCACCATCACGGCGCCCTCATCCATGTGGCCGATGCTCGAGCTGCTGCACGCTGAAAAGTTCGATTGGGAGCTGGCGAGCGCCGCACAGCGGCCGACGCCACTGCTCTGGGCCAATCTGCCGCAGGGCGCCTACGGCCAGTACTCGCCGAAGCAGAATGTGGTCAAGCTCTCACTCGTGCTGCAGAACGAGAGCGTGGAAGTCGCCACGGCATTTCTGGCCCATGAGCTGACCCACCTGAACGACGATCTGAATGGCAGGCTCGGCGATATGACGGGCGACGTGTGCTATGCGGCTGAAACTCGCGCCTTCGTCAACGAGGCCAACTTCTGGCTGATGGTCGTCGGCCCGCGCGGCAAGGCTACGAGCGACCACATCGAGAACCAGGAGAACATGAAGATGCACGCGTTCGTTGGCAACAGCGAGTACGCGGACCTCGTGTTGCGCACTACCGCCAGCTACATCAAGCAGTGCGGCAATTGAAGCTGCCCTGGCGCGCACACCGCCGCGCCACGGCTCGCGCGCTTGGCGGTTGGCCAGCAGCGCGCAAGACGCCGAGGTAACGCCCCGCAAGAAGAGAGGACCCCCGAGACCGAGGGTCCTCTCTTCGCTTCGCATGAAAAAGGCGTTCAGGGCACGCCCGCCCTGACGTGGGAGTTGTGCCGGCTGGACGCGGCGTGAGCCAGCTCTGCTGCCGCAGCAGTGCCACCCTCGCTCGAGACGTCGCTGGCCGCGGCTATCTCGCCTGCTGCCAAATCCACGTCGGCCACGAGCAGCTCATCGGCGCCCATCGCCTCGCTGTTCTGCTCCTGCGCGATCGCCGGCGTATGGATCGCATCGGCCATGTTCTGGCCGATCTCCTTGGAGTTGGCCATGTTCAGCTCGGCCTGCTGGCCACTGATGAAGTTCGCCAGCTGGTGCAAGAAGTTGGACTGGGCGCGAGAGTTCGCCTCCTCGTCCGTGCGGCCCTTTGTCTGCGCGAGCATGATCCCGTTGGCCAGGTTGGCGTCGGCGATCGCGATCAGCGATGCGGCTTTGATCTGAGCAATCGCCAGCTCGTTGCGCGCGTTCAGGTCGCCGTCAGCGCGAGCCGCGTTGGCGAGCGCATTGGCGATCTCCTCCATGGCCCGGCCGTTGGCGACCAGGTTGAGCTCCTTCTGGCGCATCGCTTCCGAGCGCAAAACGGCGATCATGCGATCGTTGGCCGCGGCTCTATCCGCCTGCGCCTGGAGCGCCTGCGCGTCCTGCTGGGCAAGCACGAATTGCGCATCCCCGTTGGCGAGCTCGGCCTGCAAATGGTCGGTCGTTTCGTCCGCGGCAAGCGCGGCCAAGGGCATGAGCGCAACGGCCAGTGCCGCGCCACACACAAGTAGTCGAATGCGAGTCATAAAGAAACCCTGAAACCTTCCCTTCCCATGAGTCAAAGTCCACCGAAATGCCGGCGCGATGCTCTGACAAGGCCCGGTCGATGACCCCGGCGGTCGCCCTATTCTCGCCTCCTCCTGATTTCCACCCCCTTCTCTGGGCGCCTAGTGAGGTCTGTTAAGACGCCGTTCAGCTGTGCGTGACGGGCCTCCCGTGAAAGCAGGATTCATGCCACGCGGCGCTACGCTGTACGTCGGTGCGACATTCCGCAGGACCTCTGAATCCGCCCCGACGGCTGCTGATGGGCTCGGGCCCGAGTAATCCCGAGCCGCGCGTGCTCCAGGCCATGACCAGCGCGCCGGTTGCGCCCGACGATCCCGCCGCGGGCGCGTTACTGGACGAGGTGGCAGAGCTGGCGCGGAGGGTGTTTCGTACCAGCAGCGCGTGCACGCTGGCTGTCCCGGGCGCGTCGCGCGCGGGCATCGAGGCAGTACTGGCCAGTCTGATCAGCCCGGGTGACCGGGTGCTGGTCGGGGTGTACGGCCACTTTGGTGAGCTGCTGTGCACGCTGGCGACCCTTCACGGCGGGACGGTCGAACGCGTCGACGCGGAAGCCTGGGGTCACCCCGTTGATAGCGAGGACATGGCCGCCAGAATCCGGCGCAACCCGCCCAGAGTCGTGGCCATCGTACACGCTGACACGTCGAGCGGCATCCTGCAGCCGCTCGAAGCCATTGGCGGCGCGTGCCGCGACACCGGCGCGCTCTTTCTGGCCGACGCGGTCTTGAGCATCGGCCTGGGCTGGCGCTGGTGGCGTTCTCTGACCGGTTGCGTAACGCGCTGGCCGCGCGACGCGGTCGCCCTCAGAGCCTGTACCTGGACCTGGCGCGACTCGCGGAACAGTGGATTGAACACGATGCAGCGGAATCCCCCGAGCTGCCTATACCGATGCTGGCGGCCGCCCACGAAGCACTGCGCCTCGTGATCGACGAGGGGCTGGAAGCACGCTGGGAACGCCATCGACGGGCGGGTCGGGCGCTGCGCGCCGGCCTGGAAGTCATGGGCCTGGAGCTCTTCGGTAACCGTGCACATGCCGTCCCGATGATCACGCTCGTACGCGTGCCTGACGGCATCGACGAGGCTGGCGTTCGCGAGCAGCTCCTGGGCGAGCACGGCATCGAGATCATGGCCGCGTTCGGACCGCTCCGGGGCCGCGTCTGGCGCATCGGCACGATGGGCACCAACGCCTGTACGGCGAGTGTGCTGGCCGTGCTGGCGGGCCTCGAAGCCGTACTCGTCGCGCGGGGCTTCCGCCTACCGCGGGGCGCGGGCATTGACGCGGCGTTAGCCGCCTGCCGCGCGGATGCGACGTAGCACGCTGGCGGGCGGCTCACCCAGGTCATAATGGATGCGCGGCAGCGCGTACGGAGCTGAATATGACAGCACCGCGGACATCCGCGTGGTGAAGCCGGCGCGGTAGCCGGCGCGACTGACGGCGTCCAGGACAGTCAGATCGTAGGCGCCGTACGGGTACGCGAGATAGTCCACGGACCGACCGGTGATGCCTTCGAGGATGCCCTTGCAATCCTGGACTTCAGCGAAGAAGGCACTGAGGTTGAGGCGCGCCAGCCGTGGCAAGTTGGGGTGGTTGCAGGTGTGCGCCTCGACTTCGAGCCCAGCGTTGGCCATGGCCTGCAGCTCGGCTGTGCCCATGTAGCGGTGAACGCCGTCGTTGAAGCCGGGCAGGGCGAAGAAGACCGCCGGAATCGACATGTCCTTGAGCACCGGCAGAGCATTCAGGTATTGACTGAGCAGGCCGTCGTCAAACGTAAGGACGATGCAGCCGCGGGGTGAATCGGCCGAGCCGGACATCACGGCGTTGACGCTGGCCAGGGTGGTGGGCTGATAGCCGGCGGCGAGCAGGCCGGCGAGGAAGCGGCGCAGCAGGGCCTGGTTGACTACTTCGTGGGTGTACAGGACCGGGCAGACGATCGAACGTGTCCAGGGCACCTGCCCGGCCGCGGCCTGATCGTCCGAGCCATCGGCCGCGGCCACCGCCGACCCAAGCAGGAGCGAGGCGGCCACGACTACCCCCACGAGCCCAGCGGCGAAGCGCACGGCGGGTGCGGTTATATCGCGAGCGCGGCATCCAGGTCGGTAATCAGGTCGGCTTCGGCTTCGATGCCGACCGACAATCTCAGCAGGCGCTCGCTTGGAGCGATCGCCAGCCCGATCTGGCTGGCGTGCGTCATCGTCAGCGGGTGCGCGATCAGCGATTCGACGCCGCCGAAGCCAGAGGCGAGTCGGAACAGGCGCGTTCCTTCCGCGACACGGCGGGCTGTGTCGCGATCACCGCGGACTTCGAAGGAGACCATGCCGCCGCTGCCGCGCATCTGTCGCAGGGCGACGGCATGGCCCGGGTGCTCCGCCAGGCCCGGGTAGTAGACGCGCTCGACGCGCGGATGCCGCGCCAGAAAACGCGCAACGGCCAGCGCATTGGCCTGGTGCCGATCCATGCGGACGGCCAGCGTCTTCAACCCGCGCAGCAGCAGCCAGCAATCGAACGGACTGGGTACCGCGCCGCCCACATATTGGAGGAATGCCAGCCGGTCGCCGAGCGCGGCGTCATTGGTCAGCACAGCGCCGCCCATCACGTCGTCGTGACCATTCAGGTACTTCGTCGTGCTTTCGACCACCAGGTCAACGCCGAACTTCAGCGGCTGCTGAAAATAGGGCGACAGCCAGCTGTTGTCGACCGCGACCAGCAGGTCGTGTGTGTGTCCGATGTCGGCGACCACTGCCAGGTCGACGACGTTCTGCGTGGGATTCGTGGGTGTCTCGACCCACAACATCCGCGTCGTCGGCCCGATCGCCCGCTCCACCGCGTGGGGATCGGTGTAATCGACGAAGTCGACCGTGATGTGTTGCTCGGGGAGGATAAGCGTGTAGAGCCGATGGGTGTTGCCATAAACGTCGTCGGGCAGCACCACGTGACTGCCTGACGGCAGCAACTGGCCGACGGCCGTGACCGCGGCCATGCCCGAGCCGAACGCGACCGCGCGTCGGGCGCCGTGCAGCCGCGCCAGCACCTGCTCGAGCGCCGCTNCGCCCGGCTCATCGAGAGCAGGGCGGACATAGGCGGTCGAGGGATGGATGGCGGGAACCAGCGCGCCGGTCGTGTCAGTGGGATCGAGGCCGGCGTGGATGGTCCACGTCTCGAGCGCGTACTCGTGCTCCCGCGGGTGCGGCACGAACGCAACGGTATCGTGCGCGGTCCAGGTTGTGCCGATACTTCCTTGTGAGTTTGTTCCCGGTCGGGTCGCTCGTGCGCATCGAACACGGTAAGCCGTGGAAGCGCACCATCACCATGAGCGGCATCGTCAAAAGCTGGAGTGATGGGCTGCTGGTGGTGGAGCGAACCTTCCCCGCGGGTGGGCGATATGACTCCCTCGGCGACGAGAAACTTGCCGGTGATCACGGCCTGGTCGAGGTTGTCGGCGGCAGCTGGGTGCTTCGCCGGGTGTACTTCCGTTCCGACGGCCAGACGATCGGTGAGCTGTACAACATCCAGACGCCCGTCGTGCTGCAGCCCGGATTGGTGCGCTACACCGATCTGGAGGTGGACGTCGTGCGGCGTGGCAATGGCTGCGTGGAGGTGGTCGACGAAGACGATCTCGCGTGCGCGGTCGACATGGGCGGCATTTCACATGCGCTGGCCGAGACGGCGCGTTCGATCGCCTACCACCTGGCGGACCTGCTGCGCGCTGGCGGCGACTGGCGCGAAGCCGACTCAATGGCTCCCTCTCCCCGTGGGAGAGGCTTGATCCAGGGGTGAGGGTGGGGTACGAGCGAACCGGCTAAAGCGCCGCGGCGATCTGCGTCGCCAGACGAGCGTTTGCTTTCACCAGGGTGAGGTTGACCTGCAGGCTCGCGCCGCCGGTGTGGACGCGCAAGTACTCGAGCAGAAACGGCGTGATCGCCTTGCCACGGATGCGCTGATCGCGCACCGCCGTCAGGCCGTCGTTCAGCACCCGCCAGTGCAGCTCAGGATCGAGCTGATCCGAGGGAGGCACCGGGTTGGCAATCACTACTCCGGCATCGTGGACTTGAGCTTTGATCACCTCGGCGGCCTCGCCGGGCGTATCGACAGACCAGTCGACGGTAAAGCCGCTGTCGGTGACGAAGAAGCCCGGGAAGCGATTGGTGCCATAGCCGATCACACTGACATTGAGCGTTTCCAGGCGCTCGAGCGTCGCGCCGATGTCCAGGATCGACTTGACGCCCGCGCAGACCACCCCGATAGGCGTGCGGCTGAGCGTGGTCAGGTCGCCGGATTCGTCCCACGTGTCACGCGCTTCGCGGTGCACCCCGCCCAGTCCCCCGGTGGCGAACACGCGGATGCCGGCCCGGCTCGCCAGCAGCGCCGTGGCGGCGACCGTGGTCGCGCCGTCACTGCCGCGCGCCGCGGCTGGCCCGAGATCGCGCACGCTCAGCTTGGGAATCTCGGCACCCGTGGCGATACGCTCCACCTCGTCGGGGGTCAAACCGACGGTCGGCTGGCCGCGAATCACACCCACCGTCGCAGGTACGCCGCCCTCGGAATCGACGATCGCCTCGAGCTCACGCGCCAGCGCCAGGTTCTCGGGCTGTGGCACACCGTGCGCGATCAGCGTGCTTTCGAGGGCGACCACTGGCCGGCCCCAGGCGAGCGCCTCGGCGACCTCGGGCCGCAGTCGAATCGGTGTACCCGCGGTCGGCATCCTACTCAGCGGTCCCAGCCTTCAGCGTGGATCAGGTCCAGCACGAGCGCCGTCCATCCGAAGTCCACCGCGCCCTGCCCCTCGGCCGTGTACGGATTGAAGAATTCACGCATCCCGCCCGTACCAATCATCTGCACCGTGCGCTTGGCGAGCTCCGACGCCACGTCGGGGTAGCCGTGCGAGCGCAGGCCCCAGTACAGGTAGTAATTGACGTTGGCCCAGGTCGGGCCGCGCCAGATCGCGCTGGTGCGATAGTCGGGATCGAAGCTTGGCTCGCTGGCCGCCACGCTGGGCACCGGATACGGCAGCCAGAACTCGCCCTCGTTCAGCAAATGCTCTTCGACCAGGCGCCACACCATGTGACGATCCAGGGAGTCGACGATCAGCGGGAACAGGCTCGAGAAGGTCAGCGTGTGAGCGCGCGATTCCTCGTAGCCATACAGGTCCCAGAAAAGGCCGGAGCGCTCGTCCCAGCACTTCTCTTCGAGGGCCGCCAACACGCGTCGGCCGCGCCGCTCGAACTCAGCAGCTTCGGCAGGCGGGAAACCCGCCTCACGACACAAGCCGCCCAGGCACTGCAGCCCATCGGCATAGATGCTGTTGACCATGACGTCCTCCCAGTTGAAGACGTCCAGAGCCACCAAGCGCGCCGGGTCTTCGCGATGTGGCGCATAGGCGCTGAACAACCGATCCATGCTCGACCGCAAGGCGTCTGCGACCTCTTGCGGCGCCACGTCGCGCAGGTGCATCACGACGTCGTACTTGGGGCTGGCATTCAGACCGGACTCGTCGGGCTGGATGATGGCGATCAGATGATCGTCGTCAGGATCGCGATAGGCCTTCAGCCAGCGGAAGAAGCGCATCGTGGCTGGCAGCACCTCGAGCAGGAAGGCGCGGTCTTTCGAAGCGTGATAGACGCGCCAGACCGCGCGAGCGAGCACCGGCGGCTGGACGGTGGCGGTGTAGAACGGATCGGCTCGCACGATCGAGTACTCGCGCATGGCCTGATCGTGAAGCTGCCGATCCCACAGCAGCATGTGCGGCAGGAAGCCGTCTGGCTGTGCGCCCTGCAGTAAACAGCGGATCTCCTGCTTGGCCAGCTCCGGATCCACGTGGACCAGGGCGATGGCGTGGAAGCACGAGTCCCAGAACCACTGGAACGGGTACGATCGAGGCGACGGGCAAACAAAGTCGTATGTCCGCCCGCCCCAATCGGACACGCCCTGGCGACGATTCCTGCTCAGCACTCGCCGCGCGTCGGCGGCCACTTGTGAGACGTCGATCTCGACCAGCGTCATGCGTGGGTCGTTATTCCTACACATATTAAGCGTGGTTGACGCCAAACGTTGGCACGTAATGTGCTTAAAGCCACTACCCAGTGGTACGAGCCGTCACACGAACGTTTACCGTTCGGTAAACAGCAGGGTGGGAGCAACGAGGTAAGCGTGGTCATACAGCCGAAGGGGCAAGGCGCTACGACCATTATGCTCGTCGAAGATGATCATGCGGTCGCACAAACGCTGACCGATGCGCTCGAGTCCAGCGGCTACCGCGTGTGGCTGGCCGAAACTGGCGCCGATGCCAAAACCCTCCTCGAGCAGACACGACCGGACCTGATCATTCTGGACCTGATGCTGCCGGACGTCGACGGCCTCGTCTTGTGCTCCGGGCTCAAGGCGATTGCCGACGTGCCGATTGTGATCTGCAGCGCGACGCCGCAGAAGCGCGACGCGATCCTCGGCCTCAAGCTCGGCGCGGACGACTTCATCGCCAAGCCTTTCGACATCTATGAGCTCGAGGCACGCGTGGAGGCCGTCCTGCGGCGGACGACGCAGACACGTGTCAGCGAGCCAAGTCCCGCGCCGCCCGATCACATCCGCGTGGGCGAGTTGATCATCGATCGCTCGCGGCGGCGCGTGACGCTCGGTGGCGAGCCGATCCAGCTCACCCCGACCGAATACCGCCTGGTGTCGGCTCTGGCAAGTCGGCCTGACGAGATTCTGTCGCGGGATGACCTGGCGACGCTGGTCTGGGGATATCAGGACGCCAGCAGTGGGCGCACCATCGACGTGCACATCCGACGCCTGCGGGTGAAGCTCAGCGCCGGCCCCGTCCCGGCGCCAGCCATCGTGGCCGTGCGTGGCTTCGGCTACAAGATGGCGGTCGAAGATACCGCCAACGGAGCTGCCGCGTAACGACGCGCCCCTGGCGGCTCGATATGGGTGCGACGCCGACGGGCGGGGGCGTGCGGTTCAGAATCTGGGCGCCCGCGGCACGGCAGGTCGAGGTTGAGGTCGGCGACGAGCAGTTGAAGCCACTCCATCCCGAAAGCGGCGGCGTCTGGTCCGGCGTGGTCACCGACGCGCGTCCGGGCACCAGGTATCGCTACCGTCTCAATGGCACAATCTCGAGAGCCGATCCCTACTCGCGCTCTCAGCCCGAAGGCGTCCACGGGCCGTCCCAGGTCGTCGATCCCGACGCGTTCGAGTGGCACGATGGGGATTGGCGCGGCACACGTATCCAGGGCCTTGTCATCTATCAGCTGCACGTCGGTACGGCCACACCCGGAGGTACGTTTGACAGCCTGATCGAGCAGCTCCCGCGCCTGAAGGATCTCGGCGTGAACGCCATCGCGCCGCTGCCCATCGCCGAGTTCCCCGGCGCCCGCAACTGGGGCTACGACGGCGTGGACCTGTTCGCCGTTTCGCACGTGTACGGTGGGCCGGACGCACTCAAGCGATTCGTTGACGCCGCGCACAGGCACGGACTCGGCGTGATCCTCGACGCGGTCTACAACCATCTCGGACCCGACGGCAACTACCTGCGCGACTTTAGCCCGGATTACTTCACCGATCGCTACCACACGCCCTGGGGCGAGGCCGTCAACTACGACGGACCGAACAGCGAGTGGGTGCGCAGGTTTGTCCTGGAGAATGCGCGATTCTGGATCCACGAATACCACGCCGACGGGCTGCGCCTGGACGCGACGCACGCCATCTTCGACCGCTCGCCGACCCACATCCTGGCCGAGCTGACGCAAGCCGTGCGCGCCTCCGTCCCGGCCGACCGCCAGACTGTGCTCATCGCCGAAACCGGCGAGAACGACGTGCGCTATCTCGAGCCGGTCGAGGCGGGTGGTTACGGTCTGGACGCGGTGTGGGCTGACGACTTCCACCACAGCCTGCGGCGCTACCTGGCCGGCGACCATGAGGGCTACTACGCCGGCTACGAAGGCACGCTGGAGGAAGTCGCCAGGTGCATCCGCCAGGGCTGGCTGTACGAAGGCCAACCGACGCGAAGCGGCAAGAAGCCGCGCGGCACGCCGGCGCGCGATCGGCCCGCCTGGCAGTTCGTGTACGTGATCCAGAATCACGATCAGGTGGGCAATCGCGCATTCGGCGAGCGGCTGCATCACCAGATCGACTTGCAGCGATTTGCGGCCGCCTCGGTGTTACTGCTGTTCCTGCCCTACAGCGCGATGCTGTTCATGGGCGAGGAGTTCGGCGCGTCGACGCCGTTTCAGTACTTCACGGATCACAACCCCGAACTGGGAAGGCTCGTCACGGAGGGGCGTCGACGCGAATTTCAAGCCTTCTCCGCGTTTCGCGATCCGGCCAACCGCGACCGCATTCCCGACCCGCAAGCGGAGTCCACGTTCCTCAATTCGAAGCTGCGTCTGTCAGAGATCGATTCGCAGGCCGGTGCCGAGCTTCAGTCGCTGTATCGTCGGTTGATCGCCTTGCGAACCACCGACCACGTCCTGAAGGACCAGGCGCGCGAGAGGACCGAGCCGTGCGCCCTGTCGCGCGACGTACTCGCGGTGCGGCGCTGGCTCGTCGACGACGAGCGACTGCTGGTGGTGAACTTTGGCGACGCGGCCTTCGACAGCGGCGAGTTTGGCGGTGGGTGGCGCGTCCTGCTGGCGACTGGTGAAGCACGACCCGGCCCTTCCCCGAGCCGGCTCGAGGTGGCCGGGCGGAGCGCCACCATCTTCGCCCGCACACCTTCGTGAAGCCAGCGCCCCCGCCGGCGGCGACCTACCGGTTGCAGTTCCACGCCGGCTTCACCTTCGAAGACGCCAGGCGCCTCGTGCCGTATCTGTACGACCTTGGGGTCAGCCACATCTATGCCTCGCCCTATCTCCGCGCGCGCTCGGGCAGCCTGCACGGCTACGATGTGGCCGATCCCAGCTCGCTGAACCCCGAGCTCGGATCGCAGGAGGACTACGACCGGATGGTGGCCGAGCTGCAGCGCCACCACATGGGGCAGCTCGTCGACGTCGCGCCCAATCACATGGGTATCGGCCACCCCGGCAATTACCGCTGGTTGGACGTGCTTTAAAACGGTCCGGCATCCACCTACGCCTCGTTCTTCGACATCAACTGGCGGCCGAGCGGCGCCCAGCCTCAGGACCAGATGAAGCTGGTCGTGCCGACGCTGGGCGATCAGTATGGCAAGGTGCTGGAAAACGGCGAGCTGAGCGTCGAGTACGCCGGTGGCGCCTTCAAGATTGCCTATTACGAGCAGCGCCTCCCCGTTGCGCCGGACACCTACCCCGTGCTTCTGGAACCCGCCCTCGAACGCCTTGAAGAGGAGCTCGGGCGGCGGCACGAGCACGTGCAGGAACTGGCCAGCATCCTCACCGCCATCCGTCACCTGCCGCCGCGACGCATGCTCGGCGCGCCGGCGATGGACGAGCGAAACCGCGAAAAGGAGATCGTCAAGCGGCGCATCAATGCGTTGGAGGCGGCCTCGGCGCCGTTCCGCGCCGCTCTGGCGGCGTCACTCCAAGCCGTCAACGGCGAGAAGGGCCAGCCATCGAGTTTCGATCGGCTGGACGCGCTGCTGGATGGGCAATCCTACCGGCTGGCCTTCTGGCGCGTGGCGGCTGAAGAGATCAACTCCGAGTTGGCCGCGGTGCGTATGGAGGATCCCGCGGTTTTTCAAGATACGCACCGGCTGCTCCTGCGGCTGGTCGGCGAAGGCAAGATTCAGGGCCTGCGCATCGATCACCCCGATGGCTTGCGCGATCCGGCAGCGTACTTCCGTCAATTACAGGAGCGCTGCCTGGCGGCGCTTCGAACCGACGAAGGACGCTTCTACGTCGTCGTGGAGAAGATCCTCGAGACCTTCGAGCGCTTGCGGTCGGACTGGTGTGTCCACGGAACGACCGGCTACGAGTACCTGAACGACCTCAACGGGCTGTTTGTCGCCCGCCAGAACGAACAGTTCCTCAGCACGATCTACTTCCGCTTCCTGCGTCAGGGCGCGCAGCGCTTCAAGGACCTGGCCAACTCGACCAAGAAGATGGTCATGCTCATCTCGCTGGCCAGCGAGGTGAACGAGCTTGCGTATCTGCTGCGCGACATCGCTTCGAGCGACCGCCGCCACCGCGACTTCACGCTGAACAGCCTGATGTTCGTCATCCGCGAAGTCATCGCCAGCTTGAACATCTACCGCACCTACATCGATCCGCAGACTGGCCGCGCCTCCGACGAAGATCGTGTGGCTATCGAGCAAGCCGTGGCCGAGGCGAAGCACCGCAACCCGCGCACCGATCCTTCCATCTTCGACTTTGTCGGCGACACGCTGCTGCTGCGGGATGAGCACGGCCAGGACGAGCGTAAACTCCGCTTCATCGCCCGCTTCCAACAGACGACAGGTCCGGTGATGGCCAAAGGCACAGAGGATACGGCCTTCTACCAGTTCAATCGCCTGATCTCGCTCAACGAGGTCGGCGGTGATCCGGATCAGTTCGGCCGTTCGCTCACCGCCTTCCATCGGCGCATGAGCGAGCGCGCGCGGGAGTGGCCAGCGGCGCTGCTCGCAAGCTCGACGCACGACACCAAGCGCAGCGAAGACGTGCGCGCGCGAATCAACGTCCTCTCGGAGTTGCCGCGTGAATGGCGGGCGGCTCTCACGCGCTGGACGCGCTTGAACGGTCGCAAGAAGCTCAGCGTGCAGGGTCGCGTGGCGCCCGATCGCAATGAGGAGTACCTGCTGTACCAGACGCTGCTCGGCGCGTGGCCCTTGGGTGGGGTCGATGACGAGTTTGTCAGGCGCATCGGCGACGTCATGCTCAAGGCACTCAAGGAGGCCAAGGTTCACACCAGCTGGATCACCCCCAACCAGGAGTACGAGGAGGCGGTGCTCCAGTTCGCTAGCAGCATCCTCAACCCGAGTGACAGCGGCGCGTTCCTCGAGGATCTCGAACCGCTGCAAAAGAAGGTGGCCGCGTTCGGCATCTTCAACTCGCTGTCGCAGGTTGTGCTGAAGCTCGGCTCGCCCGGGGTGGCCGACATCTATCAGGGCAACGAGCTGTGGGATTTGTCGCTGGTCGATCCCGATAACCGTCGGCCGGTGGATTTTGAAGCTCGGCAACGCGAGCTGCAGTGGCTGCTGTCGCGCTCGGCCGATCCGCCTCGCCTGGTGCAACAACTACTGGCGGTGCCTGAGGACGGGCGGATCAAGCTGTACATCTCGCAGCGGCTGCTGTGTTTGCGGCGCGAGCGGCCGCAGTTGTTCGTGGGCGGCAGCTATACGCCGCTACGCGGACACCAGCACGTGGCGGCGTTCGCCCGCGCCGCGGACGGCCAGGTGCTGGTCGTCGCCGCACCAGTGCAGATCGCCACCTTGATGCGCGGCACGCCCGCGCCGCCCATCGGGCCTGAGGTATGGCGCGAGGACCTGCTTCCCGTTCCCGGTGAGCCAGGTCGCCAGTACTACGACGTGTTCACCGGCCGCACCCATTCAGTCATCGAGCGCCACGGCCGCTCAGTGCTCAGGCTCGCGGACGTATTCGGAGATCTGCCCGTGGCGGCCTTGCTAGGCTAATCGCCTCTCCCAGAGGGAGAGGGAGCAAGTCCGTTAGGCCGCCACCGCGGCGCCCGCGGGGGTGTAGAACCGCTCGGCGTACTCGCGCACCATGCGCTGAGCGGAAAAGCGCGGCGCCATGCTCTGGATCGAACGCGCCACGCGGTCGAGCCAGCGCTCGGGGTGGCCGTGCTCGTTACGCTCGAAAAACTCGGGCAGGATCTCGAACTCGAGCAGGTCCATCAGTTGCTTGGCCTCTGCGGCGTCGTGCGCTTCGCCGACCAGGTCGCCGGACAAGCCCTCGCCCAGCGCCCAGCCGATGCCTGGCTCGTACGCCTCGTCCCACCAGCCGTCCAGCTCACTCAGGTGCAGCGCTCCGTTCAACGTGGCTTTCATGCCGCTCGTGCCGCTGGCTTCTTGTGGGCGGCGCGGCGTGTTCATCCACACGTCGCTGCCCTGCACCAGCAGCCGCGCGATCTCGACGTCGTAGTTGTCGAGGAATACAAGCCGACCACGGAAGCGTTCATCACGACTTGCCTGGACGATGCGCTGCACCAGCAGCTTGCCGGGCTCGTCGCGCGGGTGGGCCTTGCCAGCGAAGACCACCACGAGCGGCCGATTGCCGCCGTCCATCAGCCGCACCAGCCGCTCAGGATCGGTCAGCACAAGCCCGGCCCGTTTGTAGGTCGCGAAGCGGCGCGCGAAGCCGAGGACAAGCGCCTTTTCCGGCGTGACGTCGGGGTGCAGTCCGCCGAGGCCCTCGTGGCGCGCCATCGCATCTACCTGCGCCAGCAGGCGGGCACGCTGCGCCGTACGCGCCGTCCACAGTGCGCCCTTGTCGGCACGCGCCATGGCTTTCCAGTTTCGGGCCACCTCCGGCAGCGTGCGCCAGTCCGTCCCCAGCTGCTGGTCAAAGAGGGTGCTCATCTCGGGTCCCACCCAGGTCGCCGTGTGTACCCCGTTGGTGATGGCGTCCATCTCGGCCGCGGGCGGTGCATCCCTCATGGTCAGGCCAACCCCGCCCCACATCTCCTTGCTGACCGTCCCGTGCAGCTGGCTCACGCCATTGCGACGGGCGGCGCTGCGTAGCGCGAGTACCGTCATCGAGAAGCGCTCCCAGATCGCCTCAGGATCGCGGCGGCCGCGCAGCATGAACTCGTCGTGTGTCAGACCCAGCTGCTGGCGGTAGCCGTTGAAGTAGGCCTCGATCAGGTCGGACGGGAAGGCATCGTGTCCGGCGGCGACCGGGGTATGAGTCGTGAATGCCAGCTTGTTCGCCACCTGCAGCGCCGCCTCGTCGAAGCTGCTTGCGGCGCCCGAGGCGAGGCGCTCGCGGGCAAGCTCGAGCGCCAGGAACGCGGAATGGCCCTCGTTCATGTGCATCACGTCTGCTTGAGCATCGGTCGGCAGAATGGCGCGGAGCGCGCGCAGACCGCCAATGCCGAGAACGATCTCCTGACGAATGCGCGTGTCCTGGTCGCCGCCGTAGAGGTGGCTGGTGATCCAGCGATCGTCCTCACGGTTCTCGGCCAGATCCGTATCCAGCAGGTACAGCGGCACGCGACCCACTCGGGCGACCCACACGCGGGCGTGTACGGTGCGGCTCGGAAACGGCACGTCGATCACAACTGGCGCGCCTTGCGCGTTGAGCACCGGGCGCACCGCCACGGAGTCCGTATCGAGACGATCGTAGGCCTCGCGCTGGTAGCCCGTGTCGTCGATCACCTGGCGGAAGTAGCCGTACCGATACATCAGCCCGACGGCGATGAGCGGCAGACCAAGGTCGCTGGCGGCCTTGAGGTGGTCGCCGGCCAGCACGCCGAGGCCGCCCGAGTAGATCGGCAGCGACTCGGCAATCGCGAATTCGGCGCAGAAGTAGGCGATGCGCGGGACGTTCTTCACCTGCGTCGGGTTGTTGAGGTACTGCTCCAGATCACTGTGACACTCGAGGATGCTCTCGGCGTGCTCGGCCAGCCTGTCAGGCTCATTCGTGGCAGACCTGAGCGTGGCGACCGGGTTGTTGGTGCGGGCCCACGGCTCCGGCGCGAGCGACTGGAACAACTCGCGAGTGCGCGGATTCCACGACCAGCGCAGGTTGTAGGTCAGCTGCTCCAGGCAGCGGATGAGATCGTCCCTGCGTTTGCGTACGCGAGGTGTACGTTCGGAGACCATTCGCGGATCAGCCAGTTCGGCAGTGTTTGACATCTGCGGCTCCGGGTCCCCCGATGCCACCGTCACGAGTACTCAGAGGCGCCGGCGGTGGCGAGAAATACGCCATCAATGCCAGAGACACGCGGGCATGCAACGGGTTGCGTACATGGTGTGCGTGGGCGGTCAAGTGTCGCTACGCGGATCGGTTCAGAAGTTGTGCTCGGCACGAGCCTGTAGCAAGAATCGGCGCGACCAGCGGGCTTCTGAACCGGGAATGGGCAAGAAGGTATACGTCGATATTAACGCACGTCCGTCATGTGTTTCAGGGAGATACGACTTCGTCTGCGAGGGCCGGCTCGCGACGGGCGGGCTTGGCGCTCTTGCGGTCGATCTCACGCTGACGCTCGACCAGGATCTCGAGCGTCATGCCGTCCAGGATCCGTCGCATGGTCGCGGTTGCCAGGTGCCAGGCATCGCGGATCGGGCAGGTCAGCGGATCCGAGTCGGCGGCCTCGGCATCGTGCAGTGTCTCCTCGGGTGGAACGAACGGGCCTTCGAGCGCGGCGACGATATCGGCCAGGCTGATCGCGGCCGGCGGGCGGGTCAAGGTGTATCCGCCGCCAGGGCCACGGTAGCTGCGCACGAGCGCCGCCCGCCTGAGCGCGAGCAGCAATTGCTCGAGATACGGCTCGGGGATGCCCTGCCGTTGAGCGATCTCGGTCGCGTGGACGGGCCGTTCGCCGTACCAGCGAGCGATCTCGACCATGGCGTGCGCAGCGTAGTCGGCACGTTGTGAAAGCCGCATCTGCGCGCGATTCTAGTCGCGGCTGTCAACCACGCGCGAAATTCTCCTGTTCGATCTGTTCGATCTCGATCACGGTTCGAGCGGCGCGGCGGAGTCGATCGGCCAGGGCGCGGCCGAGGCCCGCACGCGGGTCAGCCACATCTCGCGCGAGCAGCACGTCGAGATTCGCCGCGTCGAGCGCCCGCATCGCCTCGAAGAGCCGCGTTGCGACCGTGGCCGCGTCGGCCCACGCGCCCACGACTTCCAGGCGGGCGGCCGACGGCACTAGGTGCAGGTCCTCCTCGACCGCCAGAACGCCCACGCGCCGTCCCGCCGCGAGCGAGGCCTCAACTTCACGTACCAGGCGGTCTCGCGCCGGGCCGGGCGGACCGGCGATCAGCGTGAGCGGCGTGCGCGGCGAGTAGTGGACCGGCAGTTGGCCCGGCGACGTTTGTGGACCCTCTCCGGCGGGCGTCCGCGAGACCAGGGCGACGCCGAGCACCGCCTCGATCGCCTCGGCGGCCAGGCCACCCGGCCGGAGCAATCGCGGCGGCGTGCATGAGACGTCGACGATGGTCGACTCGACGCCTACACTCGTCTGGCCACCATCCAGGACGGCGTCGATGCGGCCCTGAAGATCATCGAGCACGTGCTGTGCGCGCGTCGGACTCGGGCGGCCGAACAGGTTGGCGCTCGGAGCCGCGATCGGCACCTGCGCAGCTCGGAGCAGTGCCTGAGCAACTGGATGCGCCGGCACTCGGACGCCGACGGTCTCGAGGCCTGCAGTGACCTCGCGCGGAACGGTGGCGCGCTTTCGGACGACCAGCGTCAGAGGTCCGGGCCAGAATCGGCCGCCAAGCAGCTGCGTGATGGGGTCATGCAGGCCCAGCTGGGCGAGCGCGCTCGAGTCGGCGACGTGAACGATGAGCGGATCATCTGCGGGGCGCTGCTTGGCCGCGAAGATGGCCCGCACCGCCTGCGCATCGAGCGCATGGGCACCCAATCCGTACACCGTCTCGGTCGGGAAAGCCACCAGACCACCGTCCCGCAGAATGGCCGCGGCGTCGGCGATGCCGGCCGCGTCGGCGGCCAGCAAACGGGTATGCCGGCGATCAAGGCGAGCCATGCTGTGCATGATCACACGTCCGGCACCCCGCCTTCTGGGCACCGTCACATCGGCCTCACGCGGCGTGTCACAGTGCTCCGGCGCCGCACATTTTTGACGCTTCGGGCAGCGTCGGGCCCCGGCAAGCCCGGACTCAATCCCTAGAATCGGTCCCCTGTCCATGGTTAGCCCTGCCTCCGCGACGGTTGCCGCCCCACGGTCCGACCCGCAGGCTCCCGACGCACATCTCATCTGGCAGCGCGTCCTGTCCCGCTTGCAGCTCAACACGGGCGAGGCGCACTTCGACACGTATCTGCGCGGCACGCGTGGGCTGGCGTACGACGCCGGCGCCAGCGTCATACGCGTGATGGTCGCCAATCCGTTCCACGTCCCCTGGCTCGAAGGCAAGCTCAGCTCGGCCATCCACGCCGCCGTGGCCGAGATCGTCGGCGGGCCGGTCCGGGTCGAGTTCTGCCCGGCCGTGGCCGGTACCGTGCAACCCGACGGGCAACCGCGCCGCCAGCGGCCCGCACCGCTGCTGGCGGAGCTCGAGGTCTCTCGCGCGGCCATCGACGTCGATGTCGGGGGCGGCGGCGGTCGGCCGCGCCACGACATCTTCAGTGCGGTGGTGCAGCACCCGCGAAGTGCCCCTCCGGCCGGCGCGGGATCACCCTTGAACGTTCGCTACACCTTCGACAGTTTCGTGATGGGCCAGTCGAACCGCCTGGCGCATGCCGCCTCGCTGGCCGTCGTCGATCATCCTGGTAACGCGTATAACCCGTTGTTCCTGTACGGCGGAGTCGGACTTGGCAAGACCCACCTCCTGCACGCGATCGGCCACGCGGTCGCCGACACCGGCGAGGACGTGATCTATGTCTCGTCGGAGACGTTCACCAACGAGCTGATCGAATCTATCCGCCAGCATCGCACCGACGACTTCCGCCTCAAGTTTCGCAATGCGCGCGTGCTGTTGATCGACGATGTGCAGTTCATCGCCGGTAAGGAGCGCACGGAGGAGGAGTTCTTTCACACCTTCAACGCCATTCACGAATCGGGTGGGCAGATCGTGCTGTCCAGTGACCGCCCGCCGCGCGCGATGACGATCCTCGAGGATCGACTGAGATCGCGCTTCGAGTGGGGCCTGATCGCCGACATCCAGCCGCCCGACTACGAGACGCGCATCGCGATCTTGCGTTCGAAGCTCACTAGCCAGGTGGTCGGCGCGGTACCGTCCGACGTAATCGACTTCATCGCCGAGAAGGTGCAGAGCAACATCCGCGAGCTGGAAGGTAGCCTCAACCGCCTTCTGGCGCACGCCAGGCATATGCAGCAGCCGGTGACCGTAGGTCTGGCGGCCAAGGTGCTGCACGATCTGGTTGCGCCTGGTCCCTCAGGCCGTGGCGCGACCCCGGGCGCCATCCTGGTGGCGGTCGCGCGCTACTACGGGGTGAAGGTCGACGATCTCAAAGCCAGGGCGCGCCACAAGCAGATCGTGGAGCCGCGCCAGATGTCCATGTACCTGCTGCGCGAGGATGGGCACCTGTCGACGCCCGACGTTGGCCGACTGCTCAATCGCGATCACACGACCGTGCTGCACGGGATGAAGCAGGTCGCCAACGACATCGCCCGGGACGGGCCGAGCCGCGCGGCGATACGCGGAATACGCGAGATCGTCGCCGGCGGCGCCGTGGAGCTTCCGGCGCCGCGCGACGACCCCTAGTGGGCTAATTTGCCCACGGGGACCCTCGAGGATTCCTGTCGCGTCGGGCCGTAAACGGTGGCCCAGGCGACAGCTGTAGGTCAGGACTTTCGATCTGGCTTTCGCCCGCGAGCGTGCAGTGCAACGGGCGCTGACGCGAGGTGGCGTCGACCCCAAATGGGTCCCCTCCGGGGAGAAACTACGCGGCGCGGCGTGGGCGGAACGGGGTGATGTTGCTGGCCGCGGAAATCAGGCCAGCGTGCTCAGCCAGTGCCCGAGCAAGCGCGCGGTCTTCGGTCGGCGCGGCCGGGCCGAGAATCGCGCGGGCCAGCTGGCGGTAGTTGTCATGCCGGCGCGCCTCGAGATTTGCATGGAGGGCGCAGCGGCAGCTGTTTGGATGGCTCGACGTGGACATGCCTTATGTATCTCAGGCGAGCCCCCGGCGCCGAAAGAGCGGCTGGTACCGGGCACCGTAGACGGAGGTCCCGCCCGGCTTATCCCCAGGCCGAGACCCGGTTATCCCCAACCTGATCCACAGGCACCTTCAGAGATCCCGTCTTCGGAAGGCCAGCACCGCGCCAGCAAGGATGACCACCACGTACCCCACCGCCCAGACCACCAGCGCGGGTGCCGGCGGTGTCGACGAGAAAAAGGGGATACCGCCGCGCGCAGCGCCGAGGACTGCCAGCATCGAAGGCGACTCGAGGTAGTAGGAGGCGCCGCGCCACAGCGCATCGCTGGGCAAGATGAGGCTCACGGCAGTGCCGATGTTGAGCATGGCGTCGCCGCCGGTTGAATTGGACGCCGCCGTCAACAGCCGCCCGACGAACTCAATGATGCCGGCCAGCCAGGCCAGGCCGAGCAGGGTGAAGACGACGATGCCGTTGGCGAGGGTGGGCATGAGCGTGCTGCCGAAGAGACTCAACGTCAGCAGCAGCACGCCTTCCAGCAGCATGAGCAGGAGCGCGGGAAGGGGATCGGGCACCTCGTAGCTGGCGATCAGCCTGGCGATGAGGAGCACCAGGCCAGTCATCGCCACGATGTAGACAGCGATCATCACGGCGTAGCCGAGCCAGCGGCCGATGACGAACTCTGAGCGTCTGAGCGGTCGGGCGAGCACGGCGTGCAGCGTGCCAGAGTCGATCTCGCCGGATATGGCAGCCACCGACAGGAACAGAGCCAGGAAGCTGGCCAGGTAGTTGACCACGTAGACGCCAAAGAGCGTCAGCGTCGCGAAAGCGACGCCCAGTGACAGGCGTGACTCGACGGACGTGGTGGTTTCGATGGATTTGTCGTAGGCGAAGTGGAAGCCGAGCGCGAACAGGCCGATGTAACCCAGGCTGATTAGCACGCCCGCCAGGATCAGCCGCCGGCTGACCGCCTCCTGCAGCGTGAAGCGAGCGATCTGCAAAACGTACGTTGGCCGCATTGGCTATCTCGTCGAATTCAACACCGCGCCTGCACGCTTTGCGACGCGAGCACTGCCGACAGGCGGGCACGCCGCTTGCTTTGAGACGGCTCCTCAACCTTATTTCTCTCGTAAAACCGAGCCGAAGTCACCATAATCCTGCCGCTGTGGTCCTCCTCGCACTGTTCGCATTCATTCCCGTGCTCGTCGCTGGCCTCGGCTATGCGATCGTGGGCGAGCCCTACCGACCCATCTTCAAGCGCCATCGGCTGCCACTCCCCGGAGCCTGGCCGAACGTCTCCATCGTCCACATCAGCGATCTTCACGTCCGACGCGACGATCTACGGCTTCTGCGCGCCCAGAAAGCGGCCCTCAAAGGCCTCGCTCCGGACCTGCTGTGCGTCACCGGTGACGTGTGTGAGAAGGTCCAGGACATCCCGCTGCTGGTCGATCTGCTGAACACGGTCAGACCGCGGCTGGGCACGTTCATCGTGCTCGGCAACCACGAGCACAACGCGCATGCCCCGGCCCACCTGCGTGAGCAGCACGACCGCGGCTGGCGGCGGCTGCTGGGCTTACTGCTCCATCCCTTTTCGCCGCGCCTGCGGAGCGACGGCGACGACGAAGGCCACGCGATGGCCGACGCGCTGTGCGCGGCCGGTTTCACGGTGCTCCACAACGAAGGCCGCCGCGTGCAGCTCGACGGCGACAGCTTGTGGATCGCCGGCTGCGATTCCGCCTGGGCCGGCCACGCTGACATGCAGGCGGCCATGCGCGGTCGTCGACCGAATGAAGCGTGCCTGGCGCTGATCCACGAGCCTGACCTCGCCTTCGAAGCCCACGAGCAGGGTGCTGATCTCATCCTCGCTGGCCACACGCATGGCGGGCAGGTGCGTTTTCCATTGCTGGGCGCGCCGTACACGCTGCGCATGGACCCGCGCATTGCCATCGCCGCGGGCTTCCAGCGCATCGAGGCGGCCCTGCTGCACATCACCACCGGCTTGGGCCACACCATTCCCCTGCGCTTCGGCTGCCCGCCCGAAGTCGTCTGGCTGGATTGCCAGCCCACCGTCGAGCCCTCCGAGCTGTCACTAGCCGCCTAGCACCCGAGATCGTGCGCTCGCCGACGCCCGTTCGCATGCGAGAGCGAGAAACTACCCGTTGGGTTGAGGCATGACACCGCGCCTCGTCGGGCCCGTCCGCTCGCGAAAGTGCACCCCGTGGAGCGAAGCGGAGCGTGGGCGAAAAACGCACATCGTTGGATTGGATTGACCTCCGCCCGCGCAGCGCGGCTCGCGCCGTTTGGGGCAGCAACTCTTCCTGCTGACGGCTGACGGTTCACTAGCGGTCCGAGGTCGGCTCCACCAGGCTGACGAAGACGTCCTCGAGCGATTGGCGCGAGGGGACCAGGCCGTAGAGTCGGTAACCCGCACGGACCACCGCGTCGGCCACGACGGGCGCGACCTCGAGATCGTCCACGCCGACGGTGACCGTGCAATCGCGCACCCGGGTGATCTCGCCACGGCTGGCGAGCAGCTCGAGCAGCTCCGCATCCACCCGATCGACCGTCACGGCGAGCTCCGCGACACCGCCGATCAAGTCGCTCAGCTGACCAGAGCGCACCACCCGACCGCCATCGACAATCGCGACACGGTCGCACACCATCTCAATCTCGCTCAGCAGATGCGAGTTCAGAAAAACCGTCATGCCCCGCGCCTTGAGCGAGCGAATCAGGTCGCGCACCTCGCGCCGCCCAACCGGATCGAGCGCCGAGGTCGGCTCGTCCAGCAGCACCAGATCTGGCTCGTGGATGATGGCCTGGGCCAGCCCGATGCGCTGAGTCATGCCCTTCGAATAGCCGCGAATGCGATCGTTGCCGCGCCCACTCAGTCCGACCAGCTCGAGCACGCGAGGGATTCGCACGCGTCGCTCACCTGCAGCGAGCCCGGCCAGGCGGGCATGAAACTCGAGTAGCGCCGTGCCCGTCAGCCAATCGTGGAAGCGGAAGTTCTCGGGAAGGTAGCCGACGCGCCGTCGGGCTTCTGCATCGCCAGCCGGCTTGCCGAAGATGCGCGCCTCACCACTCGTCGACGAAACCAGGCCGAGCAGGATCTTGACGGTGGTCGTCTTGCCGGCGCCATTCGGGCCGAGGAAGCCAAACACCTCTCCGGGCTGGACGATGAGGTCCAGCCCGTGAAGTGCTACCTTGCGGCCGTACTCCTTGCGAAGCGCGACCGTCTCGATTGCGGGCGTCAGCGGAGCGTTAGTCAGCGGAGCGTTTCGGCGACGCGCTTGAGGTCGCTGGCCTTGAGCGAGCCGGCCAGGCCGTAGAGGTGGCCGCCGGCGTGCCAGATCGCCGCGCTGCCCACATTCGAGTTGTCGTTCAAGAGCAGTCCCTGGTTGCCGTTGATGGTGGTGGACTGCCAGTGGACCTGATCGACGGGCACTGGAATCGGCAGCACCTCGTTCCAGTTCTGGATCTGTTTCAGCTGGCTGACGACCAGCGGCGGCAAGCCAGGCATGCTGAGCAGGAAATCACGCATTTCGGGTAAGCCCACTTTGCCGCCTTCGACGTCGACCACCAGCTCACCAGCCTGCCCGACAATCAGCGCGTCCTTCGAGCTGCCATTCTGATATTCGAGCAGCGCGGCCGCCGGGATCGAGACGACCAGTGTCGCGCCGTCGAATTTGTCGGGCAGGCTGACCTCGGGATGGCCTGTGGACTGGAAATATCCGCGGGCCTTGTTTCTGTCAAAGGTGAAGCGTATCTGGTAGGCCGGCATCACCCGCACTTTGGGTGTCGCGTCGAACCCCGCGGGTAGCGTCGCCGGATCGGGTGTCTTGAGCGAGAAGCCGATCTCTTGCCCGGCCTCGGCCAGGCTGACGGTCCTGGCCTGTTCGGCAGCGCCTCTGGCCGCGGCTTCAGGTCGGGCTTCCTTGCCGTCGGAGCCCGGCGTCTTGATCGTGCCGAGATTGCCCAGCGCATTCAGCGTCCTGTAGATCTCAGCCTGACTCTGCGGCGTTACCTCGACCGCCGTCACCTGCTGGCTGCGGAACTGCGCCAGGAAGGAAGCCGCGGCTGCCCCGCCTTCTGGGGTAAAGGCGATGATGAGGCTCAGTACCAGCGCCGCCGCCAGGCCGCTGGCGGCGATGCGCCACGGCGTGGATATTCGCGCAACA
>VBGG01000088.1:0-3556 GCA_005883405.1 Chloroflexota bacterium | reverse complement strand
TCCGGGCAGGTGCGGGTTGTGGTGTTCATGGTTCGTCTTGCCTCCGGTACTGGGCGCGAAAGGCGCGTTCAGCGCGCGCGAGCAATACGCCGACCGACCCGACGGCGATGCCCAGCGTCGCGGCGATCTCGGCGTACGAGTACCCGGAATGGCGCAGCAGCAGGCATTCGCGCTGCCGCTCGGGTACCTCGGCCAGCGCTTGGCGAATGGCGGCCTGTTCCTCCAGGCGTATCACCACGCCCGACGGACTGACCAGGTCGGCGTCGGTCGGCTCCAGGTCGGCGCCCTCCAGACGACCCACGCGCTCCAGGCGCGCGCGCGCTCGCCTGGCCGAGCGCAGGCGATTGAACGCCTGGTTGAGGCCGACCCGCCGCAGCCAGGCGCCGACCTCGCCGTCGGGTCGCGACTGCAGCGCCGAGTCATGCGAAAGCTTGAGGAACGCCTCCTGGAGTGTGTCCTCGGTTTCCATTCGGTCGCCGAGGACGCGGTATACGAGGCCGAACATCTCGGGATAGAACTGCGCGAAGAGCGCGTCGAAGCGCTCTTCTGCTCGGGCTCTCTGCTCGGGCACCTCCTCCTCGAGCTTCAGCACGCCGGGTTCCGGTGCGTCGTTGCCATTCACCGATAGAACACCACCGCGGCGCCATTTTCTGACACCCGATGGCCCCCACCAATTCCCGCGCTGGATCAGCCCTATACTTGGCGTCGTGCCCGAGACGACGTCGCAGTCGCAGATCTGCGTGCGCGTGCGGCTGTTCGCGTCCTACCGCGAGGCAGCCGGCACCGCCCGGCTGGAGGTGCCGCTGCCGAGCGGTGCAAGGGTGGGTGACCTGGTCGACGTGCTCGCGGTGCGCCTCCCAGCGGTACGCACCGCCCCTGGCATGGTGGCGGTAAACCACAGCTACGTCGGCGCCGATTTCACGTTGCACGACGGCGACGAAGCAGCGTTCATCCCGCCCGTCAGCGGCGGGCGCTGATCTCGCGTGTTCAAAGTGGTGGACGGCCCGATCGACGACATTGCCCTCGAAGACGTGGTTCGCACCGAGGCCGATGGCGCCGTGATCGTCTTCCGAGGCGTGGCGCGGCGCTACTCACGCGGGCGCGACGTGGTCCACCTGGAGTACGAGGCGTATCCCGAGATGGCCGAGAAGGTGATGGCTCAGATCGGCGACGAGATCAAAGGCCGCTGGCCGGTCAGCGGAGTGGCCATCGTTCACCGAACGGGGGTGCTGCAGATCGGACAGGCCTCGGTGGCGATCGCGGTTTCGGCGCCGCATCGTGGCGAGGCGTTCGAAGCCGCCCAGTACGCCATCGATCGCCTCAAGCAGGTCGTGCCGATCTGGAAGAAAGAAGTCTGGAGCGACGGTTCGCAGTGGATCGGGTGGGAGCACGAGGCGCATGCACAGGAGTCTCGGGCGGCTGGACAGTGAAGATCACCGCCGAAAGGACCCGCCCGCCGCTGGTGTACCAGGCACGAGTGAACGCCGCGCCCGACGTCGTGTTCGACGCCTTCTTCCGCGAGCCGCGGCGCTGGCTCTGCCGTGAGGCGTCGATGGACCCGCAAGTCGGCGGGCGAATGCGCCTGTGTTGGCCAGACGGCTGCTGCGAGGGGCAGTTCGTCCAGTACGAACCCAACAGCGTGGCGCGCTTCAGCTGGCGCATGCAGGGCGACAATCTGCCTGAAACTATGGTGGTGGTCCGCACCGAGGCGGCCGGCCCGAACCAGACGGCGCTCGAGCTCGAGCACTACGGCTTCGGCGTCGGGCCAGACTGGGATGGACTGTACGTCGGCGCGGCCCGCGCCTGGGCGGGCTACTTGAAGAACCTGCGCGCGGTGCTCGAAACGGGCGTGGATCTGCGCGAAGCGGACGAGTAGAGCCACCCGATCAGCGCTCCCACGAGGATGGCCGGCAGAAGCCGGTGCACCCACATCTGCACGTTGGGTGACTCGGCATCGGCCAGCGGATCAGGCAGGTCTTTGATCTTGTCGAACTGCAGCTTCTGGCTCACCTCTGGTTCGAGCCCGATGTCGTCTCTCAGCAAGGGCATGGCGGGATCGCCCACGCGTGCGTCGACGCCGATCGAGCGCAGGACTGGGCTATCCGCGAATAGCCGCCGAGCACCGAACGCGCGCTCCACGAACGCGGTGCAATCCTCACCGACAAACCGATGACCCTCGATCGCATTGAGGCGCTGGAGCGTCTCGTGCACGGCGGCATGATCGACACCACGGAAGTGGGTAGCGGGCAGGGTGACGTCCCACCCGCCACGATCTCGCTCTCTGAACTTCTCGAACGGGGTCCAGTTGAGCCCATTGCGAAAATCGAGATACAGGCTCCCGACCAGCTGTTCGGCGACGTACTCGCGCGAGCCGTCAATCTCGACGTGCAGGCCCGCGTGCATGGCCAGCTGTGGGTCGCCGCGATCGGGCAGGATGCCAGCGACCCAACGGTCGAGCGCCTCCATGGGGCGAATGAAGAGGCGGCCAACCGTACTTCTGCCGTCGCTCTGAAAAACGACGCCGCGGATGGCCGTTACCTTCCCCGGCCGATCGGCATGCTCCTCGCGGTACGCGGGCATCCTTTACGCTCGCTGCCCGGTCATTACGCCAGGATCTCAGCAAGCAGCGCAGGGTCCGCGTTACCGCCCGACAGGATGACCCCGACGCGCTGACCTCGCAGGTCGACGCGGCCCGAGAGCAGCAGCGCCACCGGTACCGCGCCCGTTGGCTCGACCAGCAGCTTCATCCGCAACAGTAAGAAGCGCATTGCGTCTTTGACCTCCTCGTCGGTAACCGTTCGTATGCCGTAGGCGAGCCGCTGAACGATCGGGAAGGTTAGCGCGCCTGGCTGCTGGGTGCGCATGCCGTCGGCGATCGTGTCGGGCGGGGGGATGCGCACGGGGTGACCGGCTTCGATGCTCAACGCCCAATCGTTGGACTTCTCGGTCTCGACGCCGATCGTTTTGATGCCGGGCAACAATCCGGTGGCAGCGATCACACAGCCAGACAGGAGCCCGCCGCCGCCCACCGGTGCGAGCAGCCAATCCAACGGGCCGACTTCTTCGATGAGCTCGAGCGCGGCAGTGCCCTGGCCGGCCATGATCAGCGGGTGATCGTACGGCGGCACCAGCGTCAGCCCGTGCTCTTCGGCCAAGCATCGGGCGATGGCTTCGCGGTCTTCGGTCAGGCGATCGTAGCGCACGACCGCGGCGCCGTACGCCTGGGTGGCCGCGAGCTTGAGCGTCGGCGCATCGGTTGGCATGACCACGGTCGCTGGCACCTCGAGCTCGCGCGCAGCCAGCGCGACGCCCTGAGCATGGTTGCCGGATGAGAACGCCACAATACCCCGCTGGCGTTCCTCGGCTGACAGCGCGGCGAGCCGGTTGTACGCGCCACGAAACTTGAAGGCACCGCCGCGCTGCAGGTTCTCGCACTTGAAGAACACCCGACCGCCGACCAGGTCGTCGACTGTCCGTGAAGTGGCCACCGGTGTGCGGTTGGCGACGCCGCGCAAACGCTCGGCCGCCTGACGCACGTCATCAAGCCTGATCGCAA
>VBGG01000473.1 GCA_005883405.1 Chloroflexota bacterium | reverse complement strand
AGGTATACCTCCCCGCGGGCAGCTGGTACGACTGGCACTCCGATGTGCTCGTAGGCGGGAAGCGGTACGTCCACACGGCCACGCCGATGGAGCACATCCCGATCTATGCCCGCGGTGGCTCCGTCGTCCCAATGTGGCCCGATGCGCCCGACTCCACGTCTGGATACCACCCGTCTGCGATCGAGCTCCACCTGTTCGTACCGGGTACTGACGGTACCCACCATTCACTCCTGCAGGAGGACGACGGCCTTACCCTGGCTGGCTTGAACGGCGCTTGCTACCAGACCGACTTCGAAGTAGCCCGCACGGGCAACCGTGTTGTGCTCCACGCGGAGGTGGACGGCGACGGCTATCCGGCTTTCGCCCGCGAAGCCTTCCACCTCGTC
>VBGG01000472.1 GCA_005883405.1 Chloroflexota bacterium | reverse complement strand
CTGGTCGAGTTTGGTCTCTAGCCGCCGGGGGTCGTGGAGGCGGTCTCGAGCTCGCGCAGGAACTGGTCCAGGCCGTCGGCCGTCAGCGGACCGTTCCACTTGCGCACCAGGTGCCCGTCGGGGGCGATGAAGTACGTCTCGGGCACGCCGCGCATGCCGTACTGGATGGAGATCGGGCCGGCATCGCCGGCGCCGCTCGGGTACGTCACGCCGTACCTGGCGATGAACGCGCGCGCGTCCGCCTCGGTGTCCTGAACGTCGACGCCGATGAAGCTGAAGCGGGAGGCGTTACGCCGAGCGGCGGCCTCGAGCATGGGCGCCTCGTCTTTGCACGGGACACACCACGAGGCCCAGAAGTTGACCACGACGGGCTTGCCTTCGGCGAGCGTGTCGGCGAGGTGCAGGTTCGACCCGTCGAACAGGCCGAGCGTAAAGTCGGGCACCTGACGGAACGGAACGCTGGCCGCTCCGCTACTGCCACGGGCGCGTTGCTCCATGCCGAACCACATCAGCCACAAGAGCAAGCCCGCGGCCAGCACGCCGCCCGCGACCATCAGCAGCGAGCGCATTCGCCCAACGCGTGGCGCGCCAGCCAGCGTCGGCGCTACCTCGGCGGCTTCGCCCGCGCATTCGCCGCTCGTGGCGGCAGCAGCGTGAGGCCCTGTGGCGGGCGCACCCGCTAACGTTTGCGGCATGTGCTCAGGCGGCGTCCAGCGCGGGCATCGGCTCGCAGGCGACGGCGAGTTTCAACCTCGACTGCGGAGACGCAGGCAGCCTCTGACCGAATACGACCGCGCGCGCCAGGCCGCCATACGCCGCCTGGCGTGCGCGCTCGCGCAGGACTTCGCGCCGACGCTGGGCGAGGCTATTGGCAAGGTCTTCGATAACGGCGTTTCGACTCAACATGCAGGCGGTCCTCCTCGTTGTGGCGGGATCGCCAGCACGTTATGGGCAGGTCAGGGCCGTCGACACGCGTAGAACTACGCGGAATACGCTTGCGCGCGAGCGGGAATCGGCGTATACACCCGCGCGGCTTAGTGGATGCCGCTGTCGTCAAAAAATCCTCCGGGGGGCTCATGCGGAATCCATTTCGTGCGCGCGGCCAGACACTCGGTCCATCCCAGGCAGTGGGACACCGAACGACCGCGGCGTTTGGCATTCGTGCCAAACTGCTGGCGGCCTTTGCCGCCACGGCGCTCTTCACGGGTGCCCTCGGCCTGTTCGCCGTTGACACGATGGAGCGCCTCAACGACGGCGAGCGCACGATGTACAGCGACGTATTCGGTGGCACCCACCTGCTGGCGACCTATATCGACGAGGTCTGGCAAGCCCGCTCGGACATGCTGGACTTTCTGCTGGGCGAGGACCCGACGGAGTCCGCGCCGGCGATGCGTACGTCAGTCAATGACAGCAATGCCAAGCTGGCTGATCTGGTACTTCGGCTGGACGAAGCCGATACCGATCGCGAAGACGTCCAGACTCTGGCGGGCATCAACAGCGCCTGGGCCGAGTACTCCCATTGGCGTGATCATGCGCTCACCCTTGTCGAAAATAACGGCCGCCCCGGGGCGCTGGCTTCCTATCGGAACGAGGGTCAGCTGCTTGGACGTGAGGTCGACGTGGCGATCGATGCCTACCTCGAGAAGAAACGGGAGGTTGGCGTCACCATCGCCGGTGCGGCCGAGAGTACCTACGACTCGACCCGCCGCATCGCCATCATCCTGTCGGGGGGCGCGGTCGGCTTCGGTCTACTACTCGGCTTCTTCCTGTCGCGCAGCATCGCCCGCGCCGTACGTCAGGTAGCTGCCGCGGCACAGGGCCTCGCACGCGGACGTGTGAACCAGCAGATCCAGGTGGACTCCAACGACGAGCTTGGCGAGATGGCCGAAGCGTTCCGCGAGATGATCGCCTATCAGCAGGAGATGGCCCGCGTCGCGAACGCGATGGCCCAGGGCGATCTCAGCCAGGATGTCGAGCCGAAAGAGAGCGACGACCTGCTGGGCACCGCCTTTCGTCGCATGACCCGCAACCTGCGCACGCTGGTCGGCGAGCTCGAAGACGCGGTGCGGGTGAAGAGCCAGTTCGTCTCGATGGTCAGCCACGAGATCCGCACGCCGCTGAACGGCATCATCGGCATGACGGGGCTCATGCTGGACAGCGATCTGTCACCTGAGCGACGCACCCAAGCGGAGTCGGTCAGGCGCTCGGGCGAAGTCCTGCTGGGGATCATCAATGATATCCTGGACTTCTCGAAGATCGACGCTGACAAGATCGAGATCGAGATGCTCGACCTCGACGTGCGCGATGTCGTCGCCGATGTCACTGAGCTGGAGCGCGAGCGCGCGCGTAGCAAAGACCTGCAGCTGGCCGCGCGCGTCCACCCGGCGGTGCCATCCAGGCTGCGCGGCGACCCCGCGCGTGTGCGCCAGGTGCTCACCAACCTGGCCGCGAACGCGATCAAGTTCACCGAGCCCGGCGGCGAAGTAGCCATCCGCGTTCGCCTGCTGTCGGAGATGGACGAAACGATCATGGTCCGCTTCGAAGTGCAGGACACCGGCATCGGCATCTCAGCCGGCGCGCGCGAGCGACTGTTCCAGCCTTTCTCGCAGGCGGACGGATCGACATCACGGAAGTACGGCGGAACGGGGCTCGGCTTGACCATTTCGAAGCGTCTGGTGGAGCTCATGGGCGGCGAGATCGGCGTCGAGAGTACGCCAGGCTGGGGCAGCACGTTCTGGTTCGCCATCCCCTTCGGCAAGGTAGCCGTGGAAGCGAGCGAGTCGTCGCCCGCCGCGAGCCGCGCCGCTGAGCGGGTGGAGAGTCCACGTCTGCCCGCGCCGATCGCACGTGGCGACATCTCGCATCTTGCACGCATCCTGGTCGTCGAGGACAACCAGATCAACCAGCAGGTGGCCTGCGGGCTACTGAAGAAGCTCGGCTATCACACCCACGTCGCTGCCAATGGCTACGAGGCGCTCGATGCGCTGCGCAACATCTACTACGACGCGGTGCTGATGGACTGTCGGATGCCAGAAATGGACGGTTTCCAGGCGACCGCGGAGATCCGCCGCCGCGAAGCTGGCGACCGGCACACGCCAATCATCGCCATGACGGCGAATGCCATGAAGGGCGACCGCGAGCGGTGCTTGCAGGCAGGCATGGATGACTACGTCTCCAAGCCGGTGCGAATCGAGGACCTCCATGCGGCTCTGTCTCGGGCGCTCCAGGTGTCCTCCTCGCCGGCCGCGAACACCACCCCCGTCACCATCGCCGAGCCGGCCCTCGCTCCGGCGCCTGCCACGCGATCCGACACGATCGATTGGGCGACGTTGGCGCGGCTGCAAAAGCTGAACCGGCCGGGGAAAGAAAATGCCGTGCTGGAGCTCATCGGGTGGTTCCCGGAGGATGCGCCCGTGCGGCTTGCCACGCTCCACCAGGCCGCCTCGCAGCGGGATGCGGTGCAGCTCAAGGAGAGCGCGCACGCGCTCAAGGGTGCTGCCGACCACCTCGGCGTACACGAGGTCGCCTCGCTCTGCGCCAGTGTAGAGCGCCACGCCGAAGACGGCTGCCTGGTGGCCGCGACGGAGCTGCTGGAGGACCTGGACAAGGCCTTCGACCGCGCCCGCGCCGCGCTCGAGCGAGGCGAGCCCGAAGCCGAAACCAGAACCGCCTGAAACTTTGACACCTCCCTCTCCCTCTGGGAGAGGGCTGGGGTGAGGGTGGCGTACGACCGCGAACGCTTCCGCTCGCAGCCACCAGAATCCCCGCTGGCCACGTAGTCGTTTCGCGTACTTGTACGCATGTCCCCCTCGGACCAAAGTCTTAAGGTCCCGCCGATGCTGAGCACCTTTGGTCAGATCTGCGTCGTCGGGGGATTACTCCTGGCGCTCTATGCGGTGGGGACCTCCATCGTCGGCGCCCGGTGGCGCGTGGTGGAGTTGATCCACAGCGGCCAGCGCGCCGCTTACGGAGTTACGGTACTCGTCACCGGGGCGGCGCTGTCACTGATCGCGGCGCTGCTCACCCACGATTTCTCGCTGCGCTACGTCTACGAGCACTCCAGCCTCGCCATGCCGCTGGACCTGGTGGTGCCGGCCTTCTACAGCGGCCAGCAGGGCTCGCTGCTGTACTGGGCCTGGACCCTGTCGCTCCTGAGCGCCGTCGTCTTCTGGCAACAGCGCAAGCCGGGCTCGCACAAGGCGCTCATGCCCTACGTCATCGGCGTCCTGATGACCGTCGAGGCGTTCATGCTGCTGCTGCTCGGCGTGGTCGCCTCACCCTTCGACCGGCTACCGATTCTGCCGGCCGACGGCGTTGGGCTCAACCCGCTGCTGTACGACGAGGGCATGCGCATCCACCCGCCGATGCTGCTGGCGGGCCTGATGAGCTGGAGCGTGCCCTTCTCCTTCGCCATCGCCGCGCTGGCAACCAACCGTCTGGGCGCCGAATGGCTGGGCCTGGCCCGGCGGTACGCAATGGTCGCCTGGCTGATCCTTGGCCTGGGCAACCTGCTCGGCGCCTGGTGGGCCTACCACGTGCTGGGCTGGGGCGGCTACTGGGGCTGGGACCCGGTGGAGAACGTCGCGCTCATGCCCTGGCTGGCTGGCACGGCATTCATCCACAGCATCCAGATCCAGGAACGGCGGGGGATGCTCAAGGCGTGGAACATGGTGCTGATCTTCGCCACCTTCTTCCTGAGCGTCTTCGGCACCTTTGTCGTCCGCAGCGGCATCCTCGCGTCGGTCCACGCGTTCGCGCTGTCGGCCAGCGGACCGTACTTCCTGACGTTCCTGACGTTGAGCATTGCCGGAGCGCTGGCGCTCTTCTTCTGGCGGCTGCCTGCGCTGCGCGCCGAAGGCCACCTCGACAGCCTGCTGTCACGCGAGTCCAGCTTCCTGGTCAACAACCTGCTGTTCGTGGGCATCGTCTTCGCCATCTTCTGGGGCACGATCTACCCGCTGGTAGCGGAGGCGACCACCGGCACCAAGGTCAGCGTTGGCCCGCCGTATTTCGAGCAGGTTGCCGGTCCGCTGCTGGGCGCCATGCTGCTGCTGATGGGCATCGCTCCGCTGCTGCCGTGGCGGCGCGCTTCGCGCGAGAACCTCGCCCACAGCTTCGGCTGGCCGATCGGCGCGACCCTGGCCGGCAGCGCACTCTTGCTCGGTCTGGGCAGTCGCAACGTCTTCGCCGTGCTCGGCTTCGGCCTGTGCCTGCTTGTGCTGGCGACCGTCCTCCAGGAGTTCGTTCGCGGCGCACTGGCGCGCCATGCCGCGACAGGCGAAGCCTATCCGCTGGCACTTGTGCAGCTGGTCCGACGGAATAACCGCCGCTACGGCGGCTACATCGTCCACCTCGCCATCATCCTGATCGGAGCGGGCGTGGTCGGCTCGCATGTCTACCAGCAGGAGGCGCAAGCCGCGCTACAGCCCGGCCAAACGCTGACGCTCGGCGGCTACACACTCGCCGCCCAGGGAATCACTACCACGCCCAACGCTGGCTCCCGCACGGTCGCGGCGCCGCTGAACGTCAACGGGGAGGAGCTGCAAGCGCAGAAGGTGTACTTCGACAACTTCCCGAACCAGCCGAGCACGAAGGTCGGGCTGCGTTCGACACCGCTCGAGGACCTGTATGTGGTGCTCGACGGATGGGACGGCGACGGTGCGAATGCCCGCGTCAGCGTCTCCGTGTTTGTGAACCCGATGGTGAGCTGGATCTGGCTCGGTGGACTGGTGCTGCTGGTAGGGACCTTCGTCTCGCTATGGCCCGCGACCCAGCGCGCGAGAGCCCGAGTCCCAGCGCGAAGCAAGGAAAGTATGGCTCATGCATCTGCGTAACCGTTCCGGTCTGGGCTGGTCGTCGGTGGCGACGCTGGCCTCGATGTTCCTGGTGGTGTGCCTGGGGCTGTTCTCGAGCGTGGCCGAGGCCACGCCGGAGGATGCAGCCGTGCGCCGAGTGGCACTCCAGCTCCAGTGCCCGGTGTGCGAGGGCCAGTCGGTCGCGGACTCCAGCTCCGGTCTCGCCCGGGATATGCGCTCGCTGATCCGCTCGAAGCAGGCCTCCAGTGAGAGCGACCAGCAGATCCTCGACGACTTCGTCGCTTCATACGGCGATGGCATCCTGAGCGAGCCACCCAAGCATGGCATCGCACTCGGCGTGTGGGTCGGCCCGATCGCGGCCCTCGGCCTCGCCACGGCGGTGCTGGCGAACCTCGTCAGCCGCTGGAGACGCACGCCGCAGCCGGTGCCCGTCCCGGTGCTCGACCCGGTGGTCGCTGGCGAGCTGCGACGATTCCGTCAGGAGGCAGGCCGATGAGTGGTCTTTCCACCGATCTCGTGGCGCTCGTGCTGGGCATGCTACTCGTGGCGACAGTCGCTTGCTTCAGTTTGTTGCCCCTCGTCCTGCACACGCGATCCGATCCAGCGGAGCTCGCGCCCAGTGAGCAATCGCACGCCGAGCGCCAGCGGCTGTACAGCCAGGTGCTCGAGCTGGAATTCGACCATCAGACCGGCAAGCTTTCAGTCGCGGATTATGAAATCCTGTCCGACGGACTGCTCGCCCGCGCGGCCAGCCTGTTGCGCGCCAGCGATGAATCCGCCACCGACGTGGAGGACACGTTGGAGCAAGAGATCGCCGCGGCACGCCGTGCGCGTGCCCGTCGAAAGCCGGCTCGTTTGACCACTGCCAGCCGGAGGGCAAGCCTGTGACCCGCGTACTCAGCCTTGGCGTGGCGATGCTTGCGCTGCTGCTCGCCGCCACGACCGTCGCGGCGGAGCCGAACGATGGCACGATTGACGGCCAGGTCATCAACGGCACCGCCGACGCCGGCGTACCAACCGGCGACGAAGTGACGCTACTCGTCTTCGGGAAGACGGACCAGGCCCAGAAGAACCAGCTCACGGCGCCTATCGACGCTGATGGTCACTACTCGTTCGCTGGACTCGATCGTTCCCCCGATAACGTCTACGTCGTCCTGGTGGATCACGGTGGCGTGGCCTACCCCGGCCTGGCGCCGATCGACCTGGAGCGGGACGCCGCCGGGCACGCCGACGTCCAGGTCTTTGACTCCACCGCAAGCGACGCCGACATCCGCTTCGAACGGCTGAACCTGGTCGTGGCGAGCACGGACCCGGGCTTGATGCAGCTCTACGAGATGGGCGCCATCGTCAACGCGGGCGATCGAACCTTTGTCCCAGATGACCCCACCGGCAGCAGTGGCGCGCTCGGGCACGGACTCCGCCTGGGGCTGCCCCACGGCGCGCTCGGAGCGAAGGTACAAGCAGGATTCTCAGACACAAGTCTGTCGCCCGCTCCGGGTGGAGTCCAGGTCACCGAGCCCATTATGCCCGGGCGACACGAGTTCGCGCTGTCGTTTCGCATGCCCTACACCGGTACCAGCGCGGACCTCGGTTTCAAGGTGCCCTATCCGGCGACCACCTTCAACATCTATGTACCGGACGGAGGACCGCGCCTCGAGAGTGACCGTCTGACGACGCGCGGCCGGGCGAACATGGGTACGCGTTCCTTCTCGGTGGCAACTTCTGACAACGTAGCCGGGAACGACTCCGTCGCCGCACGGCTGGCCGACCTGCCACAAGCAGGCGGCGAGCTCAGCACGCTCCAGATCGGCCTCGCCGGTCTCGGCGCACTGCTGGTCGTCGTCGGCCTCGGCGCGGTCGGCTTCAGCTTGCGCGCGCGGCGCCGCGCGCGGCCCGTCGTTACCCCATCCGAGCGTGAACGGCAGCGGCTCATCAATCGCCTGGCGACTCTCGACGAGCGTTTCGAAGCCGGGCAGATCGCCGCCGCCGACTACCGCAACGCGCGCGAACAGAGCAAACAGCGACTCGTCGAGCTCACCCGTAGCCTGCCATGAACCCTCTACTCAGGACAGCCACGTACGCCTTGAGCGCAGACGGGCTGGGCGCTCGTTACGCCGGGCAGACGTCATCTGCCCCGGCGCTGCACGACGTATCGCTTCACGTCGCCCCCGGCGAGCGGGTGCTGCTTCTCGGGCCAAACGGAGCTGGTAAGTCGACGCTGCTGCGCGTGTTTGCCGGACTGATGCGCGCAACCACCGGTCAGGCAAGCATTCACGGGCTGCCGATCCGCCAGGCGCGCCGCCTGGTGGGCGTTGTCGGCCACACCACGTATCTGTACGACGAGCTCACCGCCCGCGAGAACCTCCAGTTCTATGGTGATCTCTACTCCGTCGACGGACTGCGAAGCCGGGTGGAAGAGATGCTGGAGCGCGTCGGACTCCGCGGGCTCGGCGATGTGCCGGTGGCGCGCATGTCGCGCGGACAACAGCAGCGCGTCTCCATCGCACGCGCCATCCTCCACGACCCGAAGGTGTTGCTGCTGGACGAGCCCGAGACAGGCCTGGACCTTGCCGCCTTCGGACTGCTCGAGGAGCTTGCATGCGAGGGCGATCGCAGTGTGCTGCTCACCACGCATAACGTGGCGGCAGGGCTGCGTCTCGGCTCGCGCGTCGTCGTTCTCGACTGCGGCCGCATCGCCTATCAGCAGGACACCGTGTCGCTCGACGACGGTCATGCCCTGGCTGCGCGCCTGCACTCGCTGGCCGCCACGGTTGCGGAGGCGGCGGCGGCATGAACCCGTACCTCCGACATCTGCGCGCGCTGCTCTGGAAGGAGTTCCTGGTGGAAGCGCGCAGCCGCGAATCGGTGATGGCCGGGGCGGTGTTCGCCCTGCTCGTGCTGGTGGTATTCAACTTCGCCCTTGATCTGCACACCGACAACGCGGCTGCCGTTGCGCCCGGCGTGCTGTGGGTGACGGTGACGTTCGCGGGTGTGCTCAGCCTCGGGCGCGCCTTCGCCCGCGAGCGCGACCGCAAGACCCTCGATGGGGTGTTGCTTGCTCCTGTCGATCGCTCGGCGCTGTACCTGGCCAAAGTCACGGCGACCGTCGCGGCAATGTTCGCCGTGGAGGTTGTCGCACTGCCGGCATTCGTGGCGCTGTTCGGACTGAGCGTCGATCTGCCCAGGATTACGCTGGCGTTGCTGCTGGGCACCATCGGCTTCGCTGGAGTGGGAACGCTGTGCGCCGCGATGGCGGCGCACGCCCGTGCCCGCGAAGTGATGCTCCCGCTGATTCTGTTCCCCCTGCAAGTGCCGGTCGTCCTGGCCACCGTCAAGAGCACGGCCGCGGCGATTCGCGTCCCCGGCGCGGAGGTCGTCGAGACATCGAACTGGACCGGCCTCCTGATTGCCTTCTCCGTCTTGTTCCTCGGATTGAGTCTGGTCCTGTTCGACCACGCCATCGAGGAAGCCTGACCGCTTCGCGCCCACGCGCATTTTGACTTCTCGACCGCTCTCAAACAGGAGGATGTTGCCCATGAGCCCATCGTCGACGCTCCAGACCGCACCAGACGCCAGCGTGGCCGCGCCGCAACCAGCGACGAGCCGTCAATATGTCAGGTATCTCTTCTACAAGGCGCGGCCGTCGTGGTACGCGTTGTCGATCGCCGAGCGGGGGGAGGCCAGCGCCGAGCTGGAAGCGGTGCTCGAGCCGTACGCAAAACGGCTCTCCGTGCTGCGCGCGTACAGCACGCTCGGCACCCGCGGCGACGCTGACTTCCTGCTGTGGATGGTCAGCGACCGACTGGAGGATTTCCAGGAGCTCCAGATGGATCTCCGCCGCACCCGGCTGGGCAGCCACCTGGAGACGCCGTACTCCTACCTGGCGATGACGAAGCGCTCGCAGTACATCGACCGCCACGTCCATGCTGACCAGGAAGGCCGCCGTACGCGGATCAAGCCGACTGGCCGCAAATACCTGTTCGTGTATCCGATGATCAAAAAGCGCCCGTGGTACCGCTTGTCTCAGGAGGACCGGCAGTTGGCGATGGACGAGCACATCCGCATCGGTCACGAGTTCCCGCGCGTCAAGATCAACACCACCTACTCCTTCGGTCTGGATGACCAGGAGTTCGTCGTCGCGTTCGAGTCGGACTACCCGACCGACTTCCTGGACCTGGTCGAGAGGCTGCGCGGAGGTGAGGCCAGCGCCTACACGGAACGTGAGACGCCGATCTTCTCATGTGTGGCCGGAAGCATCGCCGAAATTCTGGAGTCCATCTGATGATCACCACTGCTGCCGCTTCCTCCGCCACCCACGCCATGACGGGCGCCGAGCGCTTCCTGGCCGCCTGCCGCCGCGAGCCCGTCGACGCCACACCAGTCTGGTTCATGCGCCAGGCCGGCCGCTATCTCGCCGGCTACCGCAAGCTGCGCGAGACACACGCCATCCTCACTCTGGCAAAGACGCCGGAGCTGAGCACCGAAGTCTCGCTGATGCCGGTGCGCGAGCTGGCCGTCGATGGGGCCGTCCTGTTCGCCGATATCATGCTGCCGCTCGAGGGCATGGGCGTATCGCTGGAGATTCAGCCGGACCTCGGCCCGATCATCCACCACCCGATTCGCTCCCACGCGGATGTCGAACAGCTCCACGAGATTGAGCCGGAGGAGTCGGTCTGGTTCGTGCTGGAGACCATCCGGCGGCTGCGAGCGGAGCTGGCGGACCGCGCGGCGGTCATCGGCTTCGGCGGAGCGCCGTACACCCTCGCGTGTTACCTGATCGAAGGTCGCCCGTCGCGCGAATACAGCATCGCGCGGTCACTCATGCTGCGCGAACCCGCGGTCTGGGCGACTTTGATGGATCGATTGACTGACGCCACCATCCGCTACTTGCGGGCACAGGTGGCCGCCGGTGCGCAAGTCATCCAGCTCTTCGATAGCTGGGTGGGAGCGCTCGCGCCCGCCGACTTCGAGCGGTTCGTGCTCCCGTGGACCCAGCGCGTCTTCGCCGGGATCCGCGACCTGAACGCACCTACTATCTACTTTGGCACGGGCAACGCCGCCCTGCTCGAATCCATGGCCGCCGCGGGGAGCGACCTGGTCAGCGTTGACTGGCAAGTCTCCCTCGGCGATGCCTGGGCGCGCATCGGTTACGACAAGGGCATACAGGGCAACCTCGATCCGGTTCGTCCGTTGGCAGGTCTGCAGCCGGCGCTGGAGGCCACCCGCGACATTCTGGCGCAGGCGCAGAACCGGCCAGGTCACATCTTCAACCTGGGCCACGGAGTCCTGCCCCAGACCGATCCCGCCGTGCTGGCGCGGCTGGTGGACGTCGTCCACGAGGAAACGCGGCGGTGAGCAGTCGAGCATCACATTCCACTCCCGACGGGGCCGGAGTAACCAGAGCTGCCACGGCGCGGATCGGTGTCGTGCTCATGACGTACGGCTCGCCGCGCTACCTGGACGACATTGGTGCGTATCTCACCCGCGTGCGCGGCGGGCGGGCGCCCGAGCCGGAGCTGCTTACCGAATTCCGCCGCCGCTACGCGCTTATCGGCATGTCGCCGCTGGTCCCGATTACGCACCGTCAGGCCGCGCGGCTCGAGACGGCGCTGAATCGGGATGCGCAAGACAGGCCGTTCCGCGCCGTGGCCGGCATGCGCTTCTCGGCACCGTCGATCGAGGACGGCGTGGCCAGACTCGCCAACGCGGGTGTGGAGAGGGTCGTCGGACTCGTGCTGTCACCGCAGTACTCGCCAATTCTGATGAGCGGCTACGAGACCGCCCTGGCCGATGCGGCGCGGGCCCGCGGCGTGGAGCATCAGATGGTCGGCGCATGGCACCTGAATCAGGCCTTCATCCGCGTTCTGGCGGACCGCATTCGCCTCAAGCTCGCGGGTTACCCGGCGCAGATCCGCGACAAGGTGCCGGTGCTACTGACCGCGCATAGCCTCCCGCAGCGCGTGGTGGATCGCGAGCCTGGTTACGTTGACCAGCTCAAGGACACCGCCGAGGCGGTGGCCCGCGTGGCCGGTCTCGCGCCCGAGCGCTGGAGTTTTGCCTACCAGAGCGCCGGGCATACGCCGGAGGAGTGGCTCAAGCCAGACATGCTAGACGTGTTGCCGGAGCTGGCGGCCGCCGGGCACAAGCACGTGCTGCTTGCACCGGTTCAGTTCCTGGCGGACCACCTCGAAACGCTCTACGACATCGACCACGGCGGTCGAGAGCAGGCGGAGGAGGCCGGCTTCGAGAGCTTCGCCCGCGTCCCGGCGCCTAACGATGCCCGAGACTTCGCTGCCGCGCTCGCGGATGTCGTGCGCACGGCGCTGGACGCCGAGCGCGTGCCGGCGGCTGCGTGAAGGACGGCGTGAAGGACGGCGTGAAGGTGGTACGGATCGGTACGCGGGCGAGTCCGCTCGCTCGCGTGCAGACCGACGGCATTGCTTCTTTGCTGCGTGGGCTTTACCCCGACCTGGTTGTCGAAGTCTGCCCGATCAGCACCACCGGGGATCGCAGCCAGCACACGGATGCACCCAGCGCCGATTGGGGCACCGGCGTCTTCGTCAAGGAACTCGAAGCGGCGCTACTACGGAATGAGATCGATCTGGCCGTTCACAGCTTGAAGGACGTGCCAGCCGAGCTTCCCGCGCCGCTGGCCATTGTTGCGGTGCCTCCGCGCGCCGACCCGCGCGACGTCCTGATCAGCCCGTCGGGCGCTTGCCTCGACACGCTGCCCGAGGCCGCGCTGGTCGGCAGCACCAGCGCACGACGGGTCGCCTTCCTGCGCGCGGCGCGGCCTGATCTGCGCTTTGCGTCGATCCGCGGCAACATCGACACCCGCTGCCGCAAGCTGTTCGCGGGCGAGTACGACGCGATCGTTCTGGCCCGCGCGGGGCTTGCCAGGCTGGAGCTCGACGTCAGCTACACGTTGATCGACCCGCACGTCCTGCCACCAGCGCCGGGCCAGGGCGCGCTCGCGCTCGAGGCGCGTGCTGACGATGCTCGGCTGCGGGCCCTTGTGCAGCCGTTACATGACGCGTCGACTGCCGCCGCCGTCGGGGCAGAGCGCGCGTTCATGGCCGCGCTCGATGGTGGCTGTCGGCTGCCACTTGCCGCGCTCGCCACGCCCGATGCCGCGCTCGCCACGTCTGCTGCCGCGCTCGCCACGTCTGATGCGGCGCTCGCCACGTCTGCTGCCGCGCTCGCCACGTTTGCTGCCGCGCTCGCCACGGCCGCTGCGTCGCTCGGGACGGCTGGGACGGGCGGCGGCCTGACGCTCATCGCCGCGGTCGCCGCACCCGACGGCTCGCACATCCTGCGCGCCACCGAACGCGGCGAGCTACGCGCCCCTGCCGACCTCGGCCACCGCGTCGCCGCCCGACTGCGTCAAGCTGGCGCCCTCGAGCTGCTCGCCAG
>VBGG01000468.1 GCA_005883405.1 Chloroflexota bacterium | reverse complement strand
AAACCGGTACCGCGCGGCCCGAACAGCCACTTGTGGCAGCCGGCGACGAAAAAGTCGCAGCCCAGCCCAGGCAGGTCGAGGTCCTCGACCCCGAGGCCGTGGACGCCATCGACGCACAGCAGCGCGCGCTCCGCGGGGTCCCGCCCGGCATTGGCGTCGGCGACCGCATCGGCCAGCGCGCGGATCGGCAGCTTGACGCCGGTGCTCGAGTGCACCCAGGTCACAGCGACGACGCGTGTATGCGCGGTGATCGCCCCGGCGAGCGAGCTCACAATCTCGTCTCGGCTGGTGCTCTCGGGAGCGGTATACAGCCGCACCGCTTTCAGGGTTGCACCCGAGCGCTGGGCCTTGAAGACCAGCGCTTCATGCGTGGAGTAGAAGTCGTGTGCCGTGGTCAGGATCTCCTGGTCGGACCGCACGGCGAGGCCGTTGTAGAGCAGCCCCAGGCCCAGCGCCGCGCCGCCGAGATAGGCGCTGGCGGCGCGAAGCACGTCAGCCTCGAGCCGAGCCTGATTCTGATGCAGGTAGTCGACGGGATTGTCATCGAGACCGTGGCGATGGGCGTCGATGGCGTCGCGCACGGGTGCCGGGTGCGAGGCGAGCAGCAGGCCGCCGAAGTGGAGGAGGTTGGGGCTCAGATTGAAGAGCCCGCGCACCGAAGACCAGTCGTCCAGCGTCGGCTGCGCCCCTGTCGTGCGCTGGTCGACGCCGGCAGAGGCGAGCGCCGCGGCGGCAAAGCCCAGACCGGTGCGGACCAGAAACCCGCGGCGGTCCACCCACGCCACGCGACGAGCGTACTCTCCCGCGGCTAAATTGAGTTGATATTCCGGCCCCCATCGCGCATAAACACGGCACCAGACGTGCAGAACGGTCGTCCGCGCGACGTTCACTGTTTGTTAGCAATCTTTAGGAGGACGGGGAGTCGCTGTGGCTTATACTTGCTTCGCCCGTCCTCGTACTGGACGACTGCCCTATGAGCTCAATTGACGACCGTTTTCCGACTCAGGCTGTGCCGATGACTGGCATCCCTGACACCGAGGAAGAGCCGGAGACGCGAGTCGCGGTGAGCACCCGATCGAAGGGTGGTGGGCTTGCCTGGGAGCTGCTGCAGACGATCGTGCTGACCCTCGCCATCTTTCTTGGGGTGCGGTCGGTGGTCCAGAACTTCCGCGTCGAAGGGGCAAGCATGGAGCCGACGCTCCAGACTGGGCAGTATCTGCTCATTAGCAAGGCCGCCTACTTTCATGTCGAAGGCACGCCGCTGGATCGCTTTGTGCCGACGTCCCACCAGGGCTCGACCGACTACCTCTTCGGCGGTCCGCAGCGGGGTGACGTGGTTGTCTTCCGCGCGCCGACCCAGCCCGATAAGGACTTCATCAAGCGCATCATCGGTCTGCCGGCCGACACGATTCTGGTCAAAAACGGCACGGTGTACGTGAACGGCGAGCCGCTGGACGAGCCGTACATCCACTTCCCGGCTACCTACACGTACCCGTTCGACGGGCAGCCGCGGCAGGTGCCAGACGGCAACTACTTCGTCCTGGGCGACAATCGCCCCAACAGCTCCGACTCGCACCTCGGCTGGTGGGTCCCCGTCGACAACCTGGTTGGCCGTGCCTGGGTCAGCTACTGGCCCCCGACCGACTGGGGCATCGTCCCACCAGGCTCGTCCGTCTTCGCGCAGCCTTAAGAAGAGTTTTTGGAAGTCGCGCGCCCGCATTAGACGAGTTTTTTGGAAGTCGCGCGCTGCGGCGCGCTGGCACCGTCGTTCGTCCCTCGCGAGGCGCATGCAAGTCGCGGAAGCGGGTTGAGAGTAATGAGATGCGGGCTGGTCCCGCGCGGGGTCCAGGGCGAGTAGTCCTGGGGAGCGCGCCGCAGCGCGCGACTTCCAAAAAACTCCTCGTTATTTAGCTATATCGCTCCAGGATCTGTTCCATTACAGCAGCGGCATTCTCCTCAGTACCACTGTGTGCAGCCTGGATGTGCTCTTCGAAGCTGGCTTCGCCTTCGGCGCGGTACAGCACGCCCAGGTAGACCGGGTCCGTTGATTGGGCCCGCGCCCACGCTTGCATCACGTCCGACGCGTCGTGATCGCGAGGTAGATCGACCGCCTGGTCGCGGTAGTACTTGAACGTATTGACCTTGTTGAAGGTCGGGCACGGACTGTAGGTGTCGATGATCGCGAAGCCCTTGTGGTCGATGCCCTGCACGATCAGCTCGGCCAACTCCTTCGGCTTGCCCGAAAACGCGCGCGCCACGAAGGTAGCGCCCGACGCCATCGCTAGTTGAAGCGGATTGACCGGCCGATCCGGGGTGCCCTTCGGCGTCGTCTTGGTCACAAAGCCGACCATCGACGTCGGCGACGTCTGGCCCTTGGTCAACCCGTAGATCGAGTTGTCCATGATCACGTAGCACACGTCCAGGTTGCGGCGCGCCGCATGGATGAAGTGGCCGCCGCCGATGGCGAACGCGTCGCCGTCGCCGCTGAGCGCGAGCACCTTCAGCTCGGGATTGGCGACTTTGATGCCCGTAGCGATAGGCATCGTCCGCCCATGGACGGTGTGGAAGCCGTACGTGCTGCTGAAGAACGGCAGGCGGCTCGAACAGCCGATGCCGCTGACCAGCACCACGTCCTGCGGCGCGTAGCCCTTGGCCCGCAGTGAGTTGTAGACCGCGTTCAGGACGCCGAAATCGCCGCAGCCCGGGCACCAGGTGGGTTTGACCCCGCTCTTGTAGTCTTCGACGCTGTGCTGGGGAGTAGTCGCCGGCGTCGCGGGCGTCGCCGGCGTAAAGATCTGATCAGGCATGGACAGCAGCCCCCTTGCGGCCGAGCGCCCCATTCGGAGGCGACGAAGCGGTGAGTGACGTGACGGCCTCGAGCACACGAGCGACGCTGAATGGCTGCCCGCCGTACACATTGAGGCGCGTGAATTCCACGTTGGGATAGTGCGTCTTGAGCAGCTGGGCGAACTGGCCCGTGTAGTTGACTTCGGGCACGATCACCACGCGCTTGTTCTCGAGGAAAGGATCGATCTGCTGCGTCGGCAGTGGCCAGACCAGGCGCGGCGCGAGCGCGTGGGCTTTGATGCCCTGGGCGGCGAGCCGGTCGATGGCTTCGGCGACCACGCCTAGCGTGCTGCCCCAGGTCAGAAAGCCGATGTCGGCCGAGGGATCGCCGTGCTCGTGCGCGTCGGGCGCTCGGGCGAGCACGCCCTCGAGCTTCTTGAAGCGCTTCTCGGTCATTGCCGAGTGGTTGCGGGCGTCCGAGCTCGTATTGGCCGCCTGGGTGTGCTCCAGCCCCGTGGCGACATATGCGCCGCCAGGCGTGCCCGGGATCGCCATCGGCGAAACACCGTCGGGCGTGATCTCATAGCGCAGGTAGTGCTCTGGGCCCGACGCCGCGTCGTAACCCGGACCTTTGCCGTCGCCCGTCTCGCGGTAGGCGAACGTGCGTCGGTTGACGATCTTCACGCGGCTCAGGTCAGGCTTCGGAATGCTCTCGGTGCGTACGGCGAGGACGGTGTCCTGCAGCACGATCACCGGCAGCTGAAACTCCTCCGCCAGGTTGAAGGCGTCGACGGTGGTCCAGAAGCAATCCATCACGCTCGTCGGGGCCAGGACCACGCGCTGGACCTCGCCGTGCGCGCCGTACACCGCGATGTTCAGATCGCCCTGTTCGTGGCGGGTCGGCATACCCGTGGAGGGGCCGGCGCGCTGGCAATCGATGACCACCGTCGGGATCTCGGCCATGCTGGCGAGGCCGAGCATCTCGGTCATCAGGCTGAGGCCGGGACCGGAGGTGGCGGTCATGGATTTCTGGCCCGCGTATGAAGCGCCCAGCACCATGCCGATCGCCGCGATCTCGTCCTCGGCCTGGATCACGGCGCCGCCGACCCTCGGCAGCTCGTCAGCCAGCAGCTCCATGATGTCGGTCGCCGGGGTGATCGGGTAGCCGGCGTAGCGTCGGCAGCCGGCCGCGAGCGCGCCCAGCGCGACGGCGTGGTTGCCCGAGAGCACGACGCGACCTTCGAGCTTCGACGGCCGCACCGCGAGCGTGCCGCGCTCGGCGACGCGCTCCTGGACGTACTTGTAGCCCAGGTCGACCGCCTTCAGGTTCTTGTTGAGGATGTCCTCGCCTTTCTTGGCGAGCTTGGATTCGCGCAGCAGGCGATGGACGTGGCTGGCCTCGAGGCCGAACAGACCGGCGACGACGCCCACGGCGACCATATTCTTGGCCAGCGTAAGCTCGACCTCGTTCTTGGCGATGTCGGTCAGCGGCACGGCGTACGACCGATAGCGATCGCTCTCGGGTGGGCTCAGCTCGGCCGAGTCGAAGATCAGGATGCCGCCCGAGCGGAGGTGCTCGATCGAGTTGTCGAAGGCTTCCTGATTGAAGGCAAGCAGCACGTCAACCGTGTCGCCACGGGCACGGAGGCGGTGCTCGCCCAGGCGGATCTGATAGAAGCTGTAGCCGCCCTTGATTTCGGCGGGAGGAACGGAATCGGTCAGGACGTAATAACCGGCGCGCGCGGTGGCCTGAGTGACCATCTGGCCGGTGATGAGGACGCCCTCGCCGGCCTCACCGGCGATGCGGATGACAAGGTCTTCGCGTGCCACTGTTCGGAACCACCTCCCGTGGTCGGCCTGGTTCAGCAGCGCCGAGGAGGCTGGGCGCAATCAGGCGGGCCGAACAGTCTTGGGAGAGAAGCGGGTCCGACCAACTCGCCCTTGGCGACGCTGCCGAGCGGGCCTGTCGAGTTGAAGAGCAACAGGTCTGGTCTTGGGCCACTAGTATCGCACGCCCACCGCTGGCCGGTTGGTATAAACGACGCTATCGCCGTCATAAATTCGCCCTATATCACGGCGCGGTTGGTACGCTGGCGATCGTGGGACGTGTCGAAGCGATCTGTATCGCGCCAGCGGCCAGCGTAGCCATGCAGCCGCTCGCCGAAGTCGAAGCTATTGCTGGCGGTGGACTGGCCGGTGATCGCTACTACAGCAAGACCGGCTTTTACTCCAGTCGGCCCACCGACCCCGGCGCGCGCGAGATCACCTTGTTCGAGGCGGAGACCCTGGACGAGCTCATCGCCGAAGACGGCATACATCTGAGCGCCGTGGAGCACCGCCGCAACGTCACCGTCCGCGGCGTCCACCTGCTCGGGCTGATCGGACAGCGATTCCGCATCGGCGCGGTACTCCTCGAAGGCGTGAAAGACTGCCCACCCTGCGACCATCTCGAACAGCTGGTGGGCAAAGCGGTCCTTCAGCCGCTGGTCAACCGCGGCGGTCTGCGCGCACGCATCCTGACGAGTGGCACCCTGCGGGTGGGCGACCCTGTCGTCGTCGAGACCCCCGCCTACTCCGCACGACCTTAGCCGCTCGCACGGGTTCAGCGGATCGTCCAGTCCCGACCGGGGCGGAGACCGTGTGCCAGACGCGGCGGGGTACGCTGGTCGAGCATGAAAGCTGCCGATGCCGTGGCCGAGATCCTCAGACGCGAAGGTGTCGAGTTTCTGATCGGTTACCCCGTCAACTCGATCATCGAGGCGTCCGCGCGCGCTGATATCCGCACGATCATCGTTCGCCAGGAGCGCACTGGTCTGCACATGGCCGACGCGGTCAGCCGCGTCACCTCTGGTCAGCAGGTCGGCGTCTTCGCGATGCAGCACGGCCCGGGCACGGAGAACGCCTTCGGCGGCGTGGCGCAGGCGTACGGCGAATCGGCGCCCATCGTCGTGCTCCCCGGTGGCTATCCGCGCAATCGCATCAACGTCCCGCCCAACTTCAACGCATTCGTGAACTTCCAGCACGTCACCAAATCCTGCGAGCAGGTCACGCTGGCGGAGGTCGTGCCGGATGCGATGCGGCGCGCGTTCACCCAGGTCAGAAACGGCCGCCCGCGGCCGGTCCTGGTGGAGATCCCGGTCGACGTGATGGGCGAGGATGTCCCCGAGCCGTTGACGTATGCCCCGGTTCCGCGCACGCGTTCGGCGCCGGACCCACAGGCGGTCGCCGAGGTGGCTGAGCGGCTGGTGAATGCTGAGCGGCCGGTGATCTACGCCGGCCAGGGGGTGCACTACGCGCGGGCGTGGCAGCCGCTGCGCGAGCTGGTGGAGCTGCTCGAAGCGCCGATCACCGGCAGCCTGGAGGGCAAGAGCGCCTTTCCGGAGGACCACCCGCTATCACTCGGTGTCGGCAGCCGCGCCATCCCCAAGCAGGTTCGCCATTTTCTGGATAGAGCTGACGTGATTTTCGGCATTGGCTGCAGCTTCACCACCACCAACTACGGCGTTCGCCTGCCGCGCCAGGGGCCTGCATACATCCAGGCCACGCTCGATCCGGCCGACCTGAACAAGGACCTGCCGATCCAGTACGCGCTCATCGGCGATGCCGACCTCACGCTGCGCGCGCTGATCGCGGAGGTTCGCGACCGCCTCAAGGGTCAGCCGCGCGGACGCGCCAGACAGGTCAGTGCCGAGATCGCGGCGGTGCGCGAGGAGTGGTTGGCGGAGTGGAAGCCCAAGCTGACCTCGAACACCACGCCCCTTTCGCCGTATCGCGTGATCTGGGACCTGATGCATACCGTCGACGTGGCGAATACGATCATCACCCACGATGCCGGTAGTCCGCGCGATCAACTGGCGCCGTTCTGGCGGGCGACCACGCCGCTGAGCTACATCGGCTGGGGCAAGACGACCCAGCTCGGCTACGGACTCGGTCTGGCGATGGGCGCCAGGCTGGCGCGTCCGGACAAGCTGTGCATCAACGTGTGGGGCGACGCGGCCATCGGTTTCACGGGCATGGACTTCGAAACCGCGGTGCGCGAGCGGATTCCGATCCTGTCGATCCTGTTCAACAACTTCAGCATGGCCATCGAGCTGAAGGTGATGGCGGTGGCCACCGAGAAGTACCGCAGCACGGACATCAGCGGCAACTATGCGGACATGGCGCGCGCCTTCGGAGGCTATGGCGAACGCGTCACGGACCCTGCCGAGATCGTACCCGCCATCCAGCGCGGCATCCGCCAGACGCAAGAGGGTTGCCCAGCCCTGCTGGAGTTCATCACGCAGAAGGAGGTCCAGACCTCCGATTACTGAGTTCCCGGGTTCCGGGTTCCGGGTTCCGGGTGCTGGGACACCCAAAAAACGCGGAACCCTGAACTCGGAACCCGGAACCGATTCTCGGACGGCAGCTCTCACGCGTGATCACGCCAGAAGCTTCTGGCTGGCTTCAACTCTAGCGGCAGCTGCCATTGCGCTGATTCCCCTCTGGTACCACGTCGTCCTGGTCGAATCCGGCGTCCAGGGGATCATCGCCGTCTTCTCCGAAGTCGGCGTGTACCCCTCTGACGGCTGCCTCGCCGTCCTGGGCCTGATGGCCATCGCCCACCCGGTGACGCTGGATTCACGGAGCCGCTGGCTCGGGGTAGGCCTGAGCCTGCTCGCTGCCGTCGCCCTGCTGAGCGCACGACAATCCCGAGACCAGGTGCTGACGAGTGGACTCTCCGGTCAGCTGGCCATCCTGGCGCTCGCGTGGTTCGGCTCGCGCTCGCTCCAGGTGTCACGCACCGTATTGGTCGCCGCGCTGGTCGCATCCGCCGTGGTGCAATCTGCTCTCGCGGCGGGGCAGTTCCTCTTCCAGCAGCCGCTGGTGGCGCCGGAGCTGCAGCTACCCTGGTTGCCAGGTGACGTGTCGGAGGGTGGCACGCCGGTCATCCTCAATAGCGCTGGCGAGCGACTGCTGCGTGGCTTCGGCACGTTCCCCCATCCGAATGTGCTGGGCGGCTATCTGGCGATGGTGCTGGTGTGTCTGCCCGTGCTCGGGGTCCGCTGGCCGCGGCGAGCAGCGCTGTGGTGGCTGCTTGGAGCCGCGATAAGCATTGGCCTGCTGGCGAGCTTTTCGCGCGCGGGCTGGCTGGCTGCCGTTGTCGGACTTTCGGTCTCGTGCTGGCCCGTGGTGCGGCAACGGCACGCGCGGTGGTGGATCGCGCCGATCGCTGCGGTGGCCGTGCTGTCGGCCATCGCGCTCTCGCCGATCGCCCCGACCATCGCCGAGCGGTTGTCTCCACTCGGCGCCGATACGAATGCGCTCGAACGTGGCTCCATTGAAAATCGATTGGCCCTCGATCGATCCGCACTCGTGGAGATTGGTGATCACCTGCCGCTCGGCGTCGGCGGCGCCAACTACGGCCTGGTCGCGGTCGCCGAGGGGTACCAGGAAGGCTGGGGCGAACCAGTTCCAAATCTGGTGCTGCTCATCACCGCCGAGCTCGGTTTGCCCGGTGTCCTCGCGCTGCTCCTCGTCGTCGTCGGCTGTGTGCGGCTGCTCGCCGTCGGCCGTACCCGCGACTTGCCGGTGGCGGCCGCGTTTTTCGCGCTGATCGTCCTGGCGATGCTCGATCACTATCTCTGGACGATGCCGCTCGGTCGCATCATCGCCTGGATACCCTTCGCGCTCATCGCCGCGCGCATCGAAAGCTAGAAGCTCGGCCGACAAGCCGCTTTTCGGCACAAGTCGCAGTCGGCCGAACTTCGATCAACAGATTGGCCTA
>VBGG01000469.1:522-5239 GCA_005883405.1 Chloroflexota bacterium | reverse complement strand
GAATGGTTCTTTCGATCAGGCCCTGGGCGAGATCGATCTTGTAGGCGTTGAGGCTCATTGGACGGGCGACCGTCCGAAGCTGCGCCGCGGCGGCTTTGACGGAGGCTTTGATGTCCTTGCCCTTCAGCGCGTTCTCGACCACCTGCGCGCGGTAGGGCACGGGCGCCACGCCGCCCAGCGTGATGCGGCCGTCCTTCCAGTTACCGCCATCAACCGTGAACACGGCCGCGACGGAGACCACCGCGAAGTCATAGACCTGGCGATCCTTGAGCTTGCTCCAGGCCATCTTCGTGCCGGCGGCCGGAGTCGGGACGAACACCTCGGTCATGACTTCGTTGGGCTTGAGCACGTTCTCGGTGAGCACGTCCTCACGTGGCCCGTGGAAGTAATCGTCGAAGGCGACACTCCGCGTGCCGCCGGGTCCGGCGACGGTGGTCTGCGCATTCAACGCCAGCAGCGCTGTCGCGGTGTCCGATGGATGAACGATGTAGCACAGCTCACCGCCGATGATCGCGTGGTAGCGATTGTCGCCGGTGACCGCGTAACAGAAGTCACCACCTTTCTTGTAGCAGGCGAAGTTCTCGCCCCGGAAGAACCAGCAGCGTGGCCGCTGATTGATGTTGCCGCCGAGCGTGCCGAAGTTACGGATCAGCGGTGAGGCGACGCTGGCCGCCGCCTGTCCCAGCAGCGGCACCTTCTCCGTGAGGTCCGCATGCTCGATCAGCTCCGACAGCGTGGTGGTCGTGCCGATGTGGAATCCGTCCGTGCCCGGCTTGATGCCCTTCAGGTCCGGGATCGTGGTCAGATCGATGATCTGGTCCGGCAGGGGCATGCCCTTGCCGGTGACCCAATCCTTCATGATGCCGCCGAGCAGATCGCTTCCGCCGGCGACGATCTTGGCCTTCGCGCCGAACTGGTTCAGAAAGCCGGTCGCTTCGCTGACGCTCGTCGGCTCGAAGAGGTCGAACTGCTTCATGCCGTCTGTCCTCCTTTACGCCGACTGCTTCAAGGCGGCAGCGAGCCGCGTGCGAGTGATCGGAAGCTCGTCGAACCACACGCCAATGGCGTTGTGGACGGCGTTGGCGATGGTCGCTCCTGGCGGACCCATGGGCGGCTCGCCCAAGCCGTGGGCCCCGAAGACCCCGTACTCCTTGGGCTTCTCGGGGAAGTAGACCTGAATCTTCTCGGGCACGTCTTTGATCGACGGCACGCGGTAGTCGAGCATGTTGCCATTCAGCGGCAGACCAGTCGCCTGGTCGGTCAGCATTTCTTCGTAGAGCGTGCTGCCAAGCGACATGTTCACGCCACCTTCGACCTGCTGCTCGGCGCCGAGTCCGTTGATCACTCGACCGATGTCATGGACGGCGACGTAGTTGAGGACCTTGACCGTCCCCATCAGCGTGTCGACTTCGACTTCGGCAGCATGGGCGGCAAAGGTGCTGCGCTCCCAGCGACCGTCGTTGCGGTGGACACCGTTGCCGACGATCGTCGTGCCCGTGCTGTTGACGACGCTCGAGATGGACATCTGAACCGCCGGATCCTTCGTGCTCTTGACGAACTTGCCGTCGATGGTCAGATCTTCGGCATTGATCTGCGGATCGGGCTTATTTGCTTTCTTGGCATCCGCCGCGGCCTTGCGTGCCGCGGCCGCGAAGAGCTGTCGCCGAACGTCCAGGGCCGCGTCGTACACGCCCCAGCCGCCCGAGTTGGTCTGGCGGCTGCCGCCCGATCCACCCGTATCCGTCGAGAGGTCCGTATCGATGAACGGCGTGATGTTGACGGACTCCCATGCCATGCCGAGCGCCTCGACCGCGATGAGCTTCATCATCGTGCGCTCGCCGCCGCCGATCTCGTTGCTAGCACTGACGATCGAGGCGGTGCCATCGCCGTTGAGTGTGATCTGGCCAGTCGCCGGCTCGCCGCCCGCGCCGTGGCTGCACTCGTGCGCCGCCAGGCCGATGCCGTGGAAGACGCCCGGGCGGACCTCCTTGGCTTTCGCCGCGTGCCACTTCTCCTTCCAGCCGATCTTGTCGGCGGCCATGTTGATGCAGTCGACGATGCCCGGATTGCTCCACGGCAGCTTCGCGTCGACGTTGCCGTCCAGGTTGATGTTCTTGAGGCGGAACTCCACCGGATCCATGCCGACCGCGTACGCCGCCTTCTCAATGGCGGTCTCGAGCGCGAACGTCCCATTCGGATGGGACACGCATCGATACGCCCCAGAGAGATAGCGGTTGGTCATCACGTCGACGCCCTCAAGAGTCATGTTGGGAATCTTGTAGAGCATCTGGAAGATGTACCAGGCGCCGGCTGAGGCGGTCGCCCGCTGCGCCCCGACATCGGCGATGATCTTGGCCTGCAGCGACGTGATGGTGCCGTCCTTCTGGACTCCGACGTGCACCTCGTTGCGGAATGTCGGCCTGTGCGTGCGGGTGGTGAAGTCCTCGTAGCGTGTGTAGATGTTCTTGATCGGCCGGCCCGTCAGTCTGGAGGCGATCGCGGCATGGATCTCGGGCAGGTCGAGACTTCCGCGATAGCCATATCCCGAGCCGACGTAGCCCTGCTGGACCACGCGTACCTGGCTCATCGGCAGCCGCAGCGCCGACGCCAGCGCAGCACGCACCGAGTGTGCGCCCTGGCTGGTGTAGATCATGTTCAGCCGATCGTTCTCCCACCACGTGAGGCTGTTGGTCAGCTCCAACGCGACGTGCTGCTCGATCGGCTTGATGGCCACGTGGTCGATCTTGATGTCTGACGACGCGAAAGACGGTCCACCGCCGTCGCCTCGCACGAACGGTTTCGAGATGCCGACGATGGTGCCGTCCTGGTTGTTGTCCCACTGCTTGGGAGCACCCGCCTTCATCGCGTCGAGGAAGTTCACCGCGGCCGGCAAGATCTCGTAGTCGACCTTGATCAGCCGCATCGCCTCGTCGCCGATGTCCTGTGAATCGGCCAGTACCACCGCGACCGGCGTGCCGACCATGAACACTTCCTCGGGAAAGAGCAGTCGGTCAGGCGGCCCACTCCCCAATTTGATGTTCTGGTACTGGCGCGGCAGGTTGAAGCGATGCAGCACCATCGACACGCCCGGGAACTTCTCGGCATCAGCAGAGTCAATATTGGTGACCCGCGCGTGCGGATGTGGACTTCGCAGCGTCACCATGAACAACTGCCCACCGCGGTTCAGGTTCTCGGTGTACCAGCCGACGTTGCTGACCACGCCCAGCCCCTGCACGCGGGGTGGACGAGTGCCGAGGACCTTGAAATCGGTCTGTTGATAGCCGAGGTTGGGCGCCGGTGGCGCAATCTGCGCCATGGTGGGAACCTCCACCGCCTGGCGCACCACGTCGGCGTACTCTTCGGCCAGGTGGCGCCAGTCGGCATTGGTCGACAGCGCCTCCCACTCCTCCGCGGTAAGGGTGGCCGCGTACGTGGGATCCTGCAAGACGCGCAGGGCGTCGAGATCACGGATTGCCATGTCTGCTCCTCCTTCCCCGCGCTACTTGACCGGGTAGCCGCTGTCCGCGAACTGCTTGCGGATGGCGTCCTCGGATACTTCGTTTGGCCAGTACGTGACCTTGGCCGTGCTCGAGTTGCCACTGACACCCTCGACACCGTCGAGCAGCTTCAGGGCACCGTCCACCTCGCCGATGAACTCGTCGGAACCGAGCGGGTTCGCGAACTGGAAGTCCATCGTCGACGGGCTGCCTGTGCGCTTGGGCGGCGGGCCGAGCACCGCCTGCGGCTTCACTGGCGGGTTGCGCAGCTCGGTGGCGGCGGATTCGACGGCTTCGTAGATCTTGGGGTACTCACCGCAACGACAGATGTTGCCCGACAGCGCTTCGGCGATCTGGGCTCGAGTCGGATTGTTGTTGGTCTGCAGCAGCGCGTAGCTGCTCATGATGAAGCCACGCGTGCAGATGCCGCACTGGAAACCGCCCTGCATCCAGAACGCCCGCTGGATGGGGTGCAATCCCTCAGTAGTCGGTGACGTTTGAATACCAGCAATCGTGAGGATCTTCTGACCGCGGCCGAGACGCGCGCTGAAGACGGAGCAGCCGTTGACGGCTCGCCCGTCGATGACCACCGTGCATGCGCCACACTGAGCGCGGTCGCATCCCAGATTCGTGACGTTAAGTCCGAGCTTTTGCGAGGTCGTGGTCCACAGCGACTCGCGCACGTCGACCACAACGTTGTGTTGCGCACCATCGATATCCAGCGTCACGCGCCGCATGTGCTGCGGCAACGCGCCAGCAGCAGGCGCGGCCGGCTGAGCCACGGCTTGCGGCTGGGCTGCAACACCAGGCGCTGGCGCGGGCGCAACAACCGCCCCGCCCGCTCCCGTCTGCGCAACGGGCTGCGGCGCTGGAACGGTCTGGACACCCTGGCGGGTGGCTACGGTGACACCGCCAGCCACGATCGCCGTGGCCGCGACGCCGACCCCTGCCCCTGCGATGAAGTCGCGTCGGGTGACTACCGGCCGAGCGTGTTCCTCAGCCTCGTGTTCCGGCATCAGACCTCCCCCTTTCCGGAGCGCCTGTGCTCCTCTGAGCAAGCAGATTTCGGCCGCGACGTGGGGAGCCCCAATGGTTCCGTGTGCCTTGCCATCGTGCCGATTCCGCCAGTTTGGCTCCAAACCGTCGCGGCCGTCAACAGGTAGGTAGCTTCATACGTACTTGGACCTGAGTTAATGGAATGAATTGGCGTGCCCGCGCGT
>VBGG01000469.1:0-367 GCA_005883405.1 Chloroflexota bacterium | reverse complement strand
GAGGACCTGCGCGGGCTTGGCCTCCAGGATGAGGCCAAGCTGCTGACGGGCGAGAACGACCCTACGTCTGACCAGTCGTAACGTCGATCGTCGAGGCGCTGAGCAGCTGTCCGACCGCGTCGAAAGCGCTGTTGGGCAGCTGCTGACCCTCGAATGGAGCGACGGTCACCGAGAGGCGCTGACCGTCGAAGCGATGCGACCAGATGGCGACCGCGCGGCCGCTGCGTAAAACGAGCGGCAAGCCGTCTCCAGCCGTCGCGCCTGGGCTCCCCTCCACGGTCGTGTAGGCGCGTCCCAGGAACGCATCGTCAACCAGGCGCTGGCGACCATCGGGTGCGTACGCCATCGTGTAGCTGTCCCACTTGGG
>VBGG01000471.1 GCA_005883405.1 Chloroflexota bacterium | reverse complement strand
AAGGGGTCCGCGCGAGCGCCTGGCTTGCTGCTCACGCCCCGGTACGGCAGCGTCAACCACGTGCCGGATTACCACGACCGCGAACGCTACGCCGTCCTTCAGCTCATGCATCGCGGCCAGCGGCTGGCGGACCGTCCGTTCGCGGCGGAGTACCCGGGCCTGTTGACGCTCGGCATCCACAGTCCCGAGACCTTCATCTACCGAGCGATCGTCGCAGACTGCATGCGCGGCGCCGACTTCCTGCTCTCGCGTCGGGAGGTGGACCTCGATCACGTGGCCGTCCAGGGCGACGATCTGGCGCTGCTGACCGCTTCGCGCCGCGCGGGATTTACGGCGGTGCAGGCGCACGAGCTGCTGCTGTACCGGCTGCTCGAGGCAGCCCAGGTTACCGACGAATATCCGATCGAAGAGCTCAACGATTATTTACATACCAACCCTGATTCCGGACCGGCTGTGCAGCACACGCTCGAGTTCTTCGACCCACTCCAGCACGCGCCCCGCATTCGGGCTACGACGCTCCTGGCAAGCGGCGACGGCGCTGGCGATGGCCCGAGTGGCGGGGGGTGGCTCCAGCCGCTCTACCAGGCCGTCGGCGGACCCTCCGAGATCTACCGCTTGACCCACAATGGCGCCGTCGACCACGACTGGATGGATGCCTGGCTGGCTCGTCAGCTCGGCGGCCAACCGCGCTCACGCTTCCTCGAGCCGGTGTGATGCACCCCTATACCTACGCCGACCTGGGCGTGCGGCCGGTGATCAACGCCGCGGCGACCCTCACGCGGCTGGGTGGCTCACGCATGCCGCCGCCGGTCATCGATGCGATGCGCGCTGGAGCGGATGCTTTTGTCGATCTCGTCGAGCTGCAGTGCCGCGTGGGCGAGCGCATCGCGGAACTGACCGGCAACGAGGCCTGCTACGTTTCGTCCGGTGCGGCAGCAGGTATGGCGATCTGCATCGCCGGGTGTATCGCGGGTAACGATCCGACGGCCATCGGAGAGCTTCCGAGCATGGCCGAGCCGCGCGCCGAAGTGATCGTCCATCGCGCCCAGCGCAACGCTTACGACCAGGCCGCGCGGCAGACGGGCGCGCAAATGGTTGAGATCGGGGTGGATCCAACGACGCAGCGCGCGGAGCTGGAGGCCGCATTCTCGCCGCGAACGGTGTGCGTGCTGTATTTCGCGGGAGCGCGCTTCGCGCCTGGCGCGCTGCCGCTCGACGAAGTGGTCGCCATTGCCCACGAGTGCAATGTTCCGGTGCTGGTCGACGCCGCGGCTCAGATCCCGCCCGTCAGCAACCTCTGGCACTTCACGCGCGATCTGAGCGCTGATGTGGCGATCTTCTCGGGCGGCAAGGGGCTGCGCGGACCGCAGTCCGCCGGCCTGGTGCTCGGCCGACGCGCGCTGATCGACGCGTGTGTTCGCAACGGGCCACCCCACCACAGCCTCGGGCGGCCGATGAAAGTGGGCAAGGAGGAGATGCTGGGTATGCTGGCAGCCGTCGAATGGTCACTCCAGCAAGACGAGCCCGCCCTGCTCGCCAGCTATGAGGCGATGGTTCAGGGCTGGATCGACGGCCTGGCGGGTCTGCCGGGAATACGCGTGGAGCGCGGCTATCCGAGCGAAGCCGGACAGCCACACAGCCGAGCCATCATCCACCTGGATGCAGCCTCCTCCTTGAGCCGCTCAGCGCTGGTCGCCGCGCTGTGGGATGAGACTCCGCGCATCGCGGTCGGCGAGGTGGACGCGGATGCCATCGCGCTCAATCCGCAGACCCTCGAGCCGGGCGAGGACGAGCTTGTGCTGAAGGCGCTGCGACGCCTGCTAGACTGAGACCGCGGCCGGGGTATCCCTGCGGGCGCGCGCGAACGCACCCTCGAGGTACGACGGCTCCAGGCCAGAGGCCCAGTAGGCAACGCCCTGGCGATTGCTCTGGGTCGTTTCTCGCTCAGTTCGCAGCACGACGGCCGCCCCGACAGCCACGAACTCGAGCCAGCCCTCCCACGTACCACCCGTGCGTGGCCGCCCGCAGACCCGCGCCACGTAGGTCGTGCCATCAACCGGGTCGCGCAGATGCTCCACGAACTCGAGAAGCACAACCGGCGGACCAGCTGGTCGTGCTCCGCGAGGCGCTGTGTGTCGACTGGCCGGCACCGGGATAGCGCCTTCCGCCAGCGCGAACACCGCGTGCCCGCCCGTGGCGGCCGCCACCCGGCGCAACGCCCGCACACACCAGCCGCAGGCGGCGAGCTGCACGGTTCCGCCACGTAAATGCTGGACGACCACCGTCGCATTCGGGACGTTTGCGTTCGCCGTGCACACCTCGCAAGCAAGTGCCGGAGTCCCCTGGGCCACCAGCGAGACCCGGGCCTGATCATTGATCATGGCAGCATGCCCAATCCTGCCGACTTGTGGCATTTTGCTAACTGTTCTCATTCTCCCAAGCACCGAACAAAACGCAGCCGCTGTGCCAACAGATGCACGGTTGGATTAATGTTCGAGGCCGAAAAACATAACGGCCAGGTAACGAAGAGGTTCTCAGCGTCGAGTAACTCTCCGCGCACCCTTCGTGGTGGCGAAATCCATCCTTCCACACGCGACGCGGCGGCGGCGGCAGAAGGACGGCCGAATGGCACCCGCGCCTGCATCATCTATCCGGGATCGTCTGGATCGCGAGCGCGCCGCGCGAGCCGGTGCTCAACGCGGCCATTGTCACGCCGCTCGACGAGTTCGGTTGGCCCTGAGGTTCAGCCCTTGATGGCGCCGGCCGAGAGACCCGCCACGATATAGCGCTGGGCCACGAAGTACAGGATCAGCAAGGGCGCACTCATCATGACGCCGCCAGCCATGATCATGCCCCACAAGAAGACGTCGCCGAAGATCAGTTTGGTCAGGCCGGTGGCCAGCGTGAACTTCTCCTGATCGCCCAACAGAGTGAAGGCGTACAGGTACTCGTTCCAGGCCAGGGTGAACGCATAGATGCACGCGACGGCGATGCCAGGGGCCGCCAGCGGCAGCACGACCAGCGCCAGGCTCTGCCAGCGGGTGGCCCCGTCAACCTGCGCAGCGTCCTCGAGCTCACGCGGAATGCTGAGAAAGTACGCCTTCAGCAGCCACACGCTGAACGGGACTGAGAACGTCAGATACACGGCGATGAGCGCCGGCAGCCAGTTGAGCATGTGCAGACTGTTCAGCACGATGAACATGGGGATGAACAGGAGCGTCGACGGGAACAGGTAGACGAAAAAGACGGCGCTCGAAAGGGTGCTCCGCCCCCGGTAGCGCAAACGCGACAGGCTGTACGCCGCCAGTGTCGCCACCGTCACCGAGAAGATCGTGCTGCACACCGAGACGAGTGCCGTATTGGCCATCCACTGCAGATACGGGTACTTGTCGAACAGCTCCGCGAAGGCGCGCAGCGACAGGTCGGTCGAAAAGAGCGTCGGCGTACGGCTGAAGCTGAGGCTCGGCGGATGGAAGGCCGTGATGGTCATGAAATACGGCGGGAACAGCGCCACCACCAGCACGATCGCCAGCAGCAGCCAGCCGAAAGCGCGGAAACCGACGTGCTGGACGCGCTGCACACGCACGCGCCAGCGATCGGCAGAAGCCTGTCGAGCAACCGATTCAGGAAGACGATCATGAGCACCAGAATCGGCAGCATCAGCACCGACACGGCCACACCTTTACCGAGCTCGAGGCCGGGAATGGCGATCTTGTAGGTCAGCGTGGCCAGAACGTTGGTCGCGTTACCAGGCCCGCCCTGGGTCAAAATCCAGATGATCGAAAAGTCGTTGAAGGTCAGAATGGCCGAAAAGAGGGTCGTCACGGCCAGCACGGGCAGAATGCCGGGCAGTGTCACCTGGGCGAATCGCGCCCACACACCGGCACCGTCGACCTTGGCCGCGTCGTACAGCTACTGAGGCACCGTCTGCAGCCCGGCCAGGATCGTGATCACGAAGAACGGAAAGCCACGCCACACGTTCACGGCGATGACGGCCGGCATGGCGATGCTCGGATCGCCCAACCACAGGATCTGGTGGTCGGCGACGTGCGCTGTGGTGGCCAGGTAGTTCAATACCCCGGCCACGTCGTTGTACATCCATTTCCAGACGAGGACAGACACCAGGGTGGGCATGGCGTACGGCAGCATGACGATCGACCGCCACAGCCCGCGCATCGGCAGGGCTTCATTCAGCACGAGCGCGATCAACAGGCCGATCACCAGCTTGGAGCCGATCGAGCCGACGGTGAACACGAAGGTGTTCTTCACCGCCTGCCAGAAGACGAGGTCCGCGATCAGCGTGGCGTAGTTCTGGAGGCCGATCCACGGCGCGTCCGTGGCGCCGAGGAGCTTTTTGTGAAAACTCAGCCACAGCGCATTGAGAAACGGCACGCCCACCAGGACCAGGATCAAAAGCGCCGCGGGGAGCAGTAGCAGGTAGCCGAAGGCCGCCTCGTCGCGCGCCAGCGTACCCTGCCGGCCCCATACCTGGGGTAGCGCAGATCGACGGGCGCCAACGCGGAGCGCCATCGGGTGCTACTCCGGCTCCGATGACATCAGCCGGCGATCTGGCGTCATTACAGTTTGAACTTCGCCTTCGCGGCGGCCGCGGCATCGGCCAGGATCTTGACCCCTTCTTCGACCGACTTCCCCTGCACGGTGATCGCCTGGAGCATGTCGTTGGTGGCGCTGATTGTGATGTCGTCGAAGATCGGCGACAGGCCCGTATCCGCTGTCGCCGGCAGCGCCCATGGGACGATATTCTCGGCCACCTCCTTGTTCCACTCGTCCTGGGTGAAGAACGGCAGCGTGAGGTAGTTCTTCAGGATGGGGAACCAGTATGAGCCGGCCTTTTCCAGCTGTGTCGGGTAACGGTCGGGCGCGAGGATCATGCGTGCGATCTGCATCGCCTCGTCGAGATTCGGGCTCTTCTTGTTGATGATCAGCGTCGCCGCCCCCGCGGTCTGGACGAACGAGCCGGGTTTCACCTGCGACGGAAATGCCTGCAGGTAGGTATTTGCCAGCAGGTCCTTGTTGTCCTTGCGCATGGCGAGGACGATGCTGCCCGGGTTCGAGACGCCCGCCACCTGGCCCGAAAGCCAGGCCTCGTTGTTACCCGACGCTTTCTGGCTGACGACGCTTGCCGGCATCATCTTGTTCTTGAACAGGTCGGTATACGCCTTGACGCCGGCGATGTTCTGCGGCGTGTTGATCGTCGGTGTGCCTTCTTTGTCGAACAATCGTCCGCCAAACGCCCACATGAACTGCAGGCAGTTGCCCACCCAGTCGGCTCCGGTCATCTGACCGTCGAAGGCGTAGAAGCCCTCATCTGGCTTGTTGACCTTCTGGAACGCCGACATCATCTCGTCCCACGTCTTGATCGGCATCGAGACGCCCACTTCGGCGAACTTGTCCTTGCGGAAGTGCACGAACCACGGCTCTGTGTTCATCGGCACGGCGATGCGCTTGCCGGCGGTCGTCTTCGAGCTCCCATCGGCCAGGTCGAGCCAGCCGCCGCCTGACTTGCCGATCTCGTCGTACAGGGATTGGATCTCGAGCGCGTAGCCGTTCTGGTCCCACAGCGCCGGCGCGTAGGTGTAGGTGATATCCGGCACTACGCCGGACTCCATGGCCACCACTTCCTTCTGTGGGTGTTCGTCGTTGGTGAACAACTGCACGCTGACATCGAAGCCGCCTTTTTGCCCGGCGAGTTTGACGGATTCGGTCAGGTAATCGTTCGACTCGGGCAGAAACTGCTGGCGACCCCAGAACGTAACCTGTTTGCGGCTGCCACCGCTGGCGCTGGCAGGCGCGCTGGTCGGACCAGCCGAAGGTGACGGCGCGCTGCACGCCGCGAGCAGCGCGACCCCGATGCCGCTCGTTGCTGTGAGAAGGAATGCACGCCGCGAACGCAATGCCATGAAACTCTTCCCCCTGTGGAGCGCGCGATCACCCCCAGCGTACTACCCTCGGGGAAGGCTCTATGGCTCACACACCGATGGTCGCCCTGGCCGCCGTGCTGTTCGCTGCCACCAGCGTGGTGTCTGCCGCGGAGCGCGACCTGGGACATGAGACGTTGACACCGAACGATGGCTGGGCGTCGTTCTCAGGCGGTACCAGCGGAGGAGCGGCCGCCGATCGAACGCGCATCTACACCGTCCAGGATCGGCGTGGTCTCCAGGCGGCGCTGCAGGACGGTGACAAGCCCAAGATCATCTATGTCGATGGCGACATTGACGCCAACACGGATGACGACGGTGGATCCATCGCCTGCGACAAGTACGCCGCGCCCGGGTTCACGCTGGATGCTTACGTCCAGGCCTTCGAGCCGGCCGTCTGGAGCACCAGCACTCAGCCCAGCGGTCCACTCGAAGACGCTCGACGGACGTCGCAGCAGAACCAGGCCGCGCGCGTGCAGTTGCAGGTCGGCTCGAACACCACCATCGTCGGCCTCCACGACACCGCGTTCGTCAGCGGCGCCCAGCTCGCGCTGAACGGCGTGGACAACGTCATCATCCGCAACCTGAACTTCGAGGACACGTACGACTGCTTCCCGAGCTGGGACCCCTCCGACGGGGGCTCCTGGAGTCCCCGCTACGCCAGTCTCTCCATCAGCGGTTCGACACACGTCTGGATCGACCACAACAGCTTCGACACCAGTCTCCACCCTGATGCGGGCCAGCCCGTGTTTCTGGGGCGAGAGTTCCAGGTCCACGCCAGCGCCCTGGACGTCAGCCACGGCTCGGACCTGGTCACCGTCTCCTGGAATGAGTTCCACGACTATGACAGGGCGGTCGAGATCGGCGCGGCTGAGGGAACCGCCGTCGATCCGGCCAAGGTCCGCGTGACGCTGCACCACAATCTTTTCCAGGGCACCGCCACGGACGCGCCGCGCGTGCGCGCTGGCCAGGTCCACCTCTACAACAACCTGTACGACATCCCGGATCTCTCGCGGTACCAGTTCAGCTGGGGTCTCGACCCGGACGCCAGGCTGTTCGCGGAGAACAACTTCTTCCTGTCGTCTGACGCCCGCCCGAATCGACTGCTGCGTGCCTTCAATGCATCGGCGCTGCACACCAGCGGTACGCTGCTCGGCCCAGCCCTGAGCGCCGCTCCGGTTGATGTCCTCGCCGTGTACAACGCTGAGCACGACGCGCAGCTGGCGCCAGATGTCGGCTGGACTCCGACGCTGACACTGGGCGTCGATGCTACCCAGAACGTCGTGGGCGCGGTGCGCGACGGGGCGGGCCCGCTCAGCGTACCCTGACGGAAGAGGGGCACGCCATGCCAGAGCCGCGAGTGCATGACATACGACGCGGGCTCACGCCCGAGGTTCTCGACAGTCTGCGTCGGGCGCAGCGTGTATCGCTGGCGGTGAAAGACATGCGGACGGCCGTCCTCGGCTTCTGGATGGGCGAGGAGCTCAGCGTGGCGCTGATCGACAGCGATTCGCTGCTGCTCGAGATACGGGCCGTGACAGCGGGTGACATCAGCGGTGCCATTCACACGTTCAAGCCGCGACCGACGCCGCCACCCGCGCATTCGGCTGGCCAACGACCACGACAAGCCCGGCATGCTGCTGCTGCATGTGTACGCCAACCACAGCCGCGTCGCGTCACTCCGCCTGCCTCGATTGCACCAGGCCCGCTCCGTCGCCTGACGCCGGCTGGCAGCGCGTCGGGCCGGGATGGGCAAATCCTCTTGACAGCGCCGCGTGGGCGCAGATTATATGTTTACAGGTCTACATGCAAACTAGTCCCTGGCCCGCCGACGGGCTGGCGCCGCTGCTGCCGTTGGCCGGCCCGGCGCCGCTGTACTACCGCCTTCAGCAGGCCGTCCGCGATCGCATTGCCGCCGGCGAGTGGTGCCCCGGTGACCAGATTCCGACCATCCGCGAATTCGGCGAGACCTACGGCGTCAGTCGCATCACCGTCGTCCAGGCGCTTCACGGCCTGGCGCGCGAAGGGCTGCTCACTCGGCGGCAAGGCAAGGGCGTATTCGTCGCCGAACCCAAGATCGAGCAGGGGCCGATTCGCCTGCTGAGCTTCACCGACGACATCACCCGCCGCGGCCATCGCCCATCTACCCGCATGCTGGACGTCCGCCGCGAACGAGCCTCTCCCGAGCTGGCCTCGCGGCTCGAGCTGCTGGTCCCCGGGCTGGCCGACACGCAGCCGATCGAGTCGCTCTATCGACTGCTGCGCGACCGCTACAGCATCGTGCCCGCTCGAGCCACCGAGACCTTCGAACCCATCGTGCTCGATCGCGAGACGGCCCGGCTGTTGAGCGTCGCACCTGGCTCACCCGCCTTTGCCGTCGAGCGCATCACGCGCGATCGGGCCAACCGTGCATTCGAGTTTGTCAAGTCCACGATGCGCGGTGACCGCTACAAGGTGGTGCTCGAGCTTGTGGCCCCATGACCAGGTCGAACCCGTGAGCACGAGGAGTGACGTGATTTGACGGCCGAGCGCTATCTCGATCGCGCGGAGCAGGTGGTCCAGCGCATCCGCGTTGAGCAAGCGGCCAACATCCGGCGCGCGGCGGAGCTGATGACCGACGCGATCGGTGGTGGCCGCGCGGTGTACGTCTACGGCAGCGGACACTCGGTCATCCCCGTCCTCGACGTCTTCCCCCGCTATGGGAGCTTCGTGGGTTTCCGTCCACTCCTGGACCCGCGCCTGATGTGGTTCAACACCGTCGGGCCGGGCGGAGCGCGTGAGCTGCTCTGGTTGGAGCGCACCGAAGGCTACGCGCCCGTCTTTCTGACGAGCTATCCGCTCGCGGCGGGCGACGTGATGCTCATCTACTCGCACGGCGGGCTGAACGCCGCGCCGGTCGAAGTGGCGCTCGAGTCCCGCCGTCGTGGCCTGGCGGTGGTCGCCGTGACGTCGGGCGACAATGCCGCGCAGGCGACGGCGAGCCATTCGAGCGGCAAGAAGCTGGCCGATGTGGCCGACGTCGTGATCGATAATTGTGTCCCGCGCGAGGACGCCCTGGTACCGGTCGATGGACTGCTGGAGCCGCTCGCGGCCGGCTCCACGTTGGCGTCCGTTTGCATCACCATGGCAATGGTGGCGGAGGTGGGCGCGCAGCTCGCCGAGCGGGACTGGCCACTGGAGGTGTTCGTTTCCCCGAACGTGCCGGGCGTCACGCCCGACCACAACGCACGCGTGTTCGAGGCCTACGCCGAGATGCTGCGACGATTGGATGCGTCCACGGCGGGCGGATGATGATCGGTCCCCTCGCGCTCGCCGTCGACGTTGGCGCTA
>VBGG01000470.1:15918-19891 GCA_005883405.1 Chloroflexota bacterium | reverse complement strand
GCACTCGTCCAGCGGGAACCATCCCACTCCATGGAGCCGCTCCAGCGGGAGCCATCCCAGTAGGCGTTGCTCCAGCGGGAGCCATCCCAATAGGTAGTGCTCCAGCGCGAACCGTCCCACAGCAGGGTGACCGCGCCACTCGGCGGCGGGGTGCCACCGACTGCCACTGGTATTTGCGTTGAATTGGCAGGCGGGTGGGCGGAAGCCTGCAGCGCGGCCGTGATGTTGAGGGTGCCAGCCCGATCCGCTTGCGCTGGGTATGCCTGCGCGGACTGCACGAGGATCTGCTTGAGCTGGTTCGGAGTCAGCTGCGGGTGCCGCTGGAGAATAAGCGCGAGTGCGCCACTCACCATCGGTGCAGACATGGACGTCCCACTCATCCGGATGTGCCGACCGTCAGACGTGATGCGGTCCGGGAACTGGCCGGCCAGGACCGCGGGCTTGCCGTTCGCGCCGCTGGACAGGGCGCTCACGATCTTGCGCCCCGGAGCCACCAGATCGGGCTTGGCGAAGCCGTCTTCGGTGACGCCACGACTGCTGATCGGACACAGGCTATCGTCGCCTGGTGACACCGTCTGGTTGTCGTCGAGACAGCCGACGGTGATGGCCAGCGGATCGTTGCCCGGTGCGTACCAGACCGCGTCCTGGTCCGATCCGTAGTTGCCGGCCGCGGCGACGACGGTCACTCCGTCATGCCACAGGTGTTCGACCGCGGCATCGATGGGGCTGGTAGCGTAACTGGACGGCACACTGGTCGAGACCGACAGGTTGACGACGCGGATGCGGTACCTCAAGCGGTTCGCGTCGACCCATTGCAGACCGCGCAGCAAGTCGGACTCGTAGGCCGCGCCGCTATCGTCGGCGACCTTGACTCCAATCAGCGTGGCATCAGGCGCGATGCCCAGGTACTGCTGGCCTGCACTCTGGCCGTTGATGATGCCCGCCACGTGGGTGCCGTGCCCGTACCCATCGGCTGTGGAGCTGGCCTTATTGTTGAGGTTGACCGCGATCGAGCGGCCGGCCAGGTCCGGGTGGCTGAGGTCGAAGCCGCTGTCGATGACCGCGACGCCAACACCCGAACCGGTCTGGCCCGACCAGGCGTTGGAGGCGCCAGTGTCGGTCGGATACGTCGTCAGTAGATTGCCCGCACCAACGTGTGAGGAGGTCGCGGCAATCGGCGCGGGCGAAGGTGGTGACGACGATCCACCACCCCCCAGAAGACCGCCCAGCAGGTTCAGCAGCAGGTTCGTCACCAGCGGCAAGAGGCCAGGATTGAACGAAACCGCAGCGTCGGGCGAGACGTAGCGCACGTTGGACAGCGCGGCCAGAGCGGGCAGCGAGCTCGCCGGCAACGTCGCCAGCGAGGCCGGGATGACGGTGAAGTCCTCCGTGACCTGCAGGCCTGGCACGTTCGGTCCGAAAAGGGCGCCGAGGAGGCCGCCACCGCCGAGGGCATTGAAGTCCGTCTTCTGCACGATGACGCGCACGACCTTGTTGGGGTCAGCTTTGGCCGCGTACTGCAGAAGCGGGTGGATCTTCTTTGTGGAGTCGAGACTCACCACGGGCGGAGGGGCCGTGCTTGCCAGCGCCATAGGCGCGAAGAGGCTCGATCCGAGCAGAAGGGACGCGAGGAGTGGGGCGATGAACTTCTGAAGCATTCGCAGAGAGGGCACAGGCTGCCTCCAACATTTCATGGCCGCAGTGGCAGCCACTTTGATTGTCGGCAGGTCGAGTTGAGTTGGCGGCCCCGCCGGGGGGAGAAAAGGCACCCCCTGCCCAGGGGAAACCTACTCGACTACGCAGCGCGGCGGTCGACCCAGGTCGGCAACAGCTCGCGCAGCCCCTGTTCGGTAATCTCAGCCGAACGCGGCGCTCCGAACAGATAGCCCTGGCCGACGTCGCAACCGAGCTGCTCCAGGCGCAGCTGTTGGCGAGGTGTTTCGATGCCTTCAGCCGTCACACCCAACCCCAGGCTCTTGGCGAGCACCAGCACGCTCTCGACGATGGCGCCGTCCTGGGCGTCCTCGACAGGAAAGCGCTTCAGGTACGCCAGCGAGGAGTAGCCGGTGCCGAAGTCGTCGATCGCCAGCCGAATGCCGAGTGCCTTCAATTCGTGGAGCGTGGCGACGGCCGCCGCGGCGTCTTGCATCACGACGCTCTCCGTGATCTCCAGAACGAGCTGGCGCGCGTCTAGCCGTGCGCTGCGAAGTGCGCGGTGAATGTCGTCGACGAGCCGCGGATGAGCGAACTGGCGTGCGGAGAGGTTGACACTCATAGTGCGGGCTGGCTCGTCTGGAAACAGCTCGTGCCATCGACGCGCCTGGCGACACGCTTCCTCGAGCACCCACTGACCGATCGGGACGATGAGGCCCGTTTCTTCGGCGATAGGTATGAAGGCGGCCGGTGAGATCAGGCCGCGCGTGGGGTGCTCCCAGCGCACCAATGCTTCCCAGCCCGTGATGCGTCCCGTTTCCAGACGGATCAATGGTTGATAGAAAACGCGGAATTCGCGGCGCTCGAGCGCCAGACGTAAATCGCGCTCCAGCTCGAGGCGTTGGATGGCGTGCGTCTCCAGGCTGAGGTCGAACAGCGCGTGGCCGTTCTTGCCGTTCGCCTTGGCGCGATACAGCGCCAGGTCGGCCGAACGCAGCAACGCCTCGGGTCGATCGCGACCGGGGCTGGTCATCGCGACGCCGATGCTGGCGGTGGCCACGACCTCGTGGCCGGCGACTTGAAACGGCTCGCGTAGAGCGCCGGTCAGGCGTTCTGCGAGCGACTCCGCGTTAGCCTCGCCCGCTACCTGGTCAACCAGCACGACGAACTCGTCGCCTCCCAGGCGCGCGACAGTTGCGCGAGCCCCCACGCCGCCGGCGTCGACGTCCTGAATGCAATTCGTGAGTCTGGTGGCGACCTGCACGAGCAGATCGTCCCCCGCCTGATGGCCGAGGCTCTCGTTGACCACCCGAAAGTTATCGAGGTCCAGATAAAACAGCGCCACCGTGCAATGGCGGTGCGCTGCCCGCACCAGCGCTTCTTCGAGACGTTCCGCGAGAAGCGCTCTGTTCGGGAGCCCGGTCAAGACGTCGTGAAATGCCATGCGACGGAGCTCCGCGGCGCGCCGAGCGACCTCGAGCGCAAGCGCCACCCGCTCCGCCACCAGGGCGAAGAACTCACGATCGTCGCTTCCGAAAGCATTCGGGACGCGGCTGACCAGACCAAGGCAGCCCGGGCGATCTTCACCCCGCCCCAGTGGCAGCGCAAGCCAGCTGCGGGCCCGCGACAAATCGCCGTCGATCTGTTCGACCGAGTCTGCCAGCAGAACGCTCTGACCCGAGAGGTCGACTCGCGCCGCCAACTCACGCGCCATGGAGCGCTCTAGCGGGCCATCCGCCAAACCCTGGCTCAAGTGGGCCGGCGGCCGCGACAGTACGAGGAAGCAGCCCTCGACCGAGCGAACGCCACGGAGTTGCGAGCTCACCGCGTGGAAGACCTCGTCGACGCTCAGGCCAGTGGATAACTGCCGGCCGAGGCGGTCTAGCGAGGAAAGCTGAGACGCCTTGCGGTTCCGTTCTGCGACGTAGCGCAGCGTCAGCTGCGAGATGATCGCCGGTGATGCGCCCACCAGCAGCCAGTACGGGTTGGTGACCCACACGAAGGCAGCCAGGCCGCCCAGCACCGTCATCGCGAATTCGGTCGGCGCCGCGCCCCTGGCACTTTCAAGCATCGACGAGCGCACCGGTCGTCCGCTGACCAGGGCGGTGACCAAGCCAACTGGCAGCGCGTTGCACAGGTAGTAACAGGCCGCTACGACCAGGAAGGATCCGACGCCTTGCCAGCCTGCCTCGGCCAGTCCCGCTCCCGAGATGCCCAGAACGTTGGCCGCGAGTGCGCTGACACCGACACTCAGGCTCGTGCTCGCCACGTTGAAGACTAGTCGCGAAAAGGGGCTGCGGCCGCGGAGCTCGTCGGCCAG
>VBGG01000470.1:0-15889 GCA_005883405.1 Chloroflexota bacterium | reverse complement strand
TGGTGGAGATGGAGATGGCGTAGCCCGCTTCGTCTGAGTCGCGGCTGATTTCCACGTTGCCGGCCTCGGCCAGGATCACGGCCCCCAACAGCAGTGCGGCGCCCCACCATGCCCATTCGACACTGCGCAACGGCAGGGTCACCCCCAGCACAAGCACCAGCGCGGCGAGCGCCACGACGACGCCCACAAAGGCAGTTACCCGCGTCGGTCGGCGCAAGCGGAAGCCAGGCACACCCTAAGCATCGGCCGGCTGCGCCGTTCTTCAAGAGCTAGAAGTTCGGCCGACAAGCCGGTTTTTGGCACGTGTCGCAGTCGGCCGAAGCAAGCGCAGCAGATAGGCGAGCCGCTGCACAGTTTTCAAGAGGACGGCGACGGTAAGCGTCGGAGATGGCCCACGCGCGCTCTCGCGAATGAAGACGAGCTCTTCGGCCGTGGGTGTATAGACCTCGCTCAGCTCTTGAGCGGAAGGTCGCAACTCGGCAACGGTTCTGGCGTCGTTCGTGTAATTGGTGCCGATGCCGATGAGACTCCGAAGGACGGAAGGGTGGTCGCGCGCCAGGCCTAGACCGACGATGCCACCCTCGCTCCAGCCAGCGACGTGGGCTGGCGCCAGGCCCAACTGCTCGATAAACGCTGCCGCGTCGGCTGCCAGCGTAGCGAGAGCATAGGCGTCGCCGCCGCCGGGGTTGTCCGTTCGTCCATGGCCGCGCTGGTCGAACTGCACCACGTGGAACCGCTGCGCCAGGAATGGGCGTAAGCTCGCCCAACCGCCGCGCATCGCTGAGTCCAACGCCATCGTGGCGCCCTTCCATGGCGCGGGCACTGGTTTTCCTGGCTTACCATCGGATCGGACGGCTCCTGAGCCGCCGAGGACGGCGCGCCCGCCCACACCCCTTCCGGGGCTGGAGCCATGGAGTGAGGTTCATGGGCCTATCGCACCTGGTAAACCTGGTACAGCCACGCAGGCGGGCCGGCGGGCGTGGCGCCGCGGTGACGCTGCACATTCCTTTCGCGCTGCCCGCCCTCAGCCGCTCCTGTTCGCTGGCATCGCTCGCTGGGGGGTCGTGGTGTACCGCCGAGTCCTGATCGGGCTCACTGTGGCTGTTGCGGCTATCGTCGGAGCGGGCTGCGGCGCCACACCCCTGACGCCTGCGACCCCCGGGGCGGCCATGGCGCGCATCGGTGCCCCGGCGCCGGACCTGAGTCTGCCGCTGCTTGACGGCGGCACCCAGGATCTCGCCCGCGAGCGCGGCAAGGTAGTCCTGCTGAACTTCTGGGCGACCTGGTGCATCCCGTGTCGGGCAGAAATGCCCGAGCTCCAACGCCTGGCAGATGACCTGCGCGGGGAGCACGCGCATCGGTGCCCCGGCGCCGGACCTGAGTCTGCCGCTGCTTGACGGCGGCACCCAGGATCTCGCCCGCGAGCGCGGCAAGGTAGTCCTGCTGAACTTCTGGGCGACCTGGTGCATCCCCTCGAGCCGGGCCTGGATTGCGAGCCGGGTCCGCACATTCCTGTGAGGTGGAACGTCCGCCCGCTCCGCCGACCATGCTTGTTTGTGAGAATGTCGCCAGCCGCGGACCAGACTCGGACATACAGAAGCGGTAGTGCGGGTGAGGCCCAGGCCCCCGCCCTAATCCGGGGGCAAGGTCCCCCAGGCCGAACTATCCCAGCCGGGGCGGTTCCAGGCCGCGTTGTCCCACGGAGTGGTGTCCCAGCCGAGGGTGCTCCACGGGAGGCTGTCCCAGATGATGCCGTCCCAGATGATGCCATCCCAGATGATGCCGTCCCAGATGATGCCGTCCCAGATGACGCTGTCCCAGATGATGCCCTGGAACCTGGGATCGCTGGAGATGAGCGGCTGGCCATACAAGATCGGGTAGAGCGTGCGTGAGAACGCATCCGCCGGATGTAGCCCCTGGTTGGCAAACCCCCGCGAGGGACTGGTGACAGAGGCAAAGGCATCGATCAGTCCGTGGGTGAGACCCGCGCCGTACGTCTGGGTGGTGCCGGTCAGGATGGCCTTGACCTGGTTGGGACTCAGCGAGGGCTGGCGCTCGAGAAGCAGCGCCACGCTGCCCGAGACGACCGCGGCCGACGCCGACGTCCCGCTCATGCGCAAGTAGGTCGAACCATTGGCGGCGGTGACGACGCGGGTGGGGTTCAGCGTGTCGAGGGCGCTGCCCGGCACTCGGATCGACACGATGCGTCGACCGGGCGCGACCACCTCGGGCTTCAGTGTGGAGCCGGTCGGCGTGCCCTGCGACGAGAAGGTGGCGGCCGTGTCGTCGGTGACCTGCGCGGTCCCCTGATCGTCGGTGGCGCCGACGGTCACCACATACGGATCGTTACCCGGTCGGTCGATGGCGCCGGGTGCCGCGCCATTGTTGCCTGCCGCCGTGACGACGACCAGGCCGCGATCCCAGGCGATCTCGACTGCCGCTGCCAGCGGATCGGCGCGGTAGGCCAGCCGTGCCGGTGCGCCAACCGATAAATTGATGACCCGGATGTGGTACTGCGCGCTGTGAGCCAGCACCCAATCGATGCCGCGGATGAGCGACGAGATCCGGCCGTTGCCGTTGGAGTCCAGCACCCGCACATCGACCAGGTTGGCCGAGGGCGCGATACCGATGAACTGGCCAGCGGAGCGGTTGCCGTTGCCGGCAATGACACCAGCGACATGGGTGCCGTGACCGCCGGGGTCCGGCGATTGAGGATTCAGCGGATCGGCGAAATTAACCGCGGCCAGAATCCGGTTGCTGGGCTGCGTGAGGTCCGCATCGGGCGCGATGCCCGAGTCGAGTACGGCAACGGTGACGCCGCTGCCTGAGCCACCCTGGGCCCAGACACTGTCTGCGCGGACGGCGCGCGGGTAGGCGCTCGCGAGCTGCGTAGCCGAGATCGCCGCCGTCGTGGTCGCCGTGGTGGTGGTGGTGGTGGTGGTGGTGGTCGTCGCGGCCTGCCGCGGCGTGACGGTCGAGTCCTCGTGGACGAAGACGACCCCCGGGTCGAGGCTGATCGCCTGGATTTGCGTGGCAGATGCCCAGCCCGCGGCCGCGTCGATCAGCGGCAGCGCCGCGACCGGCGTGCCGTGCTGCTGCAGCAGACCGACCGCCCGTTGCGCAAGCTGCACATTCGGCTGGGCCGGGAAGGGCGTCGCGGCGTGGCCCATCTCGACGATGACGGGCAGCGTCGCTCCAGGGTTGGCCGCCATCTGCTGGAGCAGGGCCGGGTCGATCTTCTGCGTCTGCATCGCTCGGGCGATGCCGAAGCTCGCCGAGCCGCCGGTGGACGCGTTGCCAGCGAGGTCCGTGCCAGTGACGGCGACCGAGGCCGGGCAGTCGGTGGTGCCGGCTGGCACCGTGTAGGTGCCCGTGTAGCTGGTGGCGCTCGGCGCCGCGGGAAGCGGATCGCTGGATGAGATCAGCAGCGTGACGTTGGCGCCCGCGGCCGCCGATGCCTGGCTGATGGTCGTCGTCAGGCGCGGCGCGACCGTGTCGACCTTGAGCTCTCTCAGATTGACCGGGCTCTCGACGTTGCCCGCCTTGTCGACGCTGAAGGCGTACAGGTCGGCGTCGCCATCCGGCGGACTGAACGCCGTGCTATACGCCGTCCACGCGCCCGGCAGCGCACTCGTCGGTGCCGACGCCAGGTGCGGCACGAGCTGGTAGTAGGTCGCGGCGACGCCCGACGTCGCGTCCGTCGAAGCCAGCGAGATGCTCGGCGAAGTGGTGTACCAGCCGCTGGCGCTCAGCGTCGCACCGCTGATCGTCGCGCTGGTCGGTCCAGGCGGCGTGCGGTCGACGCCGATGCTTGCGGTGGTGTCGACCAACGCGTTGCCGGCCGTACCGGTTCCGCTGACCGAGATCGAGGCCGCGCAGTCGCCCGTGCCCCCAGGCACAACGTAGGAACCGGCGTAGACGGGAGCGAAGCCCTGGAAGGCCATGCTGACCGCGCTGCTCGCCACGCAGGTCCCGCCGACGGTAACGGTTGGCGGCGCGCTCAGCGCCTGCGCCGCGGCGACGGTGATGGTCACGGCTGTGCCGGCCGCGGCCATGCCAGGGCTGGCGCTGGTCGTCAGGCTTGGGCCCGCCGCGACCTGAGCCTGGGCCACACCTGTTCCCAGCAAGCTGGCGATGGCCAGCAGGACGCCCCACACGGACAGCCTCACCCGCATCGCGGGTTTAGGAAGCACGTGGCTGCTCAATCTGGCGGCTGTAGCGCGGTACGGTGAAGCAGAATTCGCTGCCCTGCCCGGGCCCGGAGGACTCGGCCCAGATCCGACCGCCGCTGGCGGTGATGATGCGCTGGCAGATGTACAGGCCCAGGCCCGTGCCTTCGAGTCGACGCGTGCCCTCGACGCGGTAGAAACGCTTGAAGACCTGGCCCAGCTCGGACTTGGCGAGCCCGACGCCCTGGTCAGCCACGCGCACCGTGGCGGACTGCTCGTCAGCCTCGATCCTCACGTCGATCAGACCGTGCTCGGGAGAGTACTTCGCCGCGTTCGTGAGCAGGTTGTGAAGCACCTGCTCCAGGCGCACCGCGTCCCAATCACCCTCGATCACTGGCGGCGTCTGTAGCGTCACGCGGTAGCCTTCTGACATCGCCTGAACGCTGGCCACCACGTCGTTGACGAGCGCCACCAGGTCGATCCGCTTCGGCTCCAGCTCGAATCGACCTGCTTCCAGACGCGAGTAGTCGAGTAACAGGTTGAGCAGCCCAACCAGGTACTCGGATTGGCCCCTCAACACGCCGACAAAGTTCGCCACCAGCTCGGGCGTGGCCTGTCCCTTCGTGAGCCGCCGTTCGAGAAGCTGCGTGTAACCCTTGATGGCCGTGACGGGCGTCCGTAGATCGTGGGACGCCATCCACAGCACCTCGTTCTTGATCAGCTCCATCTCGCGCTTGCCCGTCGTGTCGCGGAAGACGATGACACCACCGAACGGCGCCCCAGCCTCGTCGTGGATCGGTGCGCAGCTAAAGCTCAGGACCCGTCGCCCATCGGCCCGAAGCTCCGCTTCGACCTCGCGGAGTGCCTCGCCACGTCCCAACGCCTCGATGATGGGCTCGAGCGCCTCCGCCACGGCGCGCGCCGCGGGCGGCCACTCCCTCCACTTCACGTGGCTGAGCGGCTTGCCAAACAGGATTGCGGAGTCGTCGATGCACAGCACTTCGCGTGCGGCGCGGTTCAGGCTCACGATGCGACCCGAGGCGTCGACGATGAGCAGCGCGTCGGCCATGCTCGCCAGAATCGTCTCCAGCTCGGTAACCCGTCGCTGCAGCTGGCTATCCAGGCGCTCCGAGCGACGCAGGTTTCGCAGCGCGCCCGAGACCTGCTCGGCCGTGGCCTCGAGAAGCAACAGATCGTCCTCATCGTAGGCATGCGCTCGGTAGCTCTGGACTGAGAGGACCCCGACTACCCGCTGATCCGAGAGGACCGGCACGGTGACCCCCGACTCGGGTTGGGCGAAGCCTTCGGCTTCAGTTGCATACCCGACTTGCCAGCGTGGCCCGTCGATTGACCATTGGCGGATGAGCCGTGCTTGTCGGGTGCGGATGACCTCGCTAGTGAGACCGTTCCCAACCGGAAAGGAGCCGCCAGGGAGCTCCGTGCCAGAGTGGACTTGCCGCACCACGTGGACGATCTGATTCGCCTCGTCGTACTGGCCGAGCACGAAGGCATTGACCTCGAGCACTCCCGCCAACTCGCTGTACACCGCCCGGAAGAGCTCATCCAGGTCGCTTGCGCGTGACAGCTGGCAGCTGAGCGAGCCCAGCATCTTGATCCGCGCCCGAAAACGCTCGGTGCGGCTATCGGTGGTTATCTGCTCGCGAGCAGCGGACGGTGTGCGAGGTCTCCCCAGGTCGGCAGGCGTCAAACGTTACTCCTGTGCGGCCAAAACGCGCGGCGTCCAGCAAAGCCGCCCAGCGCTCCGCCAGACGTTTCGGGCGCGAATCGTGTGGCCTCGCAACACACGGCTCGGACGGCGCGCCGAGCATAGGCGATTCTGCGTGCCGTTACAAGTGGATTACAGAGTGGATTACAGAGATGTTGCGGTCGGTTGCATAGGCGAGCTGGCAATTAGTCCCCCTCCTCGACGCGGCCTGGTGCAAAGAAGGCGTCGGGCACCCCGGCTCGCCCGTCGGTCCACGACGCCAGTACGCCGTGATCGACCGCCGCGCTGCCGATGTAGTCCCCAAAGTTTGCCGAGATGTCGCTGCGCGTCGTGCACCAGTTCGAGGTGGCCGTGGTGAGCCGCGTTGGCGGGTCGAACGTCAGTCCACCGTCGCGTGACCGCACGCGGAACGTGTCGACCAACGACACTGCCGGGCCGATTTCGTGGACCAGGTCGATGAACAGCGGCGCCATGTGCACGTCGCACGTCGTGCCGATGGCCTTCTCCTGGCTCTCGTAGTAGATGACGTCCACCGCGCCGCCCTGCTCGACGCTCACCACAGGCCACCAGCGTTTGAGTCCGCTCGGTGGTACCGGCCCCGCCAGCGGAATCGGCGCGCTCCAGGTGCGCCCCTGGTCGTCCGAGTGACTGACGAAGACCTGCGAAGAGATCACCGACTGCGGAACGCACAACAGGAATCTGGTGAGACGCACATCGGGCGGGCACGCTTCGAAGCGCGGCTGGCCCTGCGGCGGGACTGGCGCGACCGCGCTGGCGAAGGTCACGTACACGCGTCCGCGATTTCGTCCGGAGGTGGCCACGGCAATGCGCGGGTGGTCATTGATACGCGTCTTGTTGAAGCCAACGGGTGGGTCCTGTCGGATGGAATTGATCGCGCTGACGGTGACCGGGGCGTCGAAGCTGACCCCGCCGTTCAGCGAACGAGCGACGGCGATGTTCGCGTCAGGCGAGGCGGCGCCGACCGTGAGCGTCGGCCCGCGCTGCCACACCACGTAGACCTCGCCTGCCGGGCCGATCGCGGGTACCGAGCTTGTCTGGAGCACACCGCCATTGCCACAGCTCGGGTCGCTCGGGTTGGCGGTGTTGAAGGTCAGGTCGGGTGCGGCGATCGCTGGGCCGTTCCAGGTGTTGCCGCTATCGTGCGTGCGCCACACCTCGACCTGGCCGAAGCCGAACGCGGGCCGGCCGCAGAGGGTGAGGAAGTTTGAGATCGTGACGTAGCCCGCGCCGCTGTCATCCTTGGCCATGGCGATGGCGTCCTTGTCGTACAGGTCGCCCGGGTGCGGCGGCTCGATCAGATGCCCGTCTTCCCAGACGAAGCTTTCGTCGCGGAAGTGCCCGCGGTGAACGCTGACGCCACGTGGCACCACGTCTCCGTCCCCAGTCGCCGAAAGCTGTCCAAGCGCCGGGGCTTCTCCCTCGTCGTTGATGGCCAGATTGGCGAAATAAAAGGTAGACCTGTCCTTGCCACCGCGATCCAGCCATGGGTCACTGGCGGAGATGATCGTGTCAGCCCCAGCCCTGAAGGCAGGCGGGGCGCCGCGGTCGGTCCACGTCCGGCCGCCATCCACCGAGAATGCGTACGCCGTAACACCGTGTGCGCCAGGCAGTACATCGTTAAAGGGGGGGCGTAGCAGGCCGTCCGCGTTATTCCACGCGGCGACGATGCGCTCCCCGTCATTGGTCGCCGCGAGTGTCGTCTCACTGCGCCCCAGGCCGCCAAGCGGGATACAGGGGATGCTGTTCCGGACACACTGGGCGCTGTTCATCCGAACGTTCAGCGCCAATCTTGGGGCGTCGTCGCGTTCTACGTCGGCGGGCGAGGCCTCCGCGGCACGCGCCGGCTCGCGGTCGTGCTTGAAGAGCAGGGCGTGCGCGCCACCGCTGAGGACCTCTTCGTGTTCAGGCGGGAATCTGGGCGGGTTGTCGGCGTGGGCCACAGGGCCAGCTGCCAACCACAGGGCGACCACCGTCGAAGCGAGTGCGATGAGCGTACGCAGCTGATACTCCATGAGGCGGGCAGATATTAACCAGCCGCGCGAGGATTTCCGAGCAAACAGAGCAGGCAGGGCATGTGTACGGACACCCGTTTTGGGACTTGTTTGAGCCGCGCGAGCGGCTCGACGCTCAGCGCTTCGGGCGTGGCAACCTCACGATGCCGCATTCAACTGTCGCGAGATCGAATCGGTCAGTCCGAACCCGGGAACCATGCCGTCCGACCAGCAGAACCAGCACGACATCGCCACGGTCTGCCTCAGCATCGACGCAAACGCAGGGATCTCCTCTGCCGGGCGATTCCACTCGGTCGCCCAGCAAGGCAGGTTGGGCGTAATGCGCTGATACGCCTGCAGGAGGGTCCTGGCCTGCGGAGCAGTCTTGGCGTAGGGGTGAACCGCAAACCCGGTCACGTTGTTGAGTCCCTGTAGCGCCACCTGCTGCCAGTAACTCGTTTGCCCTGACGCCAACCCGGCGGCGATCCATATCAGTTGAGGGTACGTGGCCTGGTAGAAGTTGAAATTGGCAGCGTATTCGCTGGCAGACATCGTCCAGCTCGCCTCGCTGGTCACGTCTGGCTCGTTCCCAAATTGCCAGACGTCGGGTCCGCCAAACACGTAGCCGTTGGACTCGCGGGCCACCACTGCAAGCACCATCAGGCCGCCGGCCTGGATGTCTGTCACGTATTGCTCGACTCCGGGCCGGCTGACCAATCGCACCCAGCGGCACCCGATGTGGCTGAGCTGGTCGACGGTAGGAGCGCCCGCGGGATTGAGCGGATCGACGTTCACTCCAAACATCTTCGCCCTCCAAGCGCATGCGGGAACTGCGCTGCGCCTGAGACGCCAGACATGTTACAAGGCGCTCGGTCGCTCACCGACGTGATATCGTCCCCATCGGAGTGCCCGACCGACTTCGATTCGGCATCGCCACGGACCAGAACCTGCCCTGGTCAGAGTTGCTCGAGCGCTGGCAGCTCTTCGACGCGCTCGGCTTCGACAGTGTGTGGAACTGCGACCATCTGGTCCAGCCCAGCCGGCCGAACGGACCGTACTTCGAGGCATGGACGCTGCTGGCCGCGCTCGCCGTGCGTACCGAGCGGATCCGCATCGGCGTGCTCGTCAGCTGCAACACGTTCCGCCACCCAGCATTGCTCGCAAAAGAGGCGCTGACGGTGGACCACCTCTCGAATGGTCGCCTGGACGTGGGACTTGGAGCCGGCTGGTACGAACCGGAGCACACGCTGTTCGGACTGGAGTATCCCTCCACACCGGAGCGGGTCGGCCGCTTCCGCGAAGCGGTGGAGGTGGTCGACGGGCTGCTCCGCAACGATACGACGACCTACGCCGGGCGTTACTACCAGCTGCACGATGCACCGATGCGGCCCCGCCCCGTGCAGCAGCCGCGGCCACCATTCATGCTCGGCGCGCACCGACCGAAGATGCTCCGCGTCGTCGCCGAGCACGCCCAGGCCTGGAATTCGTTCGGCACCGTCGACCAGATGCGCGAGCGCAACGCCATACTCGACCAGCACTGCGCGGCGATCGGGCGTGATCCGCGCAGCATCGTTCGCTCGTTGTACCTGTGGCCGGCGATGCTGCCGGAGAATCCGTGGGCGTCGGTGGCCGCGTTCGACGACATGGTCGGCCGCTACACCGAAGCCGGCGTCAACGAGTTCCTGGTGGATGTGACACCTGAGACCGAGCTGGCAAGTGTTGAACGCGTGGCGGCCGAAGCGCTGCCGCGGCTCCGCCAGGTAGCCCGCCGCTGACGCGGGTGGCGCCGGCGCAAAGTTGACACGCGGCGCAGCCCACGGTTAGGCTACAAAAGCGACATCTGTCGTACACACAACAGGTGTGTGCTAACACCAACCTGTGCATTCAGGAGTGGAAGTAACGATGGCCTGGCGATTGGACCCTTATCACACGCAGGTCGAGTTCGCGGTCAAGCACCTGGGCATGATGACCGTGCGCGGCCATTTCAGTGACGTCACCAGCAGCGGCACGATCGATCCCGAAAATCCCGCCAACTCGTCGTTCGAGGTGACCATCGACGTCGCGAGCATCAAGACCCACAACCCCCAGCGCGACAACGACCTGAAGTCGTCCAACTTCCTGGAGCTCGAGAAGTACCCGAGGATCACCTTCAAGAGCACCAGGATCGAGCCGGCGGGCGCCGACCACTACACGATGACCGGCGACTTGACGATCAAGGGCAACACGCGTCAGGTGACGCTGCCGGTCATGCGCTATGGCGAGTTCAATGACCCTGGCATGATGGGCCATCGCATCGCCTACAGCGCCGAAGCTCAGATCAATCGCAAGGACTTCGGCCTGACCATGGACGCGTTCCTCGACGGTCGATTGGTGGTCGGCAACGAAGTCAAGATCCAGATCGAGGTCGAGGCCGTCGAACAGAAGGCCGAAGCGCAGAAGGAGCAGTCCGCGGCTGCGACGCGCGCCTGATCCGCTCAAACGCGTCGGCGTTGAGGCCACGTGCAAGGCGGCCGTCAACGCCGACGACCCCGATCACCATTCAGGACATCGCGGCGCGTTCGACGATCAACCGTGCGACGTTCTACGTCCACTTCGTCGACAAATACGACCTGTTCGCGCAGTTCAGTCGTGACTGGTTTCGAAGCGCACTACAACTGCAGCTTTCGTGCGCCGCGCAGTACAGCCCGGCCAACCTGCGCTCGCTCGTGCTGGCCACGCTGCACGCAATGGGGGATATGAACGACCACTGCCGGCCGACTGAAACGCTGAAGCCGCTGATCGTCGCGGCGGTCCAGGAGGAATTGGCGAAAGTCCTGCGCGCGTGGCTGGAGCCAGTCGTGGCCGGCGGCGGCGGAGCGGAGCTGGAGTCGGCAGTGGCGGCGCTCAGCTGGGCCATCTTCGGCGCGGCACTGCAATGGAGTCAGCTTCCCACCAGGCCGCCGGCCGAGCCCACCGCCACTCAGCTCGCGACGCTTCTCACCCACGGACTACCGAGCTGAACGAGCCCGCTCCTTGATGCCGAACGGCAGATAGGCGCCGAACAGCGGCAGGAAAGGGAACACGAAACCGAACGCGGTAAACATCAGAAAGCCCGCCGCCGTCAGCGCGTACAGGTTGCGTTGCCAGGACCACACCTACGCCCGATCGGCCTCAATTCCGCCGGCGATCATCGCTTGGCCGTCTCACTCCTCGTTCCGCGCGAACTGGCCCGTCTGGCGCGAGCGGCGGTACATGTAGTCGAAAAACCACACCGACAGTACAAAGTACACCACGTTCTCGGCCGCGGCGATCGCCGCGTAGTCCCAATTGATCTCGGGTGTGCCAAGTCCGGCGCGAGCCGCCTCGAACACGTACGTTGGCGGAAACGCCCGGGCCACGGATTGCAGCACCGGTGGCATGACACTCAGCGGATAATAAGCGGCGGTCAGCGGCTGGAAGATCAGCACCAGACCCCACGCCAGCGCCTGGATGCGCGTGCCGAGCCGCAGAATAACCCCCAGAATGAACAGGCCGATCGAATACGCGAACCACAACAAGTTGACAAATCCAAGGCCAACTGTACCGAGGCCCATACTCAACACGTTGAAGTCGAACAGGAACGCGGCAATCGAGGCCACAACGGCGAACAGCACCAGCGATTTGGCCGCCGCCGAAATCATCTGCGCCACCACATACTCGCGCATCGAGAGTGGCGTGATAAACATGTTGCTGAAGTTGTGCGACCAGACATTCCACAGCGCACCCAACGACATGGAGTACTGCGTAACGCGGATGATCTCCCACATCAGCGTGCCAAGATAGAGGTACTGCGCCACCGTCGGGTTCATCACTGATGCCAGGAAACGCGTCACGAAGCCGAACACCACGACGGTGATCAGCGACCAGAAGGGTAGATCGACGATTACCTCGACCGAGCGGGCGGTGATGTAGAACTCTTGCTGCAGGACGGCGAATATCCGCTCAAGTGACATGCCCGTTGCCCCGAGCGATCTGGAGGAAGACGTCTTCGAGCGTCGGCTTGCGAATGTCGATATCGAGAATCTGGACTCCGGAATTGCCGATGGTGAATATCGCTTGCGGCACCAGGTGCTCTTCGGTGCTGACGATGACGACGTTCTGAGCCGGCAGCGACACGTCAGCAAAGCGTGCCTGCAGCGAGCGAGACACTTCCTGCTGCTGACCCTCGAACTTCACGCGCACGACCGCGTTCTTGATGCGCTTTGTGAGTCCGGCGGGCGTGTCTTGCGCCACGATGTGACCGTGATCCAGAAAGATCACCTCGTCGCAGATGCGCGTGACTTCGTCCATCTGATGGCTGGTGTAGACGATCGACAGGTTGCGCGATTCACGCAAGGATTCGATCAGCGACAGCGTTCGGTCGGCGATGTCGGGATCGAGTGAAGCAGTGGGCTCGTCCATGAGCACCACTTCAGGGTCGTTCAGCAACGCTTTCACCAGATTGACGCGCGTCTTCTGTCCCGCCGACAGCGTCAGAAAGCGCTGGCCCATCAGCTGCGCAATCCCGAAATACGCGCCCAGCTCGGAGATCTTTCGCTCAGGTCTGGCGACGCGGTAGAGCCGCGCGAACACGAGCAGGTTCTCCCAGACTGTGATGCGCCCCTGGAGCATGTTGTACGACGACGAGAAATTGATCCGTTGCAGGCACGCTTCACGGTGACGATGCAGGTCCTGACCGAAATAGCGGACGGCGCCGCCATCGGGCAGCGTGATGCCCACCAGCATCTGAATGGTGGTGGTCTTACCGGCGCCATTGGGCCCCAGCAGGCCCAGGATGTGGCCGCTGCTCAGGCTGAAGCTGATGCGATCCACGGCCCGAAACGACCCGTAGAGCTTGGTGAGGTCTTGAACTTCGAGGACGCGTTCCAGGGTGGCTGTACTGTACCCCGGGACCTGCAGCGCGTCAGAACTCGTGGCGACAGTGTTCGAACGAGCAGGTCAGCGCGTCTTGCCAGAAGCGGTGAACTGCCGCCGAGCTCAACGCCTCATCGACGGAGTGCACGCCGCGCCGGTCCTGGTCACCCCAGTCGTAGCGCAGGTCACGGTACAGCCAGTCAGTCAACAGCTGGCGACGATCGGCAGCGAGCTGCAGCAGTTGTTGGCGCATCGGCATACGCCCGAAGTCTTCGGCAGAATGTAAGAGCACGTGCTTCAGCCGCGCGGCGCGTAGGGCGTCGAGCTGACCAGAAACTGGCACCTCGGGGTCCAGGTCCACCGACCCCACGCCGCCGCAGATCGGGCATGTGCCGACCGGTCGAGGTGGTTGTCGGAGCACGTGCTCGAGCACGGTCGACAACACATCCAGATCGAGCGGCTTCGAGAGAACCGCGCTTGCGCGCAACTTCGTGGCCGCCCGCAGCATCTCCATGCCGGCCGCCGTGAGCACCACGACCGGAACTCGGGCGAGGTCCGGCTGACTCTGTCGCATGCGCAGGAACGTCAGCCCATCCATGACCGGCATCAGCAGATCAAGGAGCACGGCATCCGACCGACATTCGCCCGCGCGCTGCAGCGCCTCAGCCCCATTGGAGGCGGTCAAAACAGTGTAGCCAGCGTCCGTAAGACCTTCCATCAGGAAGGTCCGAATCGCGGGCTCGTCGTCGACGACCAGAATCCGGCTCACGGCACAGAAGGGTAAATCAAGTATGAGGCACGCGCAGTCGGATACAAAAGCAATGTGTCGTTACGGTTTGGAGGCAGTTTAGTTACAAAGAGCCATGCCGTCGTGCCAAACCGAACGCACGCAAGTTTGCGCCGAAGGCTGTGCCGTGGCGATTACCAGGCTTAACGTGTTACGGCTTCAGTCTGTTATGGCGTAACCGCCGCGCGTGTGATCACCGCCTCGGCAGGGTCGCGGCCCACCCATTCCGCCTGCTCGAAGGCATCCTGGATCGCGGCCAGCGGAAACGTGTGCGAGATGACTCGGTCCCACGGCACGCGCGACCGGCTGCGCTGCACAAAGTCCAGCGCCCGCGGCAGCACGCGCGTGTCGTACTGCATGAAGCCAATGAAGCGCAGCCCTCGCCGGCAGGCGGCATCGGGATCGAAGTCGAAGGTATAGCCGGGCACGATCGAGCCGATCTCCAGATACGTTCCGCCGTTGGCCAGCATCTCGATGCCTTCAGCCACGACACCTCGAACGCCCGCCACATCCGCCGCGTGCGTCGCGCCCTGGCCGTTGGTCAGCTCGCGAACCCTGGCGACGCGGTCGGCAGGTGTCGGGCACTCGCGCAGGTCCACCGTGTAGTCAGCGCCGAAGTCGCGTGCCAGCTTGAGCCGGCCGGGAATACCGTCGATCGCGACGATCAGACCGGCGCCCATGTCGCGCGCGGCAGCGATCATGTTGAGTCCCAGTCCGCCTGCGCCTTGCACGACGAGACTGTCACCCTGTCGGAATCCACCGCTGTCCAACGCCTGGATCACCTGCGCCAACGCGCAATTGATGGGTGCCACAATCGCGTCGGACAGATCATCCGGAACCTTGACGCAGACATGCCCCGGCAGGAGGTAGTAGTACTCGGAGAATCCGGCCACGAAATGGGGAAACTCCCTCGGCTGGCCGTTGCCCGGTCGCCGCTTGTTCGGGCAGCACTCCGGCGTGCCGCGCAAGCAGGCGACACAACGCCCGCAGGGGAAGAAGTAGTTGTAGATGATGCGATCTCCCTCTTTGAGGGATTGTCCGGTCGAGTCGGTCGCGACGCCGGCGCCGAGCGCTGCCACCCGTCCGGCCATCTCGTGACCCATCGCGCGCCCACCCTCCGGCAGGACCCAATCACCACGCCAGCCGTGCAGATCGCTGCCGCACACATTGGCGTAGCTCACGCGCACCAGGATGGCGCCCGGCTCCGGGTCCGGCAGTGGAAACTCAAGAAACTCCCACGGCCCGCGAGCCTGACGCAAGACCGAGATCGTACCGTGCACTGTGAAGTCCTTCCCGCGACCGCGGCCGAATACGTGAGCGAGCCCTGGACTCAGTGGCCGCGTCGCCGGGCCAGTCTATCGGACGGCAGTTCGGCCGCACCTCGCCCCAGGGCGCGGCAAGAAGTTTGAGCGCCGCACGCCACCGCCGCCGATGAGGTCCCGTCTAATGAGGCCGACCTTGCGCACCGGGCCGCCTTCGGGGAAGTTCTTTCCGGCCCTCGGCCGTGATGAGGCGAAAAAGCGAGCGCCGCTGGCCACCAGCGCTGATGGGGTCCCCCCGGGGAGAGGCGCTACCATGGCCTTCCGCTAATGGATCGATCCAGCCACCTGCGCGAGGTGGCTGCCGTCTTCCTGAAGCTTGGCTTCATCGCCTTCGGCGGGCCGGCCGCGCACATCGCCCTCATGCGCCAGGAGGTCGTCGAGCGTCGCCGCTGGCTCAGCGAGCAGGGATTCCTGGACCTGCTGGGCGCCAGCAACCTGATCCCTGGCCCGACGTCGACCGAGCTCGCGATCTACCTCGGCTGCGGCCGCGCTGGTCGCGCCGGCCTGGTGCTGGCCGGGCTGCTGTTCATCCTGCCGGCTATGGTGATCGTACTGGTCTTCGCCTGGGCGTACGTCCAGTTCGGAGCCACGCCTCAGGCGGGCGCGCTGCTGTATGGCATCAAGCCGGTGATCGTGGCGGTCATCGTCCAGGCCATCTACGGCCTGCTTCGCAGCGCGGTGAAGACCTGGAGACTCGGGCTGGTGGTGGTGCTGACCATCACGATGTATTTCGCCGGACTGAACCCGCTGGTGCCGCTGTTCGGCCTGGCCATCCTGGTGATGCTGGTCGAAAACCGGACGCGGCTCGGCGCGCTGTCCCAGAGCGCCGTGCTGCTGCTACCCGCCGCGGCGCTCGAGCAGACCAGCCCCGCCGGTTTCAGCCTGGTAGTGCTGTTCATCACCTTCCTGAAGATCGGAGCGACGCTCTACGGCAGCGGCTACGTGCTGCTCGCCTTCTTGCACGACGACTTCGTCAACCGGCTGCACTGGCTCACCGATCA
>VBGG01000474.1 GCA_005883405.1 Chloroflexota bacterium | reverse complement strand
GGTGGCTTTCTACGGCGGGCTCTTCGGATGGGAGTTCGAGGACAGCATGCCCCCTGATTCGCCCGTTCGGTATTTGCTGGCCCGACTGCGTGGTCGCGCCGTCGCCGCGGTCGGTTCGGCGACCGATCTCGGCCCGCCGACGCCGGTCTGGAACACCTACATCTCGGTCGAGAGCGCAGATGAAACGGCCACCAGGGTGACCCGGGCTGGCTGTGGCGCGTCCCTGGTTACGGGGACTTCCTCGAGGGGAATGATCCAGGCGTGCGCCAGCGTCATCGCGAAGCTGGCGCACCCGGAGGGTTCACCGACGCGATCGGCTGGCTGCAACTGATGACCAGCGACCAGTTCCGCGATGATGTGCCGCCGCACTGGAGTATCACGTTCTCGGTCGACGACACCGACGCCATCGCCGAACGCACCAAGCAGTTGGGTGGCATCGTGACAGTGCCACCATTTGATGTCGCGGGGCGGCCAAATCATCGAGATCCGCCCGGGTGACGTGATCTACACGCCGCCAGGTGAGTGGCACTGGCACGGCGCGGCACCCGACCATTTCATGTCGCACCTCGCCATGTGGGAGGTCGATGACGAAGGTAGCAGCGCGACCTGGGGTGCGCTCGTCACCGATCAGGAGTACCGCGGCCACGCTCAGCGTTGAGTCAGCGAGCCATAGCCATGCGCGAAACCTATCGCGGCTATTCAACAGCGAGTCGAGGCGCGAAAATGGGTCAACAGGTCGATGGCGCGCGAGTCGCGATCAGAAGCCGAGGGGGATAGCTCCATGGCAGCCAGATCGGTCTACGAGTCCGAATCGACACACGAGCCGCACGGACAGAAGACACCCCTTAAAGCTTCGCTCGCCAGCTGGATTGGCCGAAGTTGTCTACGGTTTCCTGACGAAGGAGGCTGAGCCATGCGAGCGGCGGTCCTCGAGGCGGCAGGGCGCCTGGTGGTTCAGAATACGGATGAGCCCAGCCCGTCGTGAGCTGCACCAGAGCCTCCTTCGGAGCGAGCATGTGGTGCTCGATGGTGCGAGCCATCTGTCCAACATCGAGCGACCAGATGGCTTCAGCGCGGTGATCGTCGACTTTTTGGCCCGTTTCAGTGAGGAGTATCAATCCCATGCAGCAGCGTGAAGCAGTGATCGTCGGCTACGTGCGTTCGCCGGTGGGCCGCTATGGTGGCGCGCTGGCTATGCTTCGGCCTGACAGTCTGGCCGCGCATGTGTTGCGAGTCCTCGTCGAGCGCACAGGAATCGATCCTGCCGACGTGGACGACGTGATTCTCGGTTGCGCCAACCAGGCCGGCGAGGACAATCGCAACGTCGCCCGCATGGCCCTGCTGCTTGCCGACTTCGCGGTCGACGTGCCTGGCCAGACGGTCAACCGCCTGTGCGGCTCGGGGCTTCAGGCCCTGAACAGCGCCGCGCAGGCCATCTGGGGCAATCAGGGCGACCTGTTCGTCGCCGGCGGAGTCGAAAGCATGTCCCGGGCGCCGGTGGTCATGCTCAAGGCGGAGCACGCGTTTGCCCGTGGCGTGCCTGACATGGCTGACTCCACGCTCGGCTGGCGCTTTCCACATCCAGACCTGGTGGCGGACGGCCATACCGCCACCCTGGGCGAGACCGCCGAGAATGTTGCCGAGCGGCGCGGCGTCTCACGCCAGGAGCAGGACGAATTTGCCCTCCTCAGTCAGCTGAAAGCAGCGCGGGCGCAGCAAAACGGGCGCCTGGCCGAGGAGATCGTTCCGACGCCGGTGCCAGCGCGTAAAGCAGAGCTGGTCGAAGTGATGGAGGACGAGCATCCTCGCCCCAATACGACCATGGAGGCGCTGGCCAAGCTCAGGCCGGCCTTCGCCAAAGACGGGAGCGTCACGGCCGGCAACAGCTCGGGTATCAACGACGGCGCCGCCATGTTGCTGGTCGCCTCGGCCGAACGGGCCCGCGATCTCGGCCTCGAGCCACTCGCGCGCGTGGTTAGCACGGCGGTGGCAGGTGTACGGCCAGATGAGATGGGCCTGGGGCCGATCCCGGCTTCGCGCAAGGCGCTGCAGCGCGCAGGACTCGCCATCGACGACATGCAAATCATCGAGCTCAATGAGGCATTCGCCAGCCAGGCGATTGCGTCTATGGATGACCTGGGCGTCGATTGGCGCGACGAGTCGCGCGTCAATCCGAACGGTGGGGCCATTGCTCTGGGACATCCGCTCGGGGCCAGCGGTGTCCGGCTGGCCGGCACCGGCACACTCGAGCTCCGCCGACAGGACAAGCGCTACGCCCTGGTGAGCATGTGCATCGGCGTCGGCCAG
>VBGG01000466.1 GCA_005883405.1 Chloroflexota bacterium | reverse complement strand
CGCGCCAGGCGGTCCTGGTTGCGCGCGATGAGATCTGTCATCGCCTGGGCATGCCGCTCCTCGGCCAGCACCAGTGCGATCTCGTCGTCCACGACCAGCTGAAACATGCCACCGCTAAGGATAGATTCGCCTTGCCCACGACGGCGGGGGCCCCAAAGCCGACGCGGTGGCAGAGGCACACCAACGCTCGGGAGGCCGGCGTTCGCCCAGAAGCGGGCGTGCTTCGAAGCAGGATGGGCAGGCCGCACGGCGCCCGCGGCGGGGAGGTGGCATAGGGACCGCGGCGCCGGCGACCTGTACTCACAATAGCCGCGTCACGGCGGGCCTGCCTTGGTCACTCCTACCAAAACACTGCCAACCTTTTCGTCTGGATTGCCGTGGCGCATGGTCGATTCGCACATGGACAATCGTGCAGCAGTGAGCGGCTTCGAGCGCGTCAACGTACTGGTTGCGGATTACAACCGCTGGACACGGCTCAGCGTGACAAGCATGCTTGCCACCGCTGGCTTCAGCGTCCAGGAGGCTTCGAACGGCATGTCAGCGCTGCGCATGGCCTGCGCGGTCGCGCCCGACGTGGTGATGCTCGGCTCAGAGCTGCCCGAGATCGCTTCGGACGAGCTGGTGGATCTGCTGCGCTCGGACTCGCGCACGCGCGACGTCGCCGTGGTGCCGCTGTCGTTGCCCTGCAGCCCGATCGAGCTCGTCGCGACGATCGCCGGCGCCATCGACGAACGGCGCTCTCGACCAGCGCCGTCGCTGGACCCGCGCTACGCCGTCGCCGTGACCGCCGCGCCCACGCGGTCGGTGAGCGCTTCGCTGCGCGGAATGTGACCATTGGCCGGCGCGACCTCATCGCGTTCTAGCTCGAGGATGCGGAAGGCCGGTCGGTCGGGGAAGTGGCGCTTCAGCAGCGACATCGACACGTTGTAGACGGGTACCTGTGCGCTGGTGTGCCCCTCGGGCGATCCGTGGTGCGCATGGCCGTGCACCACCGCATCCACCTGGTAGCGATTGAGCGGCTCTTCGAGCCGGCTCGAGCCGAGGAACGGGTAGATCTCTAGCGGCTCACCCTCGACAGTCGCCTGGATCGGCGAGTAGTGGAGGAGCGCGATGCGGTTGGTCGCTCGCAAGCGTGCCAGAGCGGATTCCAGCTTCAGCGCTTCGTCCAGCGCCTCGCGGACGAAGGCCTTGATCGCGGGCTCACCCCACGGCTCGAGCGAGCGACGACCAAACCCGCCACAGAAGCCCTTCGTGCCGGCGAAGCCGACGCCTTTGATCTCCACGGCGTCGCCGTCGAGGATGATGATGCCCGCGTCGCACAGAATCTGTTTGACGACTTCGGGCTGTCCGCCCTCGAAATCATGGTTGCCGAGCACGGCGACCACCGGCACGTTGGCCTTGACGACCCCACCGAGCTCTCTGGCGAGTACGTGGGCTTCATCGGGCAAGCCATAGTCCACCAGGTCGCCGCACAGGGCGATCACGTCGGCGCACTCGGCCATCTGGGCGAAGAGCGGCTGCAACGTGCCCTCAGACGTCTTGGTGCAGTGCAGGTCACCTACGGCCGCGACACGCAGCAGGTCAGTCATCAGCAGGGCTGAGGCCGCAAGATGTGGGCCGGGCATGTCTATTGCGACCAGGCCCAGGCAAAGGCCACCCATGTCACTCGCCGACGATCCTCAGCGCACCCTCGATCCCGAGGAGCGGGACTTCTACTGCCAGACGTTGGCAGCTTTCGCCAACGATAGGCTCGATATCCTGGTCGGCGGCGCGTATGCGTTTGGGCGCTACACGGGGATCGAGCGGCACACCAAAGACTTCGACGTCTTTGTCAGGGAGTCCGACTTTTACCAGACGCTGCGCGCGCTCGAGAAGGCGGGCTATGCCACCGAGGTGCCGTTCCCGCACTGGCTCGGCAAGGCCCACTGCGGCGAGTACTTCGTCGACGTGATCCACAGCTCGGGCAACGGCGTGGCACGCGTCGACGACGAGTGCTTTCGCTATGCACCGCGAGACGAGATCTTCGGCCTACCCGTCCTGTTGTGTCCCGCTGAGGAGATGATCTGGTCCAAGTCGTTCGTCCAGGAGCGCGAGCGCTTCGACGGCGCGGACGTGGCGCATCTGCTCCTGGCCCGCGCGCCCAAGATGGATTGGCAGCGGGTGCTACGCCGCTTCGGCCTCAACTGGCGTGTGTTGCTGGCCCACCTGGTGCTGTTCGGGTTCATCTACCCCAGCGAGCGCGAGCGGGTCCCAGGCTGGGTCATGCGGGAGTTGTTGCGGCGACTCGAGGCGGCGACCAGCGCCCCCGCGCCGCCCGGGCGCCTCTGCCGCGGCACGCTGTTGTCGCGCCAGCAGTACATGATCGACGTCGAGCAATGGGGCTACCTCGATGCGCGCGCGCTCCACGACAATCCAATGTCGGAGGACGACATCGCGGTGTGGACGGCGGCGATTGCCAACGACGGCTCCAAAAATACGTAGATTGAGCATGTCAACCTCCAGCGCGCGTGCCATCAGTACGGCGCCTACCACACCGAGCACCGCGCCGAGCGCCAGTACCGGGCCGATGCCGAAGCCCAGGCTGATGATCAGTGACCCGACGAAGGGGGCCGCGACACCGCGCAGCCCGGTGATGCTGGTGTGCGCCGCCTGATACCGCAGGCGGTGCTCGTCGGCAACCCGCGACACCATGGCCAACTGCCAGCCGAGATCATTGGCGCTCGTGCCGACTCCGAGCAGCACGTAGCCGAAGAACAGGGCCGGCAGGCCAGGCGCAAACAGGAAGAACAGCGGCACGACACCTGCCAGCAGGAAACCGAGGGGCGTGACGCCCAGGCCTGATTTCCGGTCCAGGTACTGGCCGAGAATGAGGTAGGCCAGCAGCCCGCTGACCGCCCCGGCCAGCTGCAGCCAGCCGATGTCGGCGTAGCTGGCCTGGAATCGGTCGACGAGCACCAGCGCGTATAGCGGCGTGGCCATAAAGGATCCGAAGCCCCACACCACCCAGGCCAGCACCAGCCGGCGGTAGCGGGGCTGCTCGGCGAGCACACGCAACGAAGCGGCTGGCGTGAAGCGTCGGCTGGCCGTAACGGGTCCGCTGAGGACGCGGCTGGAGCTCGCGGCACCGACCATGCCCAACGTGGCGCCCATTGCCAGCATCGGACCCTGTCCGAGGCGCTCGATCAGCAGACCACTGAGCGGAGCGGCGATGGCGCCCGCCAGCGTCTGGAGCACTTTGAGATACCCGAGGACACGCGCCCGCAGGCGCTGCGGGTACGTTCCCCGCCAAACGTCGACCTGGAGTGGAGCAACCATGGCCATGGTGAGCCACATGCCCAGTCCCATCCACAGCAACGCAATTGGTCCCGTCGTCAGCAGACCACCCAGAAACAACGCCCGGCCCAACATGGTCAACAGCGCCACGTAGCTGACGCGATGGCGCTCGGCGGGTACCCAGAACCCGGTAAAGATCGCCAGTGTGTTGGCGGCGAATGGCCCTGCCGCTAACGCTGCCAGGAACAGTGGGTCTGCGCCTTCGCGTCGCGCGATGATCGCCAGGAAGTTGACGACCAGCGCGTTGAAGAGGCCCGTCCCAAGCGCGCCCGTCGCATCGAAGCTGAAGTTACGTGCAACCTGGCGTTCTGTTTCGGGCATACAGCCCGGGAAACGGTCGAAACGCGTACCGCGGGACCGGCCGCGGGTGACGATTGCGTTACGGCGGGCCGATACGCCCCCGTACGCACCCCTCCCCCCAGCCCTCTCCCAGAGGGAGAGGGGGAAAATCAGAGAAAGAGGGCAGACAACACCAGCGCCCCCAAACGGGCACGGCTTCGGGCGGACCCCGAAGAGCGTGTCGCCCCAACGCTCGCACCCGCTCGCCTCACGCGTGTGCGCGCCTTTCGAAGCGCTAGTGTTCTGCCCTCACCAGCGGTTGATGCAAGCGGCGTGCCCGGCGGCGGCGCGCGCGTCTTAGTGTCAGGTGAAGACCAATGGCTGCCTGCAGCGGTACCCCAAGTACTGGGGCCAGGCGCGTCTGCCGGTCGAAGATGCGGCGAACATGCGCGACGACACCTTGGGCCTGGCTGCCATGCGCATGTTCCCCGACGGGGTGTTCTCGCCCACATCGGCTCCGTCGCCCGCGTCGCCCGCCCAGGCGCTCGCCGGGCCGGCAGCCGCGAGTCGGCCGTCGAACTTTGCCGCGGAGCTGGCACGGGCTTCGAAGCGGTACGCGAGCCCGTTGAAGCAGCAGCAGAATCCGTCCGCCCACGCCTCGTCCTCGGCGCCCAAGGCGAAGCTTCACAAACCTGCCACGAGCACGACGCTTACGGGCGCTCGTTCGCCGTCGACGGTCAAT
>VBGG01000467.1 GCA_005883405.1 Chloroflexota bacterium | reverse complement strand
GTCGGCTGGATCAGATCGGACAGGTTGGCAGCGGCTTCGACGGCCGTTGCCTGGTAGCCGGGAACGGCGACGAGCAGCGCGCCGGCGACGATCGTCGGCGCGAGCGGTCGGGCAAGCGGCCAGGCTGCCAGCCGATGGCTGGCCAGAGCAAGCGCGGCCGCGCTCGCGGCGGTGAGCTCGAGCCAGTAGTTCGACGAGGCGCCGAGCTTGGCGATGGTCGGCAAGGTGAGCAGCGTTCCGACGAGATACAGTCGCCACAAGCGCTCACCTGGGAACGCGGCTTGACGCATATCCTGCTGACGAGCTTGCGGGGCCGCATTCCCAGGTGAGCCTGTTGGATATGTTCGGCCGTGAGGCCGAACAGGCGGGCGTGCGGGCAAGACAAACGACACCAACGCCGCCAGCACGGGCAGCCCGTTGAATTGCATGAAGCTGCCCATCAGCGCCGAAAACGTGGTCAGGTCGGGCTCATTGTTGTTGGCCGCCAGGGTGTGCCACAGAAACCAGCCGCGCGTCAGCCACTGCGCGAGCCCTACGCCAACGACGCTGCCGCCGACGACGATCGCGGCGAAGCGCAGCAGCCTGGCTTTGCAGGGCCACAATGCGCCGGCCACCGCCAGAGGCGCGACGACGTACGTCTGCTTGGTCATCAGCGCCAGCAGGAAGAAGACGCCTGCCAGGGAAAAGCGACCGGCCGTGGCCAGTGCCAGTCCGACCAGGGTCAGCCCAAGCGCGAGCGGATCGACCCTGTGCAGCGGCGCCCAAAGCAAAGTGGTCAAGTTCTGGGTCAGGAACAGTCCGACGGCGAGCAAGCCGACGGACCAGCGCGCCGTCAGGCGCTGCATGCTCCACGCCAGGGCCGACGCGCCCACCAGCGTGCCGATCAGGGACACCCAACGCCCAACCGTATAGCCACCGTCGCCGAAAGCGCGCTGCAGCCCGCCGACGACAGCGTAGTACAGGGGCGTATAGGCGACGTGCATCAGCGGAACCTGGTTGGCCGGTGCGTACAGGCCGGCCCCCTGCGCCACCTGCCGAGCCCCATCGAGCAGCCACGACTCACCGTAGGTGAACTCGTCGGCCGGCCTGGCCAGGCGGCCCGCCGCGCACATCGCGAAGAGCAGCAGGTACATGCCGATGAGACCCGCAACGAGCATCCAGAGCGTCGCGGTCACCCCCGCCGCGCGTCGCTCGTCGCGCAACGTGCTACTCAGGGAAGGTGATCCGAACGCTCATCCCTGGACGCAGGTCGGTTGGGGTGCTGCCGAGATCGATGGTCACCGGATAGTGCTGGTCGCCGCCAGGGGTGGTCTGCGGTTGCAACGCCACGGCGCGCACTCTCCCCGACAGGTCGCGCCGGTCCAGCGCCTCGATCTGCAGCGACACGCTCTGGCCACGCTGGACGTGACCGATCAGGAACTCATCCACGTCGGTCGTTTCCACCTGCAGATGCGAAAGGTCGGCCACCTGGACGACCGTGGCGCCCGCTACCAGCGTATCGCCCGTGTGGACCAACACGCCGGTGACCGTGCCGGCGAACGGCGCTGTCAGCACTTCCACTTCGGACGGCCCGCGGACGCGCGCGAGCTCGGTCTGCGCCTCGACGTTATCGCCGAGGGCCACGCTCAGCCGCAGCAGCACCCCACCCCCGAGCGAGCCCACGCGGGCCTGGCTCACGGGCGCAACCACGCCGTGGGCGACCAGGCGCGAAGCAGTCGAAACCGGCGCTGTAGCCGTGGCGGCCCCTTGAGGCGGCGGCGTCGCGGCCTGTCTCGCCACCAGGCCGACCACTACGAGCAGCCCGACCACGATGACTGCCCATCGCACCCGCCACGATGACCGCCGCAGGTGGTTGCCGACCGACGGGCGGCGCGATCGCACACCATTGCGCCCCAGCTCCGATCCGGGTCCCTGACCAGGTAGCGCCACTTTCATTCGTGGACACTCCCATCGCGGATCTCGATGCGGCGCCTGGCGATCGCGGCGACGTCAGGGTCATGGGTCACGATCACCACGGTACGCCCCTGCGCGTTCAGCGCCCGAAACAGATTGAGCACGCGGTGGGTGTCTTCACTGTGCAGCTCACCCGTGGGCTCGTCAGCCAGCACAACGCTCGGGCTGTTGGCAACCGCGCGTGCGACGGCGACGCGCTGACGCTGCCCGCCCGAGAGCTGCGCCGGTCGAAACAGCAGTCGGTCGCCCAGACCAACAGACTCCAGGATGCTGCAGGCGCGCTCGTAACGCTCGACAGTGCCGGCGCCGGCGGCCTCGAGCGGCAGCATGACGTTTTCGACTGCGGTCAGGTGATTCAGCAGATGGAAACGCTGGAACACGAAGCCAAGCGCGCGCAGGCGAATGCGCGTCCGGTCGGCGTCGCCCAGCGACCCGACGTCCTGGCCATCGAAGCGCACCGCGCCTTCGCTCGGCGAATCGAGCAAGCCGATCAGCTGCAAGAACGTGCTCTTGCCCGAACCGGAGGGGCCCACGACGGCGACCAGCTCACCCGACTGGATGCACACGCTGACGTCGCCCAGCGCGACCACATCACTGTCGCCAACGCGGTACGTTCGCCAGACGTGGTCCATCTCGAGCTGCATGCCTACACCTCGCGCAGCACTTCCACCGGATCGACCGACGCCGCTCTGCGGGCCGGAAAGACCCCGGATACGACGCCCAGCGCGGCCGCCATCAGGAAGATCAGAAGGAACAGCTGGACGTCGGCGCGGTACAGCGACTCGAGGCCGTATTGCCCTGCCACAAGCACGTTGATCAATGCGCCCATTCCCAGACTCAGGGCGACCGCAACCAGGCCGGCCGCCACGGTGATCATGACCGCTTCGAGCGCGACGGTCAGGATAATCCACAGCGCCGGAAAGCCGATCGCGCGCAGCACGGCGAACTCGGCACGTCGCTCGGTCACGGAATGGCCGAGCATCGTGTTGACGAAGAGCCCGGCGATGGCGAGCGTCAGGGTGATCAGCACCCAGTCGATGGCGATCCCGCTGGCGTTGGCTTGCTGGGCCTGGCTGACCAGCTGATCTGGGGTCCACGAGCTCAGCCCGCCCAGGTCGTCCAGGCGTTGCTTCACGCGGTCCGGCTGCTCGGTCTGGATCGCGATCACGTTCAGCGTGTTGCCGAGCTGCGCCCGCTGCACCAGCGCCGAGTAGTCCATATAGGCCACCGAGCTCTGGCCAAATGCCGAGAACCCACGCAGGTTGCCGATGCCCACGACGGTGAACGTCGAGCCGTTCAGACGCAGGCCGTCGCCGATGTTCAGCGATTTGCCACTGGCCAGCATGCGGCCGAGCACGACCTCGTTGCCGCCCCGCAACCAGCGGCCGCTCTCCATGGCGATCATGCCCGGCACAAGTGTCGGATCGCCGTTGACACCGATCACCGAGACCACCTCCGTCGGCTGGCCACGGCGGCGCGGGCCTTCGCCCTCGCGGGTCATCGTCCAGGTCAGCGCGCCGATCGCGGTCCGCACTTCGGGCCAGGTACGTATCTGGGCGATCGTCGTGCGTGCGTTCTGGATCGTGCCTGGCGTATCGCCGGGCAGCCTGGCGACGATCTGGCCGCCCTGCGTCGCAACGTACAGGCCAATGCCCGAGCGGGTGTAGTCGCCGGTGAAGATGTCCATCTCGGCGCTGATGACGGCCAGGAGCGTCATGCCGATGCTCAGCGCGATGCCAACGCCGAGGATCATGCTCAACAGCGTGCGCCAGCGTCCGAGCGCGTTGCGCACCGGGTATGGCAGCCGCAGCAGCCAGCCGACGCGGGTCGACTGCCTCGCGCCGATCGGCGCCTCGATCGCGACCACGGGCGGTGCCAATTATGCGTTTTAGCCGACCCGCGCGGCGCCATTTACACTGCTCGGCCTATGGCACTTACGTCCCCCTGGGCGCCGTCGAGCGACGTCGAAGCCGCGCTGCGTCTGGACTTCCGCAGCGACACGATCACACAGCCGACGCCTGCCATGCGCGAGGCGATGAGGAGCGCCGAGGTCGGCGACGACGTCTTCGGCGAGGATCCGAGCATCAACGCTCTGGAGCTCGAATCGGCGCGTTTGTTCGAGAAGGAGGCGGGTCTGTTCGTCGCCAGCGGGACGCAGGGCAACCTGCTCGCGCTGCTCAGCCTGACACGACCTGGCGACGAGCTCATCGCCGAGGCGAGCTCGCACATCGCCAACTCGGAAGTGGGCGGCGCCGCCCGACTCGGCGGCCTGACCCTTCGAGCGCTGGCGGGGCGTCACGGGAAGCTCTCACCCGAGCAGGTGGCCGCCACGGTCAGGCCCGAGAACGTCCACTACGCCCGCACCACGCTACTGGCCATCGAAAACACGCATAACGCCGGGGGCGGGACGATCCTGGCTCCAGACGACGTGGAGGCGCTCACGCGGACGGCGCGCGAGCGCGGTCTCAAAGTGCACGTCGACGGCGCACGCATCTTCAACGCGGCGGTTGCCCTGGATGTCAGGCCGGCCGTGCTCGCGCGCAACGCGGACACGCTGACGTTCTGTCTGTCAAAAGGCCTGTCGGCGCCGGTCGGCTCGGTGCTGGTCGGATCGACGTCGGTGATCGGTGAAGCGCGACGCTACCGCAAGATGGTCGGTGGCGGCATGCGTCAGGCTGGCGTGCTGGCCGCGGCGGGACTGCTTGCGCTCAAGGAGGGTGTCGAGCGTCTGGCGGAGGATCACCGGCGTGCTCGCAACCTGGCCGAGGGATTGGCGCGGATAGGCGGCGTGCAGATCGACCTGGCAACTGTCCAGACCAATATCGTGCGCTTCGACGTGAGTGGTCTGGGTCGGACGGCCGCCTCGTTCGCCGAAGCGCTGCGCGAGCGTGGGCTGCGCGTGTCCGGTGGCGCGGGCCCGGGTGGCGTGCGGATGGTGGCGCACCGCCACATCGACGATGCCGCGGTTGACGAGGCGCTCGAGGCGATCGCCCGGCTGCGGCCCTGAAGCGACTGGTTCTCGCCTCGGCATCGCCTCGGCGGCGGGCCCTGGTGGGGCCGCTCGGGCTGCCGCAGCGCGCGATGGCGGTGAACCTCGACGAGGCAGCCTACCTGCTGGCCGATCCGCTGCTAGCAGCGATCAATGTGGCCGTCGCCAAGGCGCGGGCCGTCGAGCCCGAAGCAGACGATGTGATCCTCGCCGCCGATACGCTGGTGGTCGCCGACGGCCAGATCCTTGGCAAACCAGCTGACGCCGAGCATGCGGCTCGCCTGCTGCGGCACCTGCGCGGCCGCGGCCGCCAGGTGGTGAGCGGTGTCGCGCTGCGTGCGGCGGGTGAGATGAGCTGGTGTGGCGCGGTAGCGACGACGGTGGTCATGCGGGGCTACGCTGAGCCCGACATCGAGGCGTACATTGCGCGTGGCGAGCCCTTCGACAAAGCGGGTGCCTACGCGGTGCAGGACGAGGTGTTTCGACCCGTCGAGCGACTCGAGGGCTGCTACCTGAATGTGGTCGGGCTGCCGCTGTGCGCGGTCGCCGCGGGCCTCACCGCGCTGGGGGTGGGGATCGAGTGCGCTGGCCCACCGCCGTGCAACTACTGCCGCGCGGGCGCCGCCGTCACTTCCATCCGATCAGTACATTGAGCGCTCAATGAGCGCTCAGCGGCGGTTCTCGTGCTGATAGCGGCTCGCGTACCCCGAGCCCGGCGCCTCGCTCAGCCGAAACAACACCAGCTGCACGATGCGCGCGCCATGCTGCAGGCGCACCCCGTGCGGACTGGTCACCAGCAGCAGTCCCTCCCCGCGCCCGGCGTAACCCGCGTCCCAGACTGCAGTCGGCACGTGCAGCCCCATGCGCAGCAGCGTCGAGCGCGGAAAGCACAGGCCGCCGCAGTAGGGCGGCATCTCGACCCATTCGGCGTAGCGAATGCCGTACGTGCCAGGCGCCAGCCACAGCCAGCCGTGGGCATCGAATACCAGCTCTTCACGGCCTGGCAGCCGGCGATCGGCCGAGGACGCGCCGAGCACCCCCTCGTCGACGAAGCGCCAGATAGCGTCGATCGAGAGGTCGATTCCGTTGGGCTGCACCTGGTCGGCGCCGGGTGAGGCGACAACGTGCATGCGGCGGATCTCGTCGCCAGCGAGCACGGGTTACGAAGCGGCCTTGCTCTTTTCGGTCGGTGGCTCTTCGTGGACCATGGCACGCCAGAGGCTGTCGGCCACGCGTCGCGCAAGGACGCTACCCACGGCCATGAAGATCGACAGAAACGCTGCCCAGATGAACTTCTTGATCACCGTCGACTGGCCCCTTTTTTTGGCGGGCGGCTCCAGTCGCGCGTCGCTCACACGCACGTAGCCGCCATGTTCGGGCTCGAGCTTCAGCAGCACGCCATGCGGCAGTGCCCGCTCGAGCTGGCGACGCGACTGTTCGACACCCTCGCTGACGCGTTCGGAAAGCTCTGAGCGGACCTGCCGAACACCTCGCCTGAGTCGGTTGCGCGGCTTATTGCGCTCGCGCAGCCCGTTGATCAGCGCGAAGGCGCCATATGCCATCGCTCCGGCAGCCACCACGCCGGCGACGCCCAGCAGCGTCGGATTCTCACGGGCGCGCTTGATCGCGTCTTCGCCCGCGCGCACGCTGCTGATACGCGTTTCGGTAGTGGCGGCGCCGCGCAGGCCACCTCGAATGCGGCGTTCGACCTCCTCGAGCGCGGCGGACATGTCGGCGCGCAGGCGGCTTATCTCTCGCTGCGTGTCCTCAGGTGTCGCACCCATTCGAGGTCCTCCTTGAGGGTCTCCCGCGTGCGGGGGAGGGGCGGCCAGATCGCCATGGCCTGGCTGATGCCACGTCGGATGAAGCGCTTGTAGGCCACCCAGGCGGCACCCGCCGGCACCAGTACGCCCAGCAGCCAACCCACCCACGCCAGCGATTGGGTGCCGAGCGGCGTCGGGAACGAGATAAAGCCGAAGAGCCAATTGAAGAACCAGATGAACGCGGTCCAGGCCCAGATCGTGAGCAGCAAGGCGGCCGCCGCGGCGATGCCGGCGCCGATGGCAATGCGCGTAGCCGCCCTGATGGCGTCGTCCTTGGCCTCGCCAATCTCCTGCTTGGCCAGCTCGATCTGCCGGTCGGCAAGATCAGAGACGTCGTTGATCAGCCGACCGACGAGCTCGGGTAACGTCGCTTGCGGCAGCGGCCCGCCGTGGGCCGGGTCTGGGCCAACCCGACCATTTGGACCAGCACGCCCGTTCTGGGTCGCGGCGGTGCCACGCTCGGGCGGAGGAAACGTCACGCGCCCAGTCTATCCGCCCGAACCGATCTCGAACTCAGAGGGGTCTGGCGGTGACGATCAGGCGATCGGAGAACTCGCGTTTGACGGGATCGAACGTCCCGCCGCAGGTGATCAGCGTCAGCCGTTCGTCGGCCGTGGGCGCCATCACCGACGTATCTGACGGCGGCACGAGCTTGACGTCCACCACGTGGTAGTCGAATTCGCGCTGACGGTCGTCCCACACCTGAACCTGGTCATCGATGTCGAGCTGGTACAGGAAGCGGAACACGTTGCCTTCGCTCAGGGTCACCACATGGCCGGCGATCACCGCGTTGCCGGGTTCGCCGACACGCGCGGTGAGGTCGCCGTAGTGCACGGCGACGAACGGCAGCGTCTGCCAGATGGAGTTGCCATCGGCATCCTGGACGATGCCACCCTGCTTGACCTCGGTATCGAGCTTGATGGCCGGGATTGCCAGGCGCACCGCGTAGCCTGGTGGCGGCCTGGCGGCCACCACTGCGCGATCGGGCGCGTCGGCGGGCGCCAGGTGAGGCGGCGCAAACGTCGGAACGGAAGGGACCCGCGCGGGCGTCGCGAGCATCTGAGACGTAGCCGTCACGGCCACCCCAAGCGCGATTGGCGTCGTCGCCACGGCGACCGCAATCGCAGTCGGCGTGGCTGGACGGGGTTTTTCGAGGGCCACGGGCGCGGGCAGCGTGACGCGACTACCCGGCACGATTCCGAGCTGCCACAGGCCCGCATAGGCCAAGGCGAGCACTCCGAGCACTACGAGTGCCGCGGCCAGCCTGTTCACTGCTTGAATCGCTTGCGAATCGCTTTCTCGACGGCTGGGGAGACGGAGCCGGGCACGATCATGCCGCCGAGGGTCGCCGTCTCGCGTACCAGCGTGCTGGACAGCCATACGTTCCTGGCACTCGTCACCAGGAGCACGGTTGGCAGGTGTGGAGCGAGCCGCTCATTCATCAGCGCCAGGGCGATCTCCGCGTCCGCGTCGGCGTAGGGGCGCATCCCGCGGACCAGCGCGCACGCGCCGAGACTCACCGCGTAGGGGGCGGTCAGCCCCGAGTAATCGGTCACGCGGACGCGCGGGCGGACCGTCTCAGACAGCGACTCCTCAAACAGGCGCACGCGCTCCTCTGGCGAGAACAGCGCGCTGGGCTTGTTCGGGTTATGGGCCACGACCACCACGATCTCGTCGAAGATGAGCAGCGCGGTCTCGACGATCTCGATATGGGCCATCGTGGGCGGGTCGAAGACTCCCGCGTAGACCGCGAGACGTGGTGGGCGGTCGGGCATCGAAGGGCTCGGCATGGCTCGATCCAGAGTTAACGCTACTCTTACAAGCAAGTTCGTTGCTTGCCTCAGAAACCCAAACCTATACTCCCCGCCGCACCCTAAAGTTTCTCGCGCAGATGTCATCCAACACACGACTGCTCACGGGGGGTGGTGCCGCGTGATTCGCGTTGAACACCTCACCAGGAACTACGGACCTCGCGTCGCGGTGGCCGACGTCACCTTCGACGTCGGCAAAGGCGAAGTGCTCGGCTTCCTCGGGCCAAACGGCGCGGGCAAGACGACCACAATGCGCATCCTCACCGGCTATCTGCCGCCGTCCGGCGGCCGCGCCGAGGTGGCAGGTTTCGACGTCGCGACCCAGTCGCTGCAGGCCCGCGCCAACATCGGCTACTTGCCTGAAACGGTGCCGCTCTATCCAGACATGAGCGTGCGCTCGTATCTGGATTTCATGGGCAAAATCAAGGGCGCCCGAGACCGACGTCGCGAGGTCGATCGCGCCATGGAGAAGGCGCGCATCGCTCATCGCGCTGGCGATCAGATCGGCAAACTCTCGAAAGGCCTTCGGCAACGCGTCGGGCTGGCGCAGGCGCTGCTGGGCGATCCGCCGGTGCTCATCCTCGACGAGCCGACCAGCGGCCTGGATCCCAAGCAGATCATCGAGACGCGCAACCTGATCAGGTCACTGGGTGGCGAGCACACGCTCATCCTGAGCACCCACATCCTGCCCGAGGTGGCGGCCACCTGCTCGCGGATCGTCATCATCGCCAATGGACGCGTGGTCGCCGAGGACACACCCGAGAACCTCGACCGCCGCCTCAAGGGCGCCGAGAGCATCGCCGTGACCGTTCGCGGTCCGCGCGAACAGGTCACGCGGACGCTCAAGTCCGTGCCGCGCGTGTTGAGCGTGCAGGCGGAGTCTGACGGCAACGGTAAGGCGCCGGCCGGCAGTCTGGCTAGCTTCACCGTCCAGAGTGAAGTCGGGGCCGACATCCGCGAAGCGCTGGCCAGCGCGGTCGTGCAGGGCGGTTTCGGGCTGATGGAGCTGCGGCCGGCGCATCTCAGCCTCGAAGAGATCTTCCTGCAGCTGACGACGACAGAGACGCCGGAGACGGAGGCGGCGGCGTGAGAAACGTGTGGGCAGTTTCGGTGCGTGAGCTGCGCAGCTACTTCCTGTCGCCTCTGGCGTACGTGGTCATCGCGCTGTTCCTGGCGCTATCGGGCTACCTGTTCGCGCTCATCCTGGCCAACGGCCGGGAAGCGTCGCTACGCGGACTCGTCCAGAACGTCAGCGTGCTGTACCTGTTCATCGTGCCGGCGATCAGCATGCGGCTGCTGGCCGAGGAACAGCGCACTGGCACGGTCGAGCTGCTGCTCACCAATCCCGTTCAGGAGTGGGAGATCGTCACGGGCAAGTTTCTGGCCTCGGTCATGCTCGTGCTGGTCATGCTCGGGCTGACCCTGCTGTTCCCGCTATTCCTGTTCATCTACGGTAATCCTGACCGCGGCCCGATCATCACCGGCTATGTCGGCATCTTCCTGCAGGCCGCGGCGTTTCTGTCGATCGGGCTGTGGGCATCGAGCCTGACCCAGAACCAGATCGTGGCCGCCATCGTCTCCTTTGCGCTTCTGCTGATTCTGTGGTTGAGCGAAAACCTGGGTCAGTTCCTGGGCGGCACGATCGGCTCGATCATCAGCTACGCCAGTGTCATCACTCACTTTCAGTCGTTTCCGCAGGGCGTGATCCAGAGCAACGATGTCATCTACTACCTGTCCCTGGTCCTCGCCGGGATCGTGCTCAGCACGCTGTCGCTGCAGTCCCGGAGGTACCGCTAATGGCCTCGCCGCTGTCTCAATCGCGACGCGGCTTCTCGATCGAGTCCCTACGCTTCCCGCTCGCCGCGCTCGGCATTTTCGGACTGCTGGCGGGTTTGGGCGCGTGGCTCGTCCAGGGTGATTTCGGCCTGGTCCCGCGCATCCTGATCGCCGCGGGCGTTCTGTTCATGGGCATCTATGTCGCGCTCGATCCCGAGGACGTGTGGGCCAAGCTGAGCGGGCGCGGCGCGCTCTACTCGGGGAACACCCTCGTCCTCGCCGCCGCGGCGCTGATCATCCTCGGATTCCTGAACGTGCTCGGCTCACGCTATCAGACGAAACTTGATCTGACCGCTAACAAGCAGTTCACGCTCTCGGACCAGAGCATCAAGGTCGCCGAAGCCCTACCCCAGCCCGTCAAGGTCACCGCGTTTCTGACCAGCTCTGATTCGCGCAAACAGGATTTCCAGACGCTGCTCAACGACTATCAGAATCGCTCTGGCGGCAAGCTCACGTACGCATTCATCGATCCCGAGGCGCGTCCGAGCGAGGCGATCGCCGCGGGTATTACGTCGACGGGCACCGTCGTCTATCAGATGGCGGATAAAAAGCAGAACAGCACCGGTACGACCGAAAAAGATATCAGCACGGCGTTGGTCAAGCTCGAACGTCCCGAGAAAAAGGCCTATTTCACCAGTGGACATGGTGAGCGCTCGCTCGACGGTTTCGGTCCGCAGGACTATGGGACCATCAAGCAAGCCATCGAGCGCGACAACTTCGCGACCGCGACGCTGAACCTGGTAACCGCGCGGGCTGTTCCGGACGACGCATCGGAGGTCATCATCGCCGGCGCGACCAATCCCTTTTTGGCCGAGGAGAAGGATGCGCTCAAGGCCTATCTCGATGGTGGCGGGAAGCTGATCGCGATCATCGGCCCAAACTCGAAGACTGATCTGAGCGATCTCTTGCAGAACTACCAGGTCGGCTTCTCGGGTACCGTCGTCGTCGATCCGGCCAAGAGCGTGTCGCAGGATCCGCGTGTCGTCGTCATCGATTCGTATGGCACGCATGCCATCACCCAGGATCTGCGCGACCTGACATTCTTCCCACTCGCGACGAACATCACGTACCCCAGCACGCCGCCCGCTGGCATGACCATCACGCCTCTGGCGCAGTCGTCAGACACGAGCTGGGGCAATACGAGTACACAGCAGCTCCAGCGACAGGATTCCGATCCAAAGGGGCCATTGGCACTGGCGGTCGCGGTCGGGGCCGGGCCGAGCTCCAGCGCGACGAGCGGCGCAACTACTTCTTCGTCCACGCGCCTGGTGCTGATCGGCTCGCCGGACCTGATCTCGAACAACTCGCTCCAGCAGGTGCCGGGTAACCAGACGCTCTTCCTCAACGCCGCGAACTGGGTGGCGGAGGAGGACAACCTGATCAACGTCCGCGCGCCCGACAATACCCCCCGCACGTTGGTGCTGACAGGCACGCAGATGAACATGATCGCGTACTCCAGTTTCCTGTTCCTGCCGCTGGCGGTGCTGGCGGCGGGCGCGGCGGTCTGGTGGACGCGGCGCTAGAAGACTGACCCACACAGCCAGATGAATCTCCGCGTCACCATCGGCTTTTTGGCCGTTGCCGTCATTCTTGGCGTGCTGGTTTTCGGACTGGACAAGTTCAACATCGGTCCGACGTCCGCCGCCCAGGCGAACGCAACCGCCACGACCACTGCCAGCCAGCAGCCGCAGATCTTCTCGTTCGACGACTCGAAGGTCACCGCGTTCGAGCTGCACCAGGCGGACAAATCGGTCCAGATCCAGAAACAGGGCGATACGTGGGTGGTTGCCGGGACGGGCGACCCTGCCAACAAATCGTCGTTCACCAGCCTGATCGTGCGTATGAGTCAGCTCAAGGCCACGCGCGCGGTCGATAACCCTGGCACGGACCTGTCACAGTACGGGCTCGACTCGCCAAAGGACACGGCGAGCGCCACGCTCGACGACGGGACGAAGTATGAGCTGGACATCGGCAACAAGACGCCGGTCCAGACCGGCACGTACGCGAAGAAGGCGGATGCGCCCGACGTCTACGTGATCGCCGACCAGGTCGCCACCGATCTCGAGCGGCTGTTAGCCGATCCCAAGGAGCCGCCTACGCCCACGCCGCCACCACCGACCAACACCCCCGCGGCCACCCCCGCCGTCACGGGTACGGGTACGCCGACGCCAAACCCGTAGAAGCGCTACCGCATCTCGACGATCGCACGCCGGGGACCTACGGAAATTAGTGTTCCCCTGGCACCCGTCGTGCGATACAATGGAGCTGGCGTGGTCAGCGGCGACCGCTCCAAAAAAGTCCTTCACGATGATGTGAGGCACACATGTTCTTTACACCCGGCATGGAGCAGCTGGATCCGGCGCTGCTCGCTTTTGTCAAGTGCCACGTGACCTCCCCGGTGAAGTGGGAGGTGCTCCGAGTCATGGCTGGCCAGGACGGAGCCTGGACGCGCGCCGAGCAGCTGGCGCGCAGATGCCACCGACAGCGGCAGGAGATCAGCCAGTCGCTCGCCGAGCTCGTGGCAGATGGTGTGCTCGAGATCCTGCTGTCCGCGGCTCCCGATGACGTGAGCTACCGGCTGGCGGCCGACGAACCGACTTCTGTGGTGCTGCACCGACTCATCGACGCGGCGACGCATAGCCAGCAGCTGCGGGCGATCATCGCGGCGCACATGCAACACGTGAGGCAACAGGCGCAGGCGCTCAGGTCGTCCGCGGCCGCATAAGGGCCCACTCGGCGGCCTCTCGGACGACGGCGTCCGGGTCGCCGGCAGCGGCGTGCTCCAGCACCGCGCGCGCCGCGGCTGGTTGTGTGTTGCCCAGCGCGATCGCCGCGTTGCGCGCCAGGCCGCGGCGTCGGGTGCGTTTGATCGGTGAGCCGCGGAAGACCTCGCGGAATGCGGCGTCGTCCATCTCGAGTACGCGCTCCAGGTTGAGGCGGGTACCGTGGCGGGGCTCGAACTCCGTCCAGCCGCGTGGCCGACCACGCGTCGAGGCGTTGTAGGGACACACCTCCTGGCAGATGTCGCAGCCGAAGACCCATTCGCCGACCTTCGCCCGAAGCGCCTCGGCGATCGGGCCACGGTGCTCGATCGTGAGATACGCGATGCAGCGTTCAGCGGCCAAATGGTAGGCCTGGTCCAGCGCGTCGGTGGGGCAGGCGTCGATGCACAGCCTGCACGAGCCACAGTCCCTCGTGATCGGGGCGTCAAACTCCAGCTCCACGTCGGTGAGCAGCGCGCCCAGGAAGACGAAGGAGCCAATCGGCGTGAGCAGGTTGGTGTTCTTGCCGCGGAAGCCGAGGCCCGCTCTTACCGCGGCGTCGCGTTCGACCAGCGGTCCGTCGTCGACGAACACGCGTGACCTCGAATCGCCGCCGACGCGCTCGTCCAGAAAAGAACCGAGCGCTCGCAGGCGGGTCTTCATGACGTCGTGGTAGTCGTCGCCCCAGGCATAGCGGGCGATCCGGCCGCCTTCGTCATCAGGGTCTGGCTCCTGGGTGCGATACGAGACGCCGACGACCACCAGTGAGCGCGCCCCCGGCAGGAGCTCATCGGGTCGACACGCCAGGCGAGCTCGCGCGTCAGTAAGCCACGCCATCTCGCCCTGGTGGCCCTCCGCCAGCCAACGTGTTATGTCGAGCTCCGCCTGGGGGAACGGTGCCGCGCTGGTGATGCCGACCAGGTGAAACCCGACCGACCGCGCGAACTCCTTCAGCTCGGCGGCAAGACTACCGCCTCTCCCTCTGGGAGAGGGAGAAATACGCGTCACGACATCAGTCCCGAAGCGAGAGCACCGCCATGAAGGCTTCCTGCGGGATCTCGACCTGGCCCAGTCGCTTCATGCGTTTTTTGCCTTCGGCCTGTTTCTCGTGCAGGTTGCGCTTGCGGGTCACGTCACCGCCGTAGCACTTGGCCAGGACGTTCTTGCGCATGGCGCGAATCGTCTCGCGCGCGATGATCTTGCCGCCGATGGCCGCCTGTAGTGGCACGTCGAACATCTGCCGCGGGATCAGCTGGCGGAGCTTCTCGATCAGTGCGCGCCCCTGGTGGTACGCCTTGTCCTGGTGGATGATCATGCTGAGCGCATCGACAGGTTGGCCGTTGACCAGCACGTCAAGTTTGACCAGATCGGACGGGCGGTAGTCGGCGTAGTGGTAGTCCAGGCTGGCGTAGCCCTGCGTACGCGTCTTGAGCTGATCGTAAAAGTCGATGATCAGCTCAGCTAGCGGCATCTGATAGGTGAGCAGCACGCGCTGCTCGTCCACGTACTCCGTCTTGCCAAAGGTGCCGCGCCGCGCCTGGACCAGCTCCATGATCGGCCCGATGTAGCGGCTCGGCGAGATGATCGACAGATCCACCCACGGCTCCTCGACGCGCTCGAACGTACCTGGCGAGGGCAGCTCGGCCGGGTTCTCGACGTCGCGCACCGAGCCATCCTGCAAGAAGACGTGGTATTCCACGCTGGGCGCGGTGATCAGCAGCTCGAGGTTGTACTCGCGTTCCAGCCGCTCGCGAATGATCTCCATGTGCAGCATGCCGAGAAATCCACAGCGGAAGCCAAAACCGAGGGCGACCGAGCTTTCGGGCTCGTACACCAGGGACGCGTCGTTGAGCTTCAGACGCTCGAGCGCCTCACGGAGCAGCGGGTACTCGTCACCGTTGGTCGGGTACAGGCCGGCGAAGACCATCGACTTGGCTGGCCGATACCCGGGCAACGCGTCGGCGGCTGGACGCGAGTCAGAGGTGATGGTGTCGCCGACGCGCACATCGCGCACGTCCTTGAGCCCGGTGGCGATATAGCCCACCTCGCCAGCCTCGAGGCAGCCGATCGCGATCATGCTCGGGTGAAAGATGCCGACCTCCATCGCTTCGCCGCGTACCCCGTTGGACATCATCCGTACCGGCTCGCCCGCGCGTGCGTCACCATCCATGAAGCGGCAGTACGCGATCACGCCCTTGTACGGGTCGTAGTGGGAATCGAAGATCAGCGCCCGTAACGGCGCGTCGCGGTCGCCGCCGGGTGGCGGAATACGTCGCACGATCGCTTCGAGGATCTCGTCGACGCCGATGCCTTCTTTGGCCGACGCCAGGATGCAGTCGTCGCCGGGTAGACCAACGACGCGCTCGATCTCCTCGCGGACGATCTCTGGCTGTGCGCTGGGCAGGTCGATCTTGTTGATGATCGGAACGATCTCCAGGTCGTGCTCGATCGCCAGGTACACGTTCGCCAGCGTTTGGGCTTCAACCCCCTGCGCAGCGTCGACGACCAGCAGGGCGCCCTCGCAGGCAGCCAGCGCGCGCGAAACCTCGTACGTAAAGTCGACGTGGCCGGGCGTATCGATCAGGTTGAGCTGATAGAACTCGCCGTCAGCCGCCCGATACTGCATGCGCACCGCCTTGGCTTTGATCGTGATGCCCTTCTCGCGCTCCAGGTCCATGGCGTCGAGCACCTGCGCCGTCATCTCGCGTTGCGCGAGCGTTCCGGTCCGTTCGAGCAGCCGGTCGGCGAGGGTGGACTTGCCGTGATCGATGTGGGCAATGATCACGAAGTTGCGGATATGCGCTTGCTGCACGGCTTCGGTCGAGAGGCTAACACGGTGTTAGTCTCAGCCATGCCTTCTCGGCAGTTCCGGGTTCCGCGTTCCGAGTTCCGGGTTGCGCGTTGCGCGTTGCGCGTTGCGCGGTGGTTTCCACTGGGGGTGGCGGTGGTGTTGCATGGCTGCGGGCCCGTGGCGCCGCCGGCCCCGACGCCGACGACCGCCCCTGCGCCGACACCCACGACCGTGCTTGCCGCGCCCACGCCGACGAGCTTCCCTGTCGCGGCGCCAACCGTTGCTCCAACGGCGACGGCTCCCTCGGCGGCCAGCTCGCGCGTCGAGGCGCTGAATGCGGCCAACACGGCGTTTCGCAGTGGCGATCTCGAACGCGCGGCGGGTCTGTACGACCGTGTTCTCAACACCCCGCCGACGGGCGAGTCTCCCGCTGCACGCTCGGCGATCGACGACCTGGCTGATTTTCGCGCGATGGTGGCGCTGCTGGCCAGTGGTCGCGAAGACGACGGCCACGCGCACCTGGATGCGCTGCAGAAGCGCGACGCGAATGCGCCCCTGGCTCGCCTCGGCAATCAGCTGTGGGACCAGTACGGCATGACCGGCCAGCTACGCGGAGCCTGCGCGCAGCTTCAGCCGCAGGTTGTCAGCCAGGCCGGACCGCAGCTAGCCACCCTTCAGGGGCTCGGCGTCACGATCGAAGCGAACACGCTGTGCAGCGTGCCGCAGGGTTAAACCGCGGAGATCGCCGCGGCGCGATCGAGCACCTCGACCGCGGCCTCGACCATGGGTGCGGTTGTCAGACTGTAGTTGACGACGCGTCCAGTCCGCCGCGCTGAGACGACCCCGGCCTCACGCAGGACATGCAGATGCTGGCTCGTCGCCGACTTGCTGCGACGGAGAATGGACGCCAGGTCGCCCACTGACAGCGGCCCGGCGCTCAAGGCGCGAACGATCTGAGTACGTGTTGGCTCACACATGACTTCGCGAAAAGGCTTGAGTGACTCGTCTGCGCCGCCGTCCAGAAGCACGTCATAAGCATCACTGAGCCGCTGTGTTGTTGCACGAGAACGCATGTGTTGTGTTGAAACGCATAGGCAAGCGGCATGCCAGAATAGCCGCACCGGCCATGACCCGCCACCGAGCGCTATTGCTCGAGGACGACCTCGCTCTGCGCGACCTGCTCCTGGAAGCGCTCGGCGGCGAAGGCTTCGAGGTGCACGCCTGCGACAGCTTCGAGCAGGTCCTCGAGGCGGCCGCCAGTGGCGCGGCCGATGTTGTGGTCGCCGACTTCTGGGGCGGCAGCCAGCGCACGCTGCCGGACAGTGACCGTCAGGAGATCCGCCAGCTGTGCTCGTATCTGCCCGTCGTGCTGCTGACCGGTCGCACGTGGGCAGCGGACACGACCGCCGAGGAGCTCGGCGCGCGCGCCCTGATCCGCAAACCGTTCGATCTCGACTACCTGCTGAAAATCGTCGAAACGACCGTCACCGAGCCTCAGTCGTAAGCACCGCGCCACCCGTTCACGCGTACCCACACCACGTCCGAGAGCATCAGCAGCGTGTCGCGGATGGGTGCCACCCGGCTGTTCGACTTGTGTTCCCAGCGCAACGGCACGACCTGCACTGAGAAGCCGAGCCGGCGCGCCAGGTAGAGGACCTCCACATCGAAGCCGAAGCCGTCGATGCGCTGACGACGGAAGATCGCCCGCGCAGCGTCAGCCCGGAACGCCTTGAAGCCGCACTGTGAGTCCTCGATGCCCGGCACGGCCAGCGCCTGCACCACGCGATTGAACGCACGGCCCATCAGATGCCGATAGGCGGGTTCGCCGATGCGGCGCGCGCCGATGCCCTCGCGCGAGCCGATGACGATCGGCGTGCGGTCGTCGACGAGATCCACGAAGCGCGGCAGATCCTCCACCGACCACGACAGATCGGCGTCGGCGAACAGCACCACGTCCCCGTGCGCGGCCAGCGCGCCTGAACGGACCGCGCAGCCCTTGCCCCGCCGATCGGTGCGCAAGACGGACGCCTGCTGCACCACGGCTGAGGTTGCATCCTGCGAGCCGTTATCGACCACGACGACCTCGCAGTCGATCTGCTCACGGCAGATGTATGCCTCGAGCTCGGACAGCGTGTATGGCAGACGCGCTTGCTCGTTGTAGGCAGGGATGATCAGCGACAGCCTGGGGCTCACGAGAGCGCTCCAGGACTCAGCATGTCGTACAGCACGCGGTCCGATACACGTCGACGCCGCTGGACCGGCGGCCGGTCGGCCAGGTGCCGAGGTAAGCCGGCAAGACCAGTGACCTGGCCGCGCAGCGTGGCGCGCGCTGCTGAACCGCGCCACGCCGCCAGCGCCTCGCGGGCACGCGTGGCCTGATAACGCAGGATACCCGGCAGCATAGTAGGCACGAGACCACTCGGCAGATCTTTGGCGAGCAGACGAATCAGATTGCGGCCGTTGTAATACGACGCCAGTTTGCCGCCGCCGCTGGCGCTACCGCGGTGATACACGCGCGCCCGAGGCTGGTACAAGCAGCCCCAGCCGAGGAGTTGCGCTCGAAACGCGAGATCGACGTCCTCCAGGTACATGAAGAACGCTTCGTCGAGCAGCCCGACGTCGGCCAGCATAGCGCGGCGATACGCCGCTGCGCCGCCCATCGCGCCGAAGACCGCTTCGGGCTGATTCCAGCCTGGACCGTCGGGCTGGCCCACGCCGCGCTGCCTGGCGGCCCCGTCGCGACAGAACGCATCGCCCGCGCTGTTCAGCGTGCGGCCGTCCGCAAACAACACCTTGCTGGCGACTGAGCCGAGCTCAGGGTGGTCTTGCAGGGTTTCGACACAGGTCGCAACCCAGTCGGGCTCGGTTCGCGCGTCATTGTTCAACAGGCACAGCACATCGCCGCGCGCCGCGCGAAGTCCGGCGTTGACGTTGCCTGCAAAGCCGCCATTTCGCCTCAGACGCAGCACTCGAACGTTCGGGTAACGGTTGTCGAGCAGGGCCACTGTGCCGTCGGTGGAGGCGCCATCCGCCAGGATGACCTCTACGCGTGGATAGGTCTGGCTGACGAGCGAGTCCAGGCAGTCGGGCAGAAGGTGCGCCCCGTTCAGGCTTGGCACGATCACCGAGGCGAGCGGCGCCACCACACCAGCGCTTCCCCGACCAGGAAGAGTGAGCCGGTTACGAGCACCGTGTCGTCGCGTCCCGCCGCGGCCGCGGCTGCCTCGAACGCGCTCGACGCGTCTTCGCGGATGGCGACATCGGCGCGAGGCGCCACCGAACGCACCAGCGGCTCGAGCGCCATTGGCAGAGCGGCGCGCTCGTGCTTGGAGCGCGTCAGGTAGATCTTGCTGGCGTGTGGCGCCAGCGCTCCGACGACGCCGCGCGCGTCTTTGCCCTCGCTCAGACCAAGAACGAGGATCAAGCG
>VBGG01000465.1 GCA_005883405.1 Chloroflexota bacterium | reverse complement strand
GTTTCGACGCCTCGCGGCCGCCTGAGGAGCTGGCCGACCACATCTGGGCGGCGGTCGCGCCGCGGATGGGTCTGGAGTCGTGAAGCTCGTCCTCGCCGTAGTGCAGTCCGAGGACGCCAGCGGACTGCTGTCGCAGCTCTCGAACCGCGGCTTCCGAGCCACGCGCATCAAAACGGCCGGGGGCTTCCTGCGCGAGGCCAACGCGACCATCTTCATCGGCGTTGAAGACGCAGACGTGGACACGGTCCTACACACCATCCGTGAAAATTGCACGACCCGCCAGCAGCAGATCACGGCGATCCCTGCCGTCATGGAGCCCGGCGAGTTCTTCCTGCCCTACCCCGTAGAAGTCGAGGTCGGCGGCGCGACGATATTCGTGCTCGACGTCGAACGTTTCGAGCGGGTGTAGGCGGCTACCGCCTCTCCCTCTGGGAGAGGGAGTGGCCATACGGGTATGTGGACGCAGGCACCTTTCTGCGGTAGCTTGTCACATACCAAGCGCGGAGGCCCGCTGGGATGAAGGATGGTCGAGAGCTACTCTTGCAAGGTCGGGTAGGTGTGGCCGGCAACACCTTCGTTCTGGCGCTGCTGGCTGGATTCGTGGCCTCGGTGGCGATGGTGCTCGCTTTTGCCGTGGCCTTCGTCGCCGCGGTTGTGCTGAGCCATCTGCCCATACCGCTGCTGGCCACATGGTTCCAGGGCCTGACGAGCAACCCCTTCATCGACATCGCTGGCCCGAATCTCTACGCCGCGACGGCCATCTTCTTCGTTGGCGGGCTGATCTGGGCGCTGCTGTACGCGCTCGTGTTCGAGCAGAGAGTCCAGGGCAAGGCCTGGGAGCGTGGCGTCCGCTTCGCCATGATCCCATGGCTGTTTTCGCTGCTGGTGTTCATGCCTCTGGTGGGCGGCGGCTTTCTCGGGTTCAGCCTGGGCGCTGGCCCGTTGCCGATCGTGGGCAACCTGATCCTGCACGTGGTCTACGGCGCGGTTCTCGGCGTGACCTGGGGCTCGGCTGAGTTGTTTATCGACGAGGCGCTGCACACGTCCGCCGGCGAGGATCTGCAAGCCAGTCGCGTCTCCGAGCTCGGCGCCGCGCGCGGCATGGGCGTCGGCCTGGCGCTGGGCGTCGGCCTCGGTCTGGTGGGCGCGATGCTGGTCCCGCAGCTGACAGGCGCCCAGGGTCTGGGCATGAACCCGCTGGCGATGATCGTTGCCGTCGGCCTGACGGGCGCGGCCTTCGGCGGGTTTGTCGGCTCGCTTTCGGCTACCTGAATCGCCGAGGCAGCGCTACCAGCGATAGGTCTTCCAGACCCAGTCGAACAACTCGCGGGAGTCAGCCGCCAGGTTGCGGCTGCCCATCAGCGAGACGTACGTTCGGTGGCCATCGCGGGTGGCCGAGGCGACGATGGTGCGGCCGGCGATCTCGGTGTAGCCGATCTTGACCCCGTCGGCCCCGTCATACATGCCCAGCAGCGGATTGAGATTGTGCATGTAGTAGTCGTCGCTCACGAAATATGACGTCGCGACGATCTTGCGGAACTCGGGATTCTGCATGGCATCGCGCGCCAGCAGCGCCATGTCGTAGGCGCTGGAGTAGTGCTCGTCGGCATCAATGCCGCTCGGGGTGACGAAGTGGGTGTCGCGCAGGTGCAGCGACGCCACCTTTTCGTTCATCCACGCCACGTACCGCTCGCGGGAGCCACCCAGCAAGACGGCGACTTGCTCGGCGGCGTCATTGCCGCTCGGCAGCATCATGCCGTACAGCAGGGTCTCGAGCGACACGTGATCGTTCGGCTCGAGCCCCATCACTGAAGACCCATCGCACGCGACCAGCTGCGTCGAGCTCACGGTGGTGGTGTAGACCGTCTTGATGTCCGCGCCGCGTTCGAGCGCGACGATCGTCGTCGCGATCTTGGTGATGCTGGCCGGCGGCTGACGCGAGAACGCGTCCTGTTCGTACAGCAGCGCACCGGAGGCCTCGTCGAGCACGGCCACATGCGGCGCACTGACGTGCGGCGCAGGCTCGGCGCCCTGGCGTCTGGGTCCGCCGGTGGTCGGCGTCGGTTGGGTGGCAACGTCCGGCGGCGTGATGTGGATGAACAGCGCGATGGGCGGCAAGGGCAGATGGGCCGGTGGTGAGGCAGCGTCGCAGTACACCTGCTGGGCGACGCGTGTCGGATCTGGCGTGGGTGTCGGCGGGGCCGCTGTGGCCGTGGCTGCTGGCGTGGGTACCTGGGTCGGTCGCGGCGTCGGCACCGCCGTCGGCGGAACCGGCGTCGGCGGAACCCGCGTTGGCGGCACCGGCGTCGGCGGCACCGGCGTCGGCGGTACGGGCGTCGGTGGCGTCAGCGTTGGCGGAGCCGGGGTTGGCTCGACGACCAGTGGTGTCGGGGTCGGCGCCGCTGGGAGGGGGATCACCGCAGCCTGACACCCGGTCACAAGTCCGACACAAGCGACCAGCGTTGTCAGGCGTGAGCGCATCGAACAGGTTGATTTTGCACGACCCAAGCCGGCCGGCGGCTCGTTAATGCGGGACTTGCTTCAGGGCCAACTGTTACGCTGTAAGCCCGTGGATCACACGGGTGCGTCGCGTGCGACGAAATACATTTTCGTCTCGGGTGGAGTAGTTTCGTCGGTCGGTAAGGGAATCACGGTCGCATCGATCGGCCGATTGCTCAAAGCACGCGGAATTTCTGTCTGCATCCTGAAGCTCGACCCGTACATCAACGTCGATCCGGGCACGATGTCGCCGTATCAGCACGGCGAAGTCTTCGTCACCGACGACGGCGCCGAGACAGACCTCGACCTCGGCCACTACGAGCGCTTCATCGACGAGAACCTGACGCGCCTGTCGAACGTCACGACCGGCCAGATCTATTCGGCGGTCATCGGTCGCGAGCGGCGAGGTGACTTCCTGGGCGGCACGATCCAGGTCGTGCCGCACGTCACGAACGAGATCAAGGAACGGATCGAGCTCGTCGCTCGCCAGACCAACGCCGAGGTGATCATCGCCGAGGTCGGCGGTACGGTCGGCGACATCGAATGTCAGCCGTTCCTGGAGGCGCTGCGCCAGATCCATCGTGAGCTCGAGCGAGACCGAACGCTGTTCGTGCATCTGACGCTGCTGCCGTACGTCGGCGCGACTGGTGAGTTGAAGACCAAGCCGACTCAGCACAGCGTGAAAGAGCTACGCGCGATCGGCATCCAGCCGGATGTGATCTGTGCCCGCTCGGACTATCCAGTGGCGGACGACATCTGCGACAAGATCGCGTTGTTCTGTGACGTGGATCGGCGGGCGGTGGTGCCGCTCGAAACCGCCGACACCATCTACAGCGTGCCGTTGATCCTGGAGGAGGCCGGCCTGGGAGACTTCATCGCCGAACGGCTGGCTCTACATGCAGGTGCGGCCGACCTGGATGGCTGGCGTGAGCTCGTGCACCGCTCGCGCACCGTCAAGGACGAGGTGGTCATCGGCGTCGTCGGCAAGTACGTCGAGCTGCAGGACGCCTACATCTCCGTCCGCGAAGCGATCCACCACGCTGCCTGGGCGCACCATCGCAAGCCGATCGTCAAGTTCATCGACGCCCAGCTCCTCGAACAGTCAGAAGAGGATTGGGAGCGGCTGCTCGAAGGCCTGCACGGCATCGTCGTGCCAGGTGGTTTCGGCTACCGCGGCGTGGAGGGCAAAGTGCGCGCGGCGCGTTTTGCGCGAGAGAACAAGGTGCCCTATCTGGGCCTGTGCCTGGGCATGCAGGTGCAGTGCATCGAGTTCGCGCGCCACGTCTTCGGCTCCAACGAGCCGAACTCGACCGAGTTCAACCTGTTCACCCGCTACCCGGTGATCGACCTGCTGCCTGAGCAACGCGACATCGAGGACAAGGGGGCCACGATGCGCCTGGGCGTCTACCCCTGCCAGCTCAAGCCGAGCACGAGGGCGTGCGCCGCCTACGAGGAGAACATCGTCTTCGAGCGCCACCGGCATCGATACGAGTTCAACAACACGTTCCGCGAGGCTCTCGCCAGCGCCGGACTGATGTTTTCAGGCACCTCGCCCGATGGTCGGCTGGTCGAGATCGCCGAGCTGCCCGACCACCCGTTCATGCTCGGCAGCCAGTTTCATCCCGAGCTCAAGAGCCGGCCGAACCGACCGCATCCACTTTTCCGCGACTTCCTTCGGGCCGCCGCCGAGCTCGCCGGTGAACAGCTCGCGCTCGACGGCGTGGTCAGCTCTGACGATGCCCGCGCGATGGCCGCGGATTGAGAAAAACTCCCTCTCCCTCTGGGAGAGGGCGCGGGTGAGGGGTGCGTACGAGATCAAACGTTCGCGAAGATACGCACCCCTCACCCGCGCTGCGCGCGGCCTCTCCCAGAGGGAGAGGCGTTAACCTCTAGCCGTGCGAATTCTCGTCACCGGCGGCGCTGGCTTCATCGGCTCGCACGTCGCCGTCGGCTTCCGTGCCCAGGGCCACGAGGTGGCCATCGTCGACGATCTTTCTACCGGTAATCCCAAGAACGTCCATCCTGAGACAAAGCTCTACCAGCACGACATCCGCGACGCGGACCTGGAGAGCGTCTTTCGGGAGTTTCGCCCAGAGGTCGTCGATCACCATGCGGCGCAGGCAAAC